>JBEKSB010000063.1:0-18983 GCA_049517455.1 Xanthobacteraceae bacterium
GGGCAGTTCGTGCTTATTGCCCGCGGGAGGCGAATAGCCGCCAGTCTTCAGCGGCCCGCCACGAGGGAACACGCCATGACGAAATTGACGGTTGCGTCCGCGTTGGCGGCGTTGGCGCTGTTATGGAGCGGCGCCTCGGTCAGCGCCGAGCAATTCGGCACATTGGAGGAAGCAAGAGCGATGCTCGATCGCGCCGTCGTCGCGCTCAAGGCCGACAAGGCCACCGCGCTGGGCGACTTCAACGACAAGAGCAACAAGCAGTTCCACGAGAACGACCTCTACGTGTTCTGCTTTAGTATGGCGGACGGTAAAACGACCACGCACCCAAATCCCGCGCTTATGGGCACGGATGTTCGCGCCTTTAAGTTCAAAGGCGACCCCCTCGGACAAAGATTATTCGACGCGGCGAAAGAAGGAAGCGTCGCCACAGTGAATTACAACTTCCCGAAACCCGGCACCACCGAACCGGTCCCAAAGGTATCCTTCGTGACACGAGTCGGCGACCAAGGCTGCGGCGTCGGCTACTATAAATGACCGGCCGAACCGCTTTGGCGGCGACGCTCAAAATAATGGCGAGACCGCCGCCGCGGCCTCGCCGATTTCGTCAGACGGTCTTTAAATTCTCGGCGGCCGACTTGCCGGTCTTGCGGTCCACCACGACCTCGAACGCGACTTTCTGGCCTTCTCGCAGCTCGCCCAGCCCAGCGCGTTCAACGGCGCTGATATGGACGAAGACATCCTTGCCACCACCATCAGGCTGGATGAATCCATAACCCTTCTGCACGTTGAACCACTTCACTGTTCCGTTGCTCACGGGACACTCCTTCTTAGAAAACAAGATATGAGCCGCGCAAGTGGCACGACCCGGTTCGCTCGAGATTTTGGTGAAAGATCGTCAGTCAGGCGCGCTATCGTCGCTGCAAGGCCTAGTCGTTCGGCCGAAAAACTCGATTTCGCCTATTTAGCGAGAAGTCGCAAACTTCGCAAGAGCGGGCGAGGCTATTGAGCCGCGCCGCGCGAACTCCGTCTTCGGAGTTCCGATGTCACGCTCAATTCACATTCACTACGGAGTAAACATGCACTACGGAATAAGCTCGCCGATTAGGCCCGCGTCATATTGAGTGAAAAACAGGCGGCCGTCGGACATCGCGGCGATGCATCGCGCGCCGCTTGCTGATGTTGGGATCTCATACTCGGCGATAATGGCGCCGGTTGAGTCCATTCGACCGATCTTGTTTGCGAAATTTTCAGTGAACCAGAGATCGCCGTCGGCCGTCACCGTAACGCCGCGCGCCGACGCATTCGCCGTCGGAATGGCAAACTCGACGACCGTGCCGTCGCGAGCGATGCGGCCAAGCGCGTTGGCGCCGGTCTCGACGAACCAGATGCTGCCGTCGGGATGGAGGACCATGGCGCGCGGCTGGTTGTCGGGGCTCGGGATCGGAAATTCGGTAACCTCGCCGTCCAGCGTCATGCGGGCAACGCGGCTGCCGCCGGCCTCGCTAAACCACAGCGCGCCGTCGCGCGCGACGATAGAGAGCGGCCGGCTTCCCGGCGTCATGCCCGCACCGAATTCGGTGACGCGACCCTCAGGGGTGACCCGCGCGATGCGATCGGCGTTGCCCTCGGAGAACCAAACATTGCCGTCAGGCCCGAGAACAATGCCATCTGGACCCGAATTGGCTGTCGGTACCGCGAATTCCGCAATTTCTCCGTCCAAGGTGATGCGCCCAATGCGGTTGCCTTCTTTCTCGGTGAACCAGAGATTGCCGTCGCCGCCGACCGCGATACCGACCGGCACGCTGCCGGCGGCGGGAAGGGCGAACTCGCGGAACGTGCCGGCGGCAGGATCGAAGCAGCCGATTTTCGACGCGCCGCTCTCACAGAACCACAGATTTCCGTCGGGCCCTTCGACGGCAATGTAAGGCTTGCTGTCGGGCGTAGGAATCTTGTGCTCGCGGATGACGGGCTTCGCGCGCGCGCGCGGCGCGGACGATTGTGCCGGAACCCCACTGTTGGGCATGAGCATCTATCCTTGTAATTCTCCTATGCGCTTCGCACCGTTTGCGGCCTGCCAGATGCGCGCCGGCGTCAGCGGCATGTCGAGGTGCTCGACGCCGAGGTCGCGCAGCGCATCGAGCACGGCGTTGACCACCGTCGGCGGCGCGGCGATTGTTCCCGCCTCGCCGATGCCTTTGACGCCGAGCGGGTTGGTCGTGGCTGGAATTTCGACAAACTCGGAAACGATCTGCGGGAAGTCGCCGGCACGCGGCATGCCGTAGTCAAGGAAGCTCCCGGTTATAAGTTGGCCAGATTTTTGGTCGTACACGATATTCTCGAACAGCGCCTGCCCTACGCCCTGCGCGATGCCGCCGTGAATCTGCCCCTCGCAGATCATCGGATTGATCGCCATCCCGAGATCGTCAACGGCGGCGAAGCGGTCGATGCGGATGGCGCCCGTTTCCGGGTCGACCTCAACCTCACAGACCTGACAGCCGTTCGGATAATTGGGTGCGCCGCCAGGAACGCCCGACCAAGTGCCAACCCCGTCGAGGCCGAGACCGAGCTTCAGGACCGGCCCGGCCGGAGCAAAAAACGCGCGGGCCACGTCGCTGATCGACATCCGCTTGTCGGTCCCCATCACTGTGTAGGTTCCGGCGCTGAACTCAACGTCGCCAGGTGCCGCCTCCATGAGCGCGGCGGCCATTTCCTTCCCGCGGGCAATGACCACATCGGCGGCATTGCGCAGCGCATTGCCGCCGACCAAGGAGCTTCGGGCCGCAAACGTGCCGCGGCCGAACATCACTTTCTCGGTGTCGCCCTGGATGTAGTTGATAGCTTCGAACGGCACGCCCAGCCACTCGGCGACGAGTTGCGCGAATGCGGTTGCATGCCCTTGTCCGTGCGAATGGGTACCGGCGACGATCGTCACCATGCCGCCCGGATCGAACCGTATCTCCATGCGTTCGTTGAATACCCCGCCGAGCTCGATGTAGGGCGTGACGGCGCGGCCGCGCAGCTTGCCCCGCCGCTCGCTCTCTTTGCGCCGCGCGGCAAAGCCGTTCCAGTCGGAGAGCCTGAGGCATACATCCATCAGCTTCTCGAACTCGCCGCTGTCGTAGGTGTGATGGGTCGGCGTGTGATACGGCAGCGCTTCCGGCTTGATGAGATTGCGCCGGCGCAACTCGACCCGATCGATGCCGGTGACCTGCGCGGCGCGCTCGACCAGGCGTTCGATCAGATAGATCGCCTCCGGCCGCCCAGCGCCGCGATAGACCGAGGTCGGCGTGGTATTGGTGAACACGGCGTTGGTTTTGATGTCGATCGTCTGCACGTCGTAGAGGCTGGGAATGAACATCAGCGACCAGAACAGCGGCGCCGTCGCTGCCGCCCACCAATAGGCGCCGAGCGCCTGATAGGCGGTCGACCTGATGGCAAGAAATTTTCCGTTCCCGTCAAGCGCAAGCTCGCCGTAGACGACCTGATCGCGCGCGTGATTATCAAGAAGCAGGCTTTCGCTGCGCGTCGCCGTCCATTTCACCGGCCGCCCGCAACGCTTCGCGGCCCACAGCACCAGGATGTCATCGGGATAGAGGTTGGCTTTCATGCCGAACCCACCGCCGACGTCGGGCGAGAGCACCCTGATCTTTGACTCGGGCAAGTGCAGTGCAGCCGACACAGCGGCCCGCACGCTGTGCGGATCCTGCGACGTGGTGTAGAGCGTGAATTTGCCGTCCGCGGCGTCGTGTACACCGACCGCGCTGCGCGGCTCGATCGGGTTTGCGGTAATGCGGTTGTTGACCAGCCGAACCTTGGCGACGTGCTTCGCCTTGGCGAACGCGGCATCCGTTGCGGCCTTGTCGCCAAACCCAATCGTCACTGCGACGTTGCCGTTCGGGCAATCGTCCCAGATTTTCGGCGCCCCGGGTTGCGCTGCCTGCTCAAGATCGACGAGCGCGGCCAGCGGCTCGTAGTCCACGGCCACGAGCTCGGCGGCGTCGCGGGCTTCCGCCTCAGTGTCGGCGACGATGAAGGCAACATGGTCGCCGACGCAGCGGACACGGTCGGCCAGTAGCACCGGCCGGGTCGTCGGGAATCCCTTCGGCCCGCCCCAGGAATCGGGCATGAAAAACGGCGGAATGCCGCTGATCTCGTCAGTGACGGCGTCGGCGCCCGTGAGCACGCAGAGGACGCCAGGCGCGGCCTTCGCCGCCGTCACGTCGACGCTCTTGATGATCGCGTGCCCATGCGGCGAAAGAACCGCCACGCCATAACATTGGCGGGGAAGCGCGAGATCGCCAACGAATGCGCCGGCTCCGGTCGTGAATCGCTGATCCTCGACCCGGCGGACGGCCTGTCCGATTCCAAATTTCGCCATGGCGTTCCCTCTTCGCACTTTTTTGTCGTTCGTCGTCATAACTGAGATCGATCAAGCCGCGCTCAGGCGCAGAATGCGCCGTCAACCATGAGCGCGGTACCGCTGGTATAGCTGCTGCGATCGGAGGCCAGAAAACAAACGGCCTGCGCGATCTCGTCCGGCACCGCATGGCGGCCGAGCGGTATCTGCTCGTCAAACCACTGCCCGGCGTCGCGGCCCATGAGTTTGCTCATGGTCTTCTCGGCGGTGCGCATGAACACGTTATCGACCGGGCCGGGATTGACGCTGTTGACGCGGATGCGCCGCGGAGCGACCTCCTTGGCGACGCAGCGCATCAAGCCCATCAGCGCATGTTTAGCGGCGACGTAAGAACAATTACCGGGCACGCCTTTCACGCCGACGATGCTCGACGTAATGATGATGCTGCCGCCGTCGTTCATTTGCGGGAGGGTGTATTTACAGGCGAGGAAACAGCCGCGCACGTGCGTGGCGATAATTTGGTCAAACAAATCCTCGGGATATTCGGTGATCGGCATCAAGTGACCGTCGTTGCCCGCATTGCTGAACAACACATTGATCTTGCCCCAGCGGGCAACCGTTTCGCCGACATATTCGCGGGTCTGAGCAGCATCGGTGACATCGGCAGCGACGAAGGCCGCCTTTTCGGTTCCGAGCTTCTGGACGGTGCGCGCAAGCTTGTCGGCGTCGAGGTCCACGAGCATAACCCTCGCGCCCTCGGCAAGCAGCGCTTGGACGGTAGCGAGCCCAATGCTGCCGGCCCCGCCGGTCACGATGCAGGTTTTTCCTTCGACTAATCCCAAGACTTCCTCCTTCTACGTTGGCTGCTGTGAATGCCGCCTGTTTCTCAGATATTTGCTTACGAGCGCACGCCCTCGGATGGCCTGCGCACGCGCCGGTTCAGATCAACCTAGAGCTATTCGAGCACGGGTCTTCCCGGAAGTCGACGCCACGCCGACGTTTACGACGCACGGTTGAGCATCAGGCGCAAGCATGCAGCGCGGCGAACCAGTTGACGACCTCGTGCCCGGTCTTGATACGTTAGAGAAAAGAGAGTCGGCGGGCTTAACCTATGTTGCCGCGTAGAGAGAGGAAAATATAATGATGGCGTCGACTCTGCCCCTCTACGCCGGCGATCGGCCTCCTGGGGATTACGACCGGGCCCCCGAGTATGCCGAGATGACGCGGGAGACCGATGTCGCGGTGCCGATGCGCGACGGGGTGAAGCTGTCGGTGGACGTCTACCGGCCGCCGGCGAGTGGTCGCTTTCCAGCGCTGCTTGCCTTCGCCGTCTACAACAAGGACATGCAAGGCCCGGCCTGGGCGGAGACGTTGCCGCCGCAGCCGGCTTGGACCGCGCTGTGGATGGGACCGATGGAAGCCGGCGACACCCGCTTCTTCGTTTCGCGCGGCTATGTGCATATCATCGGCGGGCCACGTGGCATCGGCAAATCGGAAGGCGGCGGCTCGCGCGAGTGGGACTGCTACGACCTCATCGAGTGGATTGCCGCGCAGCCCTGGTGCGACGGCAATGTCGGCATGGTCGGCATTTCCGGTTTTGGCGCCGAGCAGCTCGCGGTCGCGCGCCAGCAGCCGCCACATTTGAAAGCCATCTTCCCGTTCGACCCGCGCGGCGCCTACGGCCACCTTGGCGGTTTCCGTCACGAATATCCCGGCGGCGTGGTGCACGTCTTCCGTTACATGCTCGGCCATTTCTCCGCCATGCATCAGAACCGCGGCCGGCCCGGCACCTTGCCGCCGCAGCGCGAGGAATGGTGGCGTGAGGCGATGGCCAATCCGGATTACCGGATGTACCCGCACGTCTACAACGTCATCGCCCAGAAGGGCGAACACATGCCGCCCTATTTCGACGTGCTGATCAATCCCTACGACAACGACGAGGCGGTCGCCGCCAGCGAGGCGAGCTTCGGCAAGATCAAGGTGCCGACCTATACCGGCTCGGGCTGGTACGGTTACACTTACAAGACTCATCTGAACGGCGCGGAGACGTATTTCGAAAAGACCGAGGCGCCGAAGAAAGTGACCTTCCTTGGACCGG
Organism: Xanthobacteraceae bacterium; assembly: GCA_049517455.1. Taxonomy (GTDB): domain Bacteria; phylum Pseudomonadota; class Alphaproteobacteria; order Rhizobiales; family Xanthobacteraceae; genus BOG-931. Next base: position 6,456 of record JBEKSB010000063.1, read on the forward strand.
CTCATTTGGAGCGGCCGTTCCACACCATGCACGGCGAGATCCTGCGCTGGTACGATCACTGGCTGAAGGGGATCGATACCGGCATCATGGCGGAGCCGCCGGTGCGCTACTGGCTCATGGGCGCCAACGAATGGCGCACCGCCGAAGCCTGGCCGCCGAAAAATGTCGAATGGACCAAGCTCTATCTGCAGAGCTGGCAGCGGCTTGTAGCCGATGCGCCGAAGCCGGCCAGCGCCGACGATTTCGTCCCGCCGGATTCGTTCCTGCAAATGCCGCTGAGCCAGACCAATCGCGTCGAACGGTTGCGTTACATGACCGATCCGCTGACCGAGGCTGTCTCAATCGCCGGCCCGTCGGTGCTCTCGCTTTACGCATCGATCGATCATGCCGACACCAACTGGATCGTCGTTCTCAAGGATATCGGTCCGGACGTTTCGGTGCGGACCGCTCGCGAGGGCGAGCGGCAATTGCCGGAAGAGCTCCCCGAGCGCGAACTCACGCGCGGTTGGCTGAAAGCGTCGCATCGCGCGATCGACGAGAAGCGCTCACGCCCCGGCCGTCCCTGGCATCCGTTGACCCGCGCCGCGCAGAAGCCGGTGACGCCGGGCGAGATCGTGGAATATCAGATTGAAATTCTCGCGACGGCCAATTGCTTCCGGCGCGGCCATCGCATCGCCATCGACGTCACCGCGCTCGACGTTCCGACCGGCGTTGCCGGCGCCACCAACGCCGAATACGTCCCCTACCACATCTGCTCCAGCCGAACAGTCGTGCACAACGTCTTCCACGATCCCAAACGGCCCTCGCATCTCCTCTTGCCGGTGCTCACAAAAGCATAGCGGCTCCCCTCTCGGCGGCGGCCGCTCGAACCCGACGCCTTATTCCGTGACCGACTTTCAATCGAGCGGTTGAGCGTTGACCACAAAGTGCCTTACGCTTGTGCGGGCGAGCGCGGCGCATCACGAGAACCGGGCTCTCACGTCAAGAAGCACGAGGTGCGGGAGGAGCTATCTATGCGGATTATCGATCTTTCGGTTGCGCTCAAGGCTGGAATTGCTTCGGATCCTCCGAGCATGCTGCCAAGCATCGAGTATCGGGACCATAAGGAAGGCGCCAAGGAATTCGCGATGATGTTTCCCGGGCTCAAGCCGGAGCAGCTTCCGGCCGGCGAAGGGCCCGCGATAGAGCAAGTCACCATCACCACGCACAACGGTACCCATCTCGACGCGCCGTGGCATTTTGCCAGCACGATGGACGGAGGCAAGCCGGCGCTGAAGATCGATCAAGTTCCTCTGGAGTGGTGTTTCTCCGCCGGAGTGAAGCTCGATTTCCGCGGCAAACCGGACGGCTATGTTTGCAAGGCCGATGACGTCAAGCGCGAGCTCGACCGCATCGGTTACGCGCTCAAACCGCTCGACATCGTGCTCGTCAATACGTCGGCGGCGGCCGCGTATGGCGGACCCGATTTTCTGGACAAGGGCTGCGGCATGGGGCGTGAGGCCACGCTCTTTCTGCTCAAACAGGGCGTCCGCGTGACCGGCATCGACGGCTGGAGCTGGGATGCGCCGTTTTCATTCACGCGCAAGCGGTTTGCCGAAACCGGCGACGCGAGTGTCATTTGGGAAGGCCACAAAGCGGGCCGCGACATCGGCTACTGCCATATGGAGAAGCTCACCAACCTCGATCAACTGCCGCCATTCGGTTTCAAGGTGTGCTGCTTCCCGGTAAAGATCGAGGCGGCCTCGGCCGGCTGGACACGCTGTGTGGCGCTCCTCGATAGCTGAGTACGGACGCGCGATATGGCTACGTGCGCTGAAGTCCTTGCCGACAGGAGAGCTCGATGGACCGGTTCAGTTTCGGCCCGCGTGATAACAGCATCATTCAGATCGCCTATACGGTTGCCGATATCCAAGATGGTATGCGCCACTACACGGATCTACTTCACATCGGTCCGTGGTTCCTGGTCGGCCCGTTCGTGCCGCCCCAAGGGGTCTATCGTGGCGCGACAACCAAGATGAAAGTCAGCCTCGCGCTCGCCTTTGCCGGTCAGGTCATGATCGAATTGATCGAGCAGCACGACGAGGAGCCGTCCGTCTTTCGGGAAACGCTGAAGGCGCGGGGAGCCCACGGCTTTCATCATTGGGCGATCGGCGTCCGCGATTTCGAAATGGCTGCGGGGCAATACAGATCGCGCGGATACCAGGAGGCATTCTCGGACAGCGCCCCGATGGGATTTCGCGTCGTCTATTTCGACACCTCGCGCGATCTGCCGGGCATGCTTGAAATCATCGAGATGAACGCCGATGCCGAAGAAGGATTTCACAAAATGTATCAGGCCGCCCAGGAATGGGACGGAAAAGCCCATATAGTGCATCGCCTCGAACCAAGGCAGCCGGTATGAGTCGATTGTTCAAGGCGCCGTAACGGATGAAGCCCGCGTCCTTCGATTATATTGTCGCCGAGAGCATCGAAATGGCGGTCGCGTCGTTGGCGGAGGCAGGCCCCGACGCCAAGATCATCGCTGGCGGACAGAGCCTCGTGCCGATGCTTAATTTCCGCTTGCTGCGGCCGTCGCTTCTCGTCGACATCAACCGGATCCCCGGCTTGGCCTCCATCGAGGAGACCGAGACAGGTATCCGCGTCGGCGCGCTCACGCGGCACCATCAACTTGAGATGTCGCCGATCATTGGCCGGCATCTGCCGGTGCTGTCTTGCGCGATGACGCACGTCGCGCATTTGGCGATCCGCAACCGTGGCACCATCGGCGGTAGCCTGTCGCACGCCGACCCGGCAGCCGAGCTGCCGATGATGGCGCTCTTGCTCGACGCCGCGCTTCACATCGCCTCGGCGTCCGGCAAGCGCACGGTCGCCGCGCGCGACTTTTTCCTCGATGCGCTGACGGTCGATCTGGCCGCCGGCGACATGGTCACCGAGATCATGCTACCGAAATTGCCGCCGCGGACCGGTTGGGGCTTCGAGGAGGTTGCGCGCCGGCATGGCGATTTCGCGCTCGCCGCGGTGGCGGCGACATTGACCGCGTCCGGCGGCGTCATCGCGCAAGCGCGCATCGCTTTGACCGGCGTCGGTCCAACCGCGCTACGCGCCCTCGCGGCCGAAGCGTTGCTGGTCGGCCAATCGCTCGAACCGAAATTGACCAGCCACGCGGTCGAGGCGGTCCGCGCCGCCATTGCGCCCGATACCGATCTACATGCGTCGGCGGATTACCGGCGCCATCTCGCCGGCGCGCTGACCCGTCGGGCGCTCGTAGCTGCCTGGCGGCGCGCCAATGAAAGCGCCGCATGAACAAGACCCGCGATATCACAGTGACCGTCAACGGCGACGCCCGTAAGGCCGCGGTGGAGCCTCGGCTTTTGCTCGCCGATTTCCTGCGGCAATCGCTCGGCCTGACTGGCACCCATGTCGGCTGCGAGCACGGCGTCTGTGGGGCCTGCACCGTGCTGGTCGACGGCGACAGCGTGCGCTCGTGTCTGATGTTCGCGGTGCAGGCCGACGGCCGCAAGGTCGAGACGGTGGAAAGCCTCGGCCGCATCGGGCAGATGAACGCGTTGCAGCGATCGTTTCACGAGCATCACGCGTTGCAATGCGGCTTCTGCACGCCGGGGATGCTGATCACCGCCACCGACCTCATCAAAAAATATTCGCTCGCCACCGATGACGACATACGCGAAGGTTTGTCCGGAAATTTGTGCCGCTGCACCGGCTACGAGCATATCGTCAAGGCGATCCGCGCGGTCGTCGACGGCAAAGCCGGAGACACGCGATGAAAATGCACGTCCTGTCCGGCGGCCGCCTGCGCCTGCGCAAGACCATGTATGACGCAAACGCCGTCCGCGGCGAAACCATGGACGTGCCGGTATCCTGCATTCTTCTACGCCACAGCCAAGGCAACATACTGTTCGATACCGGCTGTCATCCGGCAGTGGCGGAAAATGCCGAAGCGCATTGGGGCCGGCTTGCCAAAGTCATGACTCCTGTCATGAAGCCTGGTGACAACGTCATCGCCGCCCTGGCCGGCGTCGGCTTCACATGCGACGATATCGATGTTGTGCTGTGCTCGCACCTGCACGCCGACCATTGCGGCTGCAACACGTTCTTCAAGCGCGCGACATTCGTCATTCATGCAAAGGAAGTCGCGGCGGCGCGTGCGCCGGACGCCGAAGCCGCCGGCTATCTGGCCAGCGAGTGGGAGCAGCCGGCGCCGATCGATATGATCGACGGCGAGCGCGATCTGTTCGGCGACGGACGCATCGTGCTGATCCCCCTCCCCGGCCATACGCCGGGAACGACCGGCGCGCTGGCGACGCTGGACAAATCCGGGACTTTCTTTCTTGCCTCCGACACCGTGAGCCTGCGCTCGACGCTCGATACCGGCATCATTCCGCGCAACACGTGGAACGCCGACGCGCTCGCCAAGTCGCTGACCGAGGTCCGCCACATCGAAGCCGGCGGCGCCACGGTGCTGTGCGGCCATGACGACGCGCAATGGGCGACCTTACGCAAAGGGGCCGACGCCTATGAATGACGCGCCCGAAATATACACTCGGCCGAAGATCGTCGGCGCGCGCATCAAGCGAACCGAGGACCCGCGCCTCCTCACCGGGGTCGGTGCCTATACCGACGACCGCCAATCGGCGAGCGCACTGCACGTCGCGTTCCGCAGGAGCGATCAATCGCACGCGCGCATTCGCGCGATCGATTGTTCGCCTGCGCGCAACGCGCCCGGCGTCGTCGCGGTGTTCACCGCCGAAGATTTGGCCGATCTCGTCACGCCCATCCTCGCGACTTCGCGCATACCGAATTACTACGCTACGCCGATTCTGCCGCTCGCGCGCGGCAAGGTGCGTTATGTCGGCGAGCCGGTCGTCGGCGTCATCGCCGACAGCCCCTACCACGCCGAAGACGCGATCGAACTCGTCGCGATCGATTACGAGTCGCTGCCGCTGGTCACCGATCCGGAGCAAGCGGTGCGCTCCGGAGCGCCGCTGCTGCACGAAGAGGCCGGCACCAACGTGCTGGTGAGCCGCGAGTTCAAACGCGGCGACGTCGACGACGCAATTGCTTCCGCGCCGGTGCGCGTCCAGGGGCGCTTTCGCATGCGCCGCAAGACCGCAATGGCGATCGAGCCGCGCGTGTGTCTCGCCGAGTATGAGACAAAACATGAGACGCTGACGCTCCATTCGGCCACGCAAGTGCCCGGGATCGTGCGCGACGCGCTGGCGCTGGCGCTCGGCATTCCCGGCAACCGGATTCGCGTTGTCGCGCCCGACGTGGGTGGCGGCTTCGGCGGCAAGGGATCGCTCTATCCGGAGGAAATCTTTGTCTGCGCCGCGGCGCGGCGGCTAGAGCGTCCGATCAAATGGACCAGCGACCGCATGGAAGACCTCGCCGCCACCAGCCAGGGCTTTGATGAAATCGTCGATGCGGAATTGGCCGTGGACAACGAGGGCCGCGTGGTTGCGCTGCGCGCGGATGTCATCGGCGACGTCGGCGCTTATTCGATTTATCCTTGGACGGCGGCGCTCGAGCCGGTGCAGGTGGTGAGTTTTCTGCCCGGGCCCTATCGTGTCCCGCACTATCGCGGCCGCGTGCGGGCGGTGGCGACCTCGAAGGCGCCAACCGGGCCTTACCGCGGCGTCGGCCGGCCGATCTCGACCTTCGTCATGGAACGGCTGATGGATATGGCGGCGGCCAAAATCGGCATCGACGCCAAGGAAATCCGGTTGCGAAATCTGGTGCCCACCGCCGAGCTTCCCTACAAGGTCGCTTCCGGCATCGTCTGGGATAAATCCGGCTTTCAGGAATGCCTCAACATGGCGTGCGACGCGATCGGATACGACACGCTCCGCGTCAGGCAGGAGGAGGCGCGCGCCGCCGGCCGCTGGACCGGAATCGGTATCGCCTGCTACGCGGAATTGACTGGCATCGGCTCGCGCATCTCCGTCGCACCGGGCATGCCCATCCAGACCGGCACCGAAACCGCGATCATCCGCATCGACGATACCGGCGGCGTTACCGCTTCATTCGGCGTTGCCTCGCACGGCCAAGGCCTCGAGACGACGCTTGCGCAGGTCGTTGCCGAACATCTCGGCGCCAGTTTCGATGACATTCGCATTGTGCACGGCGATAGCGCCGCCGTGCCCGGGGCAACAGGCACCTATGCCAGCCGCAGCATGGTGCTCGCCGGCGGCGCGGCGACGCTCGCGGCGCAGGCGGTGCGCGAGAAAGTGCTCAATGCCGCCTCGCACCTTCTCGAGACATCCGCCGCCGACCTCGTCGCCGAAGACGGCAAGGTCACCGTCGCCGGCACCGACCGTTCGATTACATTTCGCGAGGTTGCACGCTCCGTCTACTCAGAAATCGACCAATTGCCACCGGGTGCACGCGACGAACTCGCTGCGACCAAGACCTACGATCCGGTATTCGGCACTACGACGTCGGCGACGCATATCGCCACCGTGGAGATTGACCCGGAAACCTATGAGGTCCGCGTCGATCGTTTCGTGGTTGCCGAGGATTGCGGCAGGCTCGTCAATCCGCTGATTGTGGACGGTCAGGTGCACGGCGGCGTCGCGCAGGGCATCGGCGCCGCGCTCTACGAAGAAATCGTTTATGACGAGCAGGGTCAGATCACGACCGCGAGCCTAGTCGATTATCTGGTGCCGTCGGCCTGCGAGATCCCGTCTATGGACGTCCTACACCTTGAAAGCGCGTCGCCGACCACGCTCGGCGGCTTTCGCGGCATGGGTGAAGGCGGCACCATCGGCGCGCCGGCGGCCATCGCGAACGCGCTCGCCGATGCGTTGTCGCCGCTCGGCATTGAGATCAACGAGCTTCCCGTAACGCCGGAGCGTTTGTTCCGCCTCATCGAGGCGGCCCGGCGCAAGGCGAAAACATGAAAGCGCGAACATGGATTTAGGGCTGAAAGGAAAGACCGCGTTGGTGACGGGTGCGGCCAGCGGCGTCGGCCGCGAAATCGCGCTGAGTCTTGCTGCCGAAGGCGCAAACGTCGCCGTCAATTACCGCAGCTCCGCCGAGGAGGCGGAAGCGTTGGTCGCTGAAATCACGAGTGCGGGCTGCAAGGCGAGAGAGTACAAGGCCGACGTTGCCGATTTTGCCGGCGTCAAGACGATGGTCGAAGCGATCGTCAAGGATTTCGGCGGCCTCAGCATCCTGATCAACAATGCCGGTCTGGCGCTGCGCCAGCGCTTCATGGAGACCAAGCCTGAAGACTGGCATCGCCAGATCGACGCCTGTCTCTACGGCGCGATCCACTGCTGCTACGCCGCCGCGCCGCATCTTGACGCCGCCAAGAACGGCCGCATCGTCAGCGTCATCGGCGATTCCTCGCGGGTCGGCGAATCGGGTTTGGCGATCGTTTCTGCTGCTCGCGCCGGCGTCGTCGCGTTGATGAAATCGCTGGCGCGCGAGTTCGGCCGCTCCGGCACCACCGCGAACACCGTATCGCTGGGACTGGTCGAGACACCGCACGACAAGGAATGGGTCGACGCCAACCGCGAAAAGCTGGTCAAGCTGTATCCGGTGCGCCGTCTCGGCTTGCCGGGCGACATCGCACCCATGGTCACGCTGCTGGCCTCGCCGCATTCAGGCTGGATCACCGGACAGGTGATCAGCATCAGCGGCGGCTTCAGCATGGTTTGAGGGCAACGGCGTGCTGCGCACCGATCTCATCGCTCCCATTCCAGAGTTGTTGCGCCGGCATGCCGCCGCGCGCGGCGACAAGTGCGCTTATCGCGATGCGCACACATCGGTGACCTACGCCGCACTTCTCGATCGAACCGGGAAGCTTGCCGGCCATCTCGCCGACAATGGCATCGTCGCGAACGATACTGTTGCGATTTTTTTGCCGAACTCGGTGGCATGGATCGAAAGCTGTTTCGCCATCGCCCGCGCCGGAGCGATCAGCGTTCCGATCAGCTATGACTCCACCGAAACGGAGATCGGCTATCGGCTGAGCGACGCGAACTGCAAGGCGGTCATCACGACCGCCGAGCGCGGCGATCTGTTCGCGCAGCTAAAAGCGTCCGCGCCCAACCTCAAGACGCTTATCGTGACGGATCGCGGCGCGTGCGATGCGCCGGCACTGCGTTACGCCGACCTGGTAACGTCGCCGCCGAACTCGACTCCGCGCGATCCCGCTTCGCTACACGACACGTCGTTCATTCTCTATACCTCGGGCACGACCGGCCGCGCCAAGGGCGTTCAGCTTACAATGCACGGCATGTTGTGGGTCAACGCCGCTTGCTGGGCGCCGATCACCGGCCTGTCCGATCGCGACACCGTGCTCTCGCCGCTACCGCTGTTTCATTCCTACGCGCTGAATTTTTCCGTGCTGAGCGTCCTTGCGACCGGAGCGACCGAATACATCATGGAGAAATTCTCGACCGGCGAGGTAGTACGGCTGCTCAAGACCGGCGAATTTACCTACTTCCCCGGCGTGCCGACCATGTTTCACTACCTGCTGCAGGCGACGCGCGGGGAAAAGAATCTGCAATTCGGAAATCTGCGGCTGTGCGTGTCGGCCGGCGCCATCATGCCAGCAACACTCAACCGCGAGTTCGAAGAGCATCTTGGCATCCAGTTGCTCGACGGCTACGGCATTACTGAAACCTCGACCATGGTGACGATGAACTGGCCGACCGGCGGGCGCGTGCTTGGATCGTGCGGCATTCCGTTGCCTGGTCTTGCGGTGCGCATCGTCGATCTGAACGGCCGCGACGTCGCACCGAACCAAGAAGGCGAGCTGATTGTTCGCGGCCCCAACGTCATGCCCGGCTATCACAACAAGCCGGAAGAAACCCGCAACGCGTTGCGCGCCGGCTGGTATCACACCGGGGATCTCGCCAAGAGCGACGACAACGGCTTTCTGACCATCACCGGACGGCTTAAGGAATTGATCATTCGCGGCGGCCAGAACATCGCGCCCGCCGAGATCGAGGAAGTGGTGAATACGTTCGCGGCGGTGCTCGATTCCGCGGTGGTCGGCATCGCGCACGAGCATCTGGGCGAGGTGCCGGCGCTGTTCGTGGTGCAGCGTCCCGGCAGTACGTTCGAAAGCGAAGCGTTGCTCGCCCATTGCCGGACGCATCTGTCGGCATACAAGGTGCCGCATATCGTGCAAACGATCGCCGAGATCCCTCGCACCGGATCGGGCAAGATCATCCGCTACAAGCTGCGCGAACTGATAAAGGCGTGAAGGCCGCAACGACAGCCGCGTCCGGGAGGAATACAGAATGCTTGGCAAATCGCAGCGCAAGCGCACCCTCGCCAAGCCGGCGCCGAGGAAATCGCTAGCCGGCGGCGGCGGCCGAATCCTGACCACGCACGTCGGCAGCTTGATCCGGCCGGTGGAGCTTCAGGAGTTGCTCAAAGCACGACGCGACAGCCAGGCCTACGATAAGGCGGCATTCGATGCGTGCCTGCACGACTGCGTCGCCGACGTTGTGCGCAAGCAGGCGGATATCGGCCTCGACATCATCAACGATGGTGAATACGGCAAGACCATCAGCTGGTCGCGGTACGTGCTCCAACGCATGAGCGGCTTTGAGCAGCGCGAGCGGCCGGGGGAGACCGGCATGCCGGCCGCGGTCGCCGGGCGCGATCGTCGCGAGTTCGCTGCGTTCTACGCCGACTACGACCATCAGCAGGGTTTTAGCGGAATGACCGGTTGGACGTTGACCGGACCAATCCGTTACACCGGTCACGCCGCGATTGAGCGCGACATTGCGAATTTCAAAGCGGCGGCAAAGGGCGCGAAGACGGCCGATCTGTTCATGGCCGCCGTCGCGCCGGCGAGCGTCGCGCCCGACCGAGACGACGAATATTACAAGAGCGACGAGGAATACGTGTTCGCCGTCGCCGATGCGCTGCACGAGGAATACAAGGCGATCATCGATGCCGGCCTCATCTTGCAATTGGACGACGCCTACCTCGCCCATACCTACGAGGTGACGGTGCCGCCGAAGACGCTGAAGGATTATCGCAAATGGGCGGCGCCGCGCATCGAGGCACTTAATCACGCGCTCAGGGGCCTGCCGGAGGAGCGCACGCGCTATCACGTGTGTTGGGGAAGCTGGAACGGACCGCACGCCTTCGACGTCGAGCTCAAGGACATTGTCGATCTCGTTTTGAAGGTGCGGGTCGGCGGTTATCTCCTGGAAATGGCCAATCCGCGCCATGAGCACGAATGGCGCGTGTGGGAGAAAGTGAAGTTGCCGAAAGGCCGCAAGCTCATTCCCGGCGTCATTTCGCACCAGACCAATGTGGTCGAGCACCCCGAGCTCGTGGCCGAACGGCTGGTGCGGCTCGCCAAGCTCGTCGGCCGCGATAATCTCATCGCCGGTACCGATTGCGGTTTCGCCCAGGGGCCGTTCGTGCAGCGCGTTCATCCGTCAATCATGTGGGCGAAGCTGCGCGCGCTCGTCGAAGGCGCGCGGCTTGGGTCAAAGCAATTGTGGGCACGCCGCGCGGCGGCCTGAGGGAATTCGCATGCTCCACGGTGCAAATTTCATCGGCGATGTTTTCCGCCTGAGCGAGACCGGCTACGAGGCCGCGCGCCGCGCGACGTGCCGGAACGAGCGCCTGCCGGACCGCTATCCCGACATCATCGTGCAGGCCACGAGCGAAGCCGATATAATCGCTGCCGTGCGGCTGGCGAACGCCAACGGCTGGTCCGTGGGCGTCCGTTCGGGAGGACATAGCTGGTCGTGCAACCACGTCCGCGACGGCGGGATGCTGCTCGATGTTTCGCGTCTCAACGCCACGGCAATCGACTGGCAGGCGATGCGCGCGAGCGTTGGTCCGGGTTGCCGTGGAGATCAGGTCAACAATCTCTTGGCCGCACAAAAACTGTTCTTCCCGGTCGGCCATTGCCAAGGTGTCGGGCTTGGCGGCTACTTGCTGCAAGGCGGCTTCGGCTGGCACAGCCGGGCCGTCGGCCCGGCCTGCCAAAACGTGCTGGCGATCGACTATGTCGGCGCTGACGGCGAATTGCGTCACGCGAGCCCGAGCGAGAACGCCGATATGTTTTGGGCCGCGCGTGGCGCGGGCCCCGGATTTTTTGGCGTCGTTACCCGCTTTCATCTGAAGCTCTACCCGCGGCCGAAAGTGATCGGCGGCAAGTTCGCTGTTTATACCGCCGACCGTTTCGAGGAGTTGGTTCGCTGGGCGCATCGCGTCGGACCCGACGTGCCCACCTCGATCGAGCTGATGCTTATCCTGTCGCGCAGCGTTCCCTTCATCGACGGCCCCGGCGTCATGATCGTCGCGCCGGTTTTCGCCGATAGTCTGCGCGCGGCATGGAAGGACTTGTCGTTCATGAAATCGCGGCCCCGCGGCGCGAAGCGTGTAACGCCCTTCTTGCCAATGAAACTGTCGGCGATGACGGCGCGCGTGATGCATCATTATCCCGAGCATCACCATTATGGCGTTGACAATATGTGGACGCACGCGTCCTTCGACGAACTCCTGCCCGGCCTCAAGCGCATCGCCGAAACGCTGCCGCCGGCGCCGTCGCACATGCTGTGGATGAATTGGGCACCGCCGGCGACGCGGTCCGACATGGCCTATTCGATGGAGGACGACGTCTACATCGCGCTCTACGGCATCTGGAAGGATGCACAGGGCGAAGCGGCAGCCTCGACCTGGGCGGTCAGCCGCATGACGGACTTGGCGCCGCTTGCCAAGGGCGTTCAGCTCGCTGACGAGAATCTCGGGGAACGCCCTGCCCGCTTCATGGCGGATACCAATCTCGCGCGTCTGGATCGGCTGCGCGCCGCGCATGATCCCGCCGGGCGATTTCATCCGTATATCGGCAGAGTCTCGGGCGGCGCATGATGCGGAGTAAGCCCATCACCGGCCGGCATCTTGGCTGGAGCGGCGCCGATCTCGCGTCGAAGCCTTACGCGCGTTTTTGGAGCACTCAACTTGCGCCGCTGCCGGCGCACATTCGTCATGCGCTGAACCGCGGCCCGGTTGCGGAGCCCCTTTTGCCGCAGGTCGCGGCTGCGTCGGAAAATCTTTTCGGGACCACTCCGGTGCTCGAAGATGGCTTTACCCTGACCGCGGACGGCGCGATGCAAGTCGCCGCCCGCACGGACCTGCCCGGTGTGACACCGGCGATGATCGACTGGTGGTTCGGCTGGCACAGCGACAGTCCGGAACGTTACAAGCTTTGGCATCCGCAAGCGCATATGCATGCCTCATGGCTCTCGCCGCCTCCGGCGGGAACGCGCGGCCGCGCGCGCTATGTCGGCTATACCTCGATCGTCGACGAATATATCGGCAGCAATCTGATCCGCGCGGCCATCCAATTTGTGAAACCGGCGACGTTGGGGTTCACCGATCCAAGCCTTAACGACCCCGAGAAGGCGACGATCGTTTGCGCCCGCACCGGGCTAGGAGATTTCCCGATCGACGTCGGATATCTGGCGCATCACGTGCGCCGGACCGCGACCGGCAGCGAAATGCGCTCGCGCTTTTGGATTGGCG
>JBEKSB010000064.1:0-18561 GCA_049517455.1 Xanthobacteraceae bacterium
ATCTTGCCGGCGCACTCAAGTCCTATCAAGACGGCCTCGCCATTGCCGAACGGCTGGCGAAATCCGATCCCGGCAATACGGACTCGCGCCGCAATCTCTCGGTGTCAATGAACAAAATCGGCGACGTCCAGGCCGCGCAAGGCGATCTTGCGGGCGCGCTCAGGTCCTACAGCGACAGCCTCGCCATTGCTGAACGCCTGGCAAAATCCGATCCCGGTAATGCTGGCTGGCAGCATGACCTTTCGGTGTCGTATCAGCGGGTCGGCAACGTACAGGCAGCGCAAGGCGATCTGCCTGCCGCGCTCAGCTCCTATCAGGCAAACTTCGCCATCATTGAGCGGCTGGCAAAGTCCGATGCCGGCAATGCGGGTTGGCAACGCGACTTGTCGGTGTCGTACGAAAAAATCGGCGACGTGCAGTCGAAGCAAGGAAATCTTTCGGCTGCTCTTTCCTCCTACGAGGCAAGCCTTGCTATCAGGGAGCCGCTGGCGAAAGCCGATCCCGGAAACGCCGTTTGGCAACGCGATCTGTCGCTGGCGTACAACAGGGTGGGCGACGTCCGTAGCGCGCAGAACAACCTGCCCGCCGCGCTCAGTGCCTTTTAGGCCAGCCTCGCCGTCATCGAGCGTCTGGCAACGGCCAATCCTGGCAACCCCGGCTGGCTGCGCGACTGGTCGATAACACTGAATAGAGCTGGCGACGTGCAGTTGGCGGAGGGTGATCCGACCGCGGCGCTTGACTCCTTTCGCAAGGGACTCGCCGCCATCGAACGCGCCGCTAATATCGATCCCAATAATGCCGGCTGGCAGCGCGATGTCGCCATATCCTACGGCAAGCTTGCCGCGGCGCTGAAGCAGACCGGTGACAACGAGCAAGCGCTCGACGCCTTGCGGCGAGGTCAGGCGATTATCGAGCGCATGGCAAACCTTTTTCCAGACAACGCCACGTGGAAGCAAGACCTGGCCTGGATTGCCGCCCGGATTGCGGAAATCGCCCCCGCAACGCCGCAGTAGCTTCGATTGCTGGGCGTTATCGCGTCTGATAGAGCCAAGGCCTTACAGCGCCAATGGCGTAAAGCCAACGCTCTTGGCATACCGAGGTTATCGATGATTCCGCGCTACACGCGCCCGGAAATGGCGGCGATCTGGTCGCCGGAGACGCGCTTTCGCATCTGGTTCGAGATCGAGGCGCACGCCGCCGACGCTATGGCCGAACTTGGGATCATTCCCAAGGACGCGGCGGCCAAAATCTGGGCCAAGGGCAAAAACGCCAAGTTCGATATCGCGCGCATCGACGAGATCGAGCGCGAAACCAAGCACGATGTCGTCGCCTTCCTCACCCATCTGGCCGAAATCGTCGGACCGGAAGCGCGCTTCGTACATCAGGGCATGACGTCATCCGACGTGCTTGACACTTGCCTCAACGTGCAGCTCGTGCGGGCCGCCGATCTTCTCATCGCCGACGTGGAAAAGCTCAATGCCGCGCTCGAACGCCGCGCGCGCGAGTTCAAGCTAACGCCGACTATCGGCCGCTCCCACGGCATCCATGCCGAGCCCACCACGTTCGGGCTCAAGCTCGCCTATGCCTACGCGGAGTTCGACCGCGCCAAACAGCGGTTGAAGGCGGCGCGCAGCGAGGTCGCCACCTGCGCGATTTCAGGCGCCGTTGGCACCTTTGCGCAAGTCGACCCGCGCGTCGAAGCCCATGTGGCGAAGGCGATGGGGCTTACCGTCGAGCCGATCTCGACCCAGGTCATCCCGCGCGATCGCCATGCAATGTATTTTGCAATGCTCGGCGTTGTCGCCAGTTCGATCGAGCGATTAGCGACTGAAATCCGTCATCTGCAGCGCAGCGAAGTTCTGGAAGCGGAGGAGTATTTCTCCGAAGGCCAGAAAGGCTCCTCCGCCATGCCGCATAAGCGCAACCCGGTCTTGTCGGAAAACCTGGTCGGGCTGGCGCGCATGGTGCGCGCCTATGTCACGCCGGCGCTCGAAGACGTCGCGCTCTGGCACGAACGCGACATCTCGCATTCCTCGGTCGAACGCATGATCGGGCCCGATGCAACCGTGACGCTGGATTTCGCGCTCGCGCGTCTCGCCGGGATCGTCGACAAGCTGATCGTCTATCCCGACAACATGCGCAAAAATCTCGACCGCCTCGGCAGCCTCGTTCACTCGCAGCGCGTTCTTCTCGCACTCACGCAGAAGGGCGTGACGCGCGAGGACGCCTACCGTCTGGTTCAGCGCAACGCCATGAAAGCCTGGCGCGGCGAAGGGGATTTTCTGGCGCTGCTCAAGGCCGATGCCGACCTGCGCAAGCATCTGAGCGAAAAGGAGCTCGCCGCCAACTTCGATCTCGATTTTCACTTCGCGCAAGTTGACACGATCTTTCAGCGGGTGTTTGGGCGCGCGTAAACTCGACGTTCCCGTCCGCCTCCTCCAAGGTGATTCGTTCTAGCTTCCACGTCCATAGTGTTTGCCCGACTCAGTCCCCCTGTCGTAACGTCACGCAACTTCTAGGGGAGAGAATCATGGGCCGATTGGTGCGCAAGCCCCAGGTGGCGAACCTCGATCTGCAGATCGCGGGCCTTGAAGGCGTCTTGCAGTCGGGCATCGCTGAAATGCAGGTGGCGAATTCCGAACCCGGCGACGGCTATCTCGAACGGATGGTCAAGTATGTCCCCGCCGAGATCATCGCGTTCTCGATGGTCATCAATGCGATCCTCGATCAGGCGATGAAGTCGGGCGGCGAGAATGCCCGCCATGGCCGGCGTGCCCGTCCCCATCATCGCGACGGGCGCTTTAGTGGTCGCCTGCATGCTGACGCCGCTGTTTTGCTGGTACGTGCGCCGAGATGGCGACGCCTGGATTGTCAACGCCGTCGTCTCCACAATCGCCTTGCCGTTCTGGGCCTATCTCATGGGTGCGGTCGCCTTTGCCAATCATCATGACGGTAATCTCGCGGCGATCCTGGTGATGTCGTTTACGGTGGTGAGCGGCCTCGTTGCGCCGCGGGCGGACAAACCCAAGCTCCGTGAACAACAGGAGGTCGCCAACCCGGAAAGACCACGCCTCGTCGACGTGTTGGCGGGCTGAGCGACGCCGATCCGAAGTAGCCGTTTGGCGAACCTCGGAGCGATTGCGGGCCCCCGATTCCCTGTGTCATGGGTCGCGCGATGGCGGACCAGGAAACTATTCTGGTATTCGATTCCGGTCTCGGCGGGCTCACGGTTTACCGCGAGATCGCGGCGGCGCGACCGAATGCCGATTTCGTGTATGTCGCCGACGACGCAGCCTTCCCTTACGGGACGATGGACGAGCGCGAACTGGTGCCTCGCGTCGTCGATCTGATCGGCGAGCTGATCGCCACGCATCGGCCCAATCTTGTTGTCATCGCCTGCAACACCGCCTCGACCATTGCGATGCCTGATTTACGCAAAAAATTCTCACTGCCTTTTGTCGGCACCGTGCCGGCGATCAAGCCGGCATGCGCGAGCTCGGTCACCCGGCGCGTGTCAGTGCTCGGCACCGAGGCGACGGTTGCGCGCGAATATACCCGCGCTTTGATCCGTGACTACGCCGGCGACTGCCAGGTGACCCTCGTCGGATCAAACAAGCTTGCCGCCTATGCTGAGGCTGAGCTCGCCGGCACGCCCGCCGCCGACGCGGCGCTCGCCGCCGAGATCGCGCCATGCTTCCGCGACGATGGCGCGCGCACCGATACGGTCGTGCTCGCCTGTACCCATTATCCGCTCCTCATCGACCGATTGCGGCGGCTCGCCCCTTGGCCGGTCAACTTTATCGATCCGGCGCCGGCGATCGCGCGACGCGTCGGCGATCTGCTCGGTCCCGCGTTGCCGGGCGAGCGCGCCGGCACGACCCGCACCATTTTCACCTCCGGGCGTGCGCCGACGGCGGCGCTGGCGCGCTTCGGGATCCATTCCGGCTAAGCCGCTACGAACGAAAGCAGGCTAAAACTCGCCCAATTCCCTGTCCGCAGCATTGAAACCCCGGCGCCGTCGGCTTGTCGCCTTGTCCCGCCGCCATTACGCTTTCAGCACTGATGTCGCCGGGCAGACAAGCGGGGACGACATGACCATTGCGGTCCAAACGGAACGCTCCGCCTGGTATCTCAACCGCTGGAACCAGCTTATCCTCGGCCTGATCGCCATGATGGCGATCTCAAGCCCGCAATATGTGTGGACGCTGTTCACCGGGCCGCTCAATCAAAAGCTCGGGACCACGCTGGCGCAATTGCAATGGACGTTTTCGCTGCTGATCATCCTGCAAACCTGGCTGTCGCCGTTTCAGGCTTATCTGGTGGACCGCTTCGGTCCGCGCCTCCTGATCGCGATCGGCGCGCTCTTGTCTGGCGGAAGCTGGGTGCTTTCAGCCTGGGTCGATAACATTTGGGCGCTCTATTTCACCTACGGCGTGCTGGGTGGCTTCGGCACCGGCATCATCTATGTCGGCATCATTGGGCTGATGGTGAGGTGGTTTCCCGACCGCCGCGGCTTAGCCACCGGCCTTGCCGCGGCGGGCTATGGCTTCGGCGCGTTCTTCACCAGCTTTCCCATCGACAACATGATCAAAAGCTCCGGTTATGCGCATACCCTCGTGGTGTGGGGCATCATCCAGGGCGTGATCGGGATCGTTGCCGCGCAATGGCTGCGCACGCCGCCGGAAAATTATCAGGTATCGGGCGCAGCCCCCGCCTCCGCAATCGCAGCGCAGCAGACCCAGCGCAGCTACTCGCCGCGCGAGATGCTGCAAAGCCCGGTCTTCTACCTTCTCTTCCTGATGATGAGCATGATGTCGACCTCAGGATTGATGGTCGTGTCCAATGTCGCACCGTTCGCGAAGGAATTCGGCGTCGCGGACATGCTGGTCTTGGGCCTGGCGGCACTGCCGCTTTCGCTCACACTGTCCCGCGTCACCAACGGGCTCACCCGGCCGTTCTTCGGTTGGGTCTCCGACCATATCGGCCGCGAAGCCACGATGGCGCTGGCCTTCTCGCTCGAAGCCATCGCCATCCTCATCCTGTTCGCCTTCATCGACCGGCCCGCGCTCTTCGTGGTGCTGACCGGACTCGTGTTCTTCGGCTGGGGCGAGATCTTTTCGCTGTTTCCCTCGACGCTGACCGACACGTTCGGGCCGAAATATGCGGCGACGAATTACGGCTTCCTCTACATCGCCCAAGGCATAGGCTCGATCCTTGGCGGACCGGCGGCGGCCTTCCTCAAGCAGACGACGGGAAGCTGGACCATCGTGTTCATCGTCGTCGCGGTGCTCGACGCGGTGACGGCGCTGCTGGCAATCATGCTGCTGCGGGCCATACGACGCAAGCACTTCGTGCGCGGATGAACGCCTTGGCCCGGCCGTTATACCGCCGGTTTGACACTTCCCCTGTTTCGCCCTAGAAACCGCCCACTGCGCGGGCCCGAGTGGGCCCGCGTGGTGTTTCGCGACCCGCGGTTTGCGCCGGCGCTTCGGCGGCAAAACCTGTCGGTTTCGGACCAAAATCCGGAACAGTAGGAGGGCGCGATCCTCAACCAGCAATTTGATGAGGACGCGAATGACCAAGCGCCACGAGGCGAAGTACAAGATCGACCGCAGGCTCGGACAGAATATCTGGGGCCGGCCGAAGTCCCCGATCAACAAGCGCGAATACGGCCCCGGCCAGCACGGCCAGCGGCGCAAAGGCAAGCTCTCCGATTACGGCGTACAATTGCGCGCCAAGCAGAAGCTCAAGGGCTACTACGCTAACATGTCGGAGCGGCATTTCCACGGCATCTACGACGAGGCGCGGCGACACAAGGGCGACACCGGCGCCAACATGATCGGACTTCTCGAACGCCGGCTCGACACCATGATCTACCGCGCGAAATTCGTGCCGACGGTGTTCGCCGCGCGTCAGTTCGTCAATCACGGCCACATCCTGGTGAACGGCCGGCGCGTGACCATCCCGAGCTTCCGGGTGAAAGTCGGCGATCTCATCGAGGTCAAGGAAAAGTCGAAGCAGCTCGCGCTGGTGCTGGAAGCGAACGCGCTCGGCGAACGCGACGTTCCCGATTATATCGAGGTCGATCATTCCAAGATGACCGCGAAACTGTCGCGTGTACCCGTGATCGGCGACGTGCCGTATCCGGTGGTGATGGAACCGCATCTCGTGGTCGAATATTATTCGCGCTAACGCGCACTGAGCACTTGCAGCAAATTTGGCGACCTAAAATCCGCGTTTGCTGCGATGCTTTCAGATTAATTTCATTTTTTGTTGCAACGCGGCATCCGCTGCGAGACGGCGAGGTGCCGAAGTTATGCACCTCGTTTTCGTCACGCCGGATGGCCTAAAGCCGCCACGCGGTTGCCGCAACACAACACGCGTGACCAGACTAACGTTGGGTGGCGAGCAAGCTCCCACCCAACGCTTCGAGCTTGACCCGGAAAAGCTGGTTTTCCGAAGAACTCTTGCTCTGCTAAAAATTATTGGACGCCAATCGATTCAATTTGAAACGATTGCGCTCTTGAGGGCGTGTGATGCTGGGCTATCTGCAAAAGGCCAAAGAATACCTTTGGTCTTTCGTCGAGATCGGATTTCTAGCGATCCTCGCCGTCATGCTGATTTATTTGATTCTCGGACAGGATTCCGGCGTCTTTGTCACGGGGGTTGCGGACAACGTGCTGAAATTCGCCGGCGCGCTTCCCGCCCAAAGCCTGGTCGGGATCGCCATCGTGCTGGCGCTGATTGTCCTGCTCACCAATCGGCGGCCGAAAGCCTGATCTCGGTCGGCCGCCGCGGCGCGGCTCTTAAACTTGCGCGCTCTCTTTCAACGCGATGCCCCGCTCCTTGAACAGCGATTGCAATTCGCCGGCCTGGAACATCTCGCGGATGATGTCGCAGCCGCCGACGAATTCGCCCTTGACGTAAAGCTGCGGGATGGTCGGCCAGTTGGAGTAGTTCTTGATACCGCCGCGCAGATCGTCGTTCTCGAGGACGTTGAGGCCCTTATACGGCACGCCCAGGTAATCGAGGATCTGCACCACCTGGCCCGAGAACCCGCACATCGGGAACTGCGGCGTGCCCTTCATGAACAGAACGACTTCGTTCGCCTTCACCTCGTTGTCGATGAATTGCTCGATAGACATCGCGGTCTTCCTTGTTGGCGCCGCGGGCTGCCCCGCGCCGATTCTGAACCCTCTCGAACCTGCATATGTGTACCGCAAAACGCCCGCAAAGCCCATGCGGTGAATCATCCCTGTTCATCAAATTCCGCCGGGAAAGAAATCAGTCGTAGCCACCCTTCTCAGGAGGACACGCTTCCGCGGACACCGGGAAACGTAGAAAAGCCGCTTCTGGCGGCCGGAGGGCTCATTGCTCCGGCGTGCCGGTCTGCAAGGCCAGCGCATGCAACTTGCCGCCCATTTCGCCCTTGAGCGCCTCATAGACGATCTGATGTTGCTGCACGCGCGACTTGCCGCGAAAGGATTCGGCGATGACGGTTGCCGCGTAATGGTCACCGTCGCCGGCAAGATCGCGGATCGTCACGTTGGCGTCCGGGATGCGCGCCCGGATCAGCCGCTCGATATCGTTCGCAGCCATGGCCATGGCAGCGTCTCCATGATTTGCCGACTCCCCGCCAGATTGAATTAACAGACTAGCAGTGAGCCGCAAAGGCGAGGCACTACGGCAATACAACGCATGCTGGATGACCGCCTTCCGGTCATGCAGCGTGGCGGCAATAATGCAGGAAGAGCGGCAGTGAAGATCAGGCGTTCCCGTGCGACATGCAGCGGAACGCCGGCAAGGTATCGGCGGCATGCCGGTGGGGACTTGACGTCGTCGGGGCAAAACCCGCCACCGAAGGCGCCGTGCCCCCGCCGGCGGCCACGAAGCCGGAACCGGCACGCGTAAGCGCGCCGCCACCGCCTGCTGAGCCAGCGCCCCCGGCGTCCGTACACAAGAAGCCGACCCAAAAGCAAATCGGCGCCGCTCGCGCCGCGTGCCGCTCCGATTTCGTCGCACATTGCCCCGGAGTGAAGCCGGGCAGCGCCGCGGCGCTGGAATGCCTGCAAATCAATTCGGCGCAGCTCTCTCCGGCGTGCGGGAGTGCCGTGGCGGCCATTGGCAAGGGCGGCACACCGGCCGCCCCAGCGGCGGCGCCCGTCGCCCCGGCGGCGGCGGCACCCGCTGCCCCAGTGGTCGCACCGTTAGGGCCGATTCCGCAGACGCGTCCCCGCGAGGCACTTGCGATCCTCTCGTTCTGCGGTGCCGAGAAGCAAGCACTTTGCGCGAACGTTCCGCCGGGCGGCGGCCGCATCATTGCCTGTCTTGCGGAAAACGCCCCGCGCCGGTCGCCCGGGTGTTACGCCGCCATAGCCCGCGCGATCAGATGAACGTCCGTTGCGTGGGGGCGGCCGACTATTTCCAAAGCTCCTTGGTCGCAAGCTTCGCGCCTTCCGCCAGCGCCTGCAGTTTTGCCCACGCGATTTGCGGATGGATGCGGCCGCCAAATCCGCAATCCGTGCCGGCGATGACGTTCTCGCGCCCGACCACTTTGGCGTAGCGCACGATCCGGTCGGCAACGACCCGCGGATGCTCCACGATGTTGGTCGCATGGCTGACGACGCCGGGGATGAGCAGCTTGCCCTCCGGGAGTTTGACGTCTTCCCATACGCGCCATTCATGCTCATGCCGCACGTTGCCCGCTTCGACCGAATAAGCGCCGGCGTTGACGCTCAGGACGAGGTCGACGATGTCCGCCAACGGAATGTCGGTAGAATGTGGGCCGTGCCAGCTTCCCCAGCAGATGTGAAAGCGGATGCGATCCTGCGGCAGGCCCCGCAATGCGTGGTTCAACGCCTCCATGCGGACCCGTTCGAATTTCTTGAATTCCTCGAGCGGCGGCTCCGGATTGATCATGTCCCAGTTGTCGGGAAGGCTTGGATCATCGATCTGAAGCACGATGCCCGCGTCGACGATCGCCTTGTATTCCTCCCGCATCGCCTCGGCGGCGGCGAAGACGAATTCTTCCGGGTCGTTGTAGTATAAGTCCTCGCTGCGGGCGAAACTCCCTGGTCCGATCGAACACACAAAGCCTTCTTCGACACCGGCCGCCGCCATCGCCTTTTTTAGATTGGCGATATCGGTCTGGATCGCGGCCTGGCCGATATATTTGATTGGCGCGGTGCAAACCGGACGCCGCGGGCGCCGCCGCGCCGCGCTTCCGACCAGCGTGCCGGTCGATTCCGGGTCCTGGTAAAATTCACTGAACTTCTGCCAGTCGCGGCGATTGCTGAAGGCCGTCAAAGCGACCTCAGCAACGCTCGATTTTTTGTGCCGGGATTCGGGAACGGAATCGGGCGGAGCGAACCCCTCCATGCGCGCAAAGGCATAATTCCACCACACGCCGTAATCGTAGTTGGACGCCATCGGCTTGCCGAATTCGCCGTCATCGGGAATGTCGATCCCCAGCTCGCGTTGCTTGCGCACCACGTCGGCAATCGCGGAGGCGAGGCACCGCGCGTAGGCCGCGTTGTCGGTGCTTTCGCCTCTGGCGCGGGCTCGATTCAGTTCGATCAGGTCGGCCGGCCGCGACAGGCTGCCGGCATGCGTGGTGAGAATTCGATCCGTGCTGCGTTTCATGGCTCCCAGCCTCCCCTGGGCGCACACTCTCGTATAGTCAGGCGCTTCTCACAACGAGGCGGAATCGCGGATCGGGCAAGCTCAGGTTGAGCCCGCCATGTAGGCCGGCAACCACTCCTCGAAACGTGCCAGAAGGTCGCCGATGCGAAGCGGGCGCTCATCCGCAAGCCCAATGACCCGTCCGCCGGTCGCGCCGAGACGCCTCAGCGGCACGGTCGCCGCTTTTGCCCGTTGCGCGACAGCATCGGCGTCTTTCGCCGTAACGACGTAGCGGGCCTGATCTTCGCCGAACCAAAAGGCGTGCGCGGTAACGCCCGATGGAGTTTCGAGCACCGCGCCAACCCGCGACGCCATCGCCATTTCAGCGAGCGCGACGAGGAGCCCGCCATCGGAAACATCGTGGGCCGCGGTCACCAGGCCGTCGTGGATCAAACTGCGGACGAATTCGCCGTGGCGGCGTTCGGCGGCGAGGTCGACCGGCGGCGGCGCGCCCTCTTCCCGCTCGCAGATGTCGCGCAGATAGAGCGACTGGCCGAGCCAGCCGCGCGTTTCGCCGATCAGCAGAATCGACTCGCCCTCGGCCTTGAAGGCGATCGTCATCGACTTGGTAAAGTCAGTGAGAATGCCGACGCCGCCGATGGTCGGCGTCGGCAAAATGGCCCGGCCGTTTGTCTCGTTGTAGAGCGATACGTTGCCGGACACGATCGGGAAATCGAATGCGCGCGAGGCTTCGCCGATGCCGCGGATGCAGCCGACGAGTTGGCCCATGATTTCAGGCCGCTCTGGATTGCCGAAATTGAGATTGTCGGTCAGCGCCAGCGGACGCGCGCCGACAGCGCTCAGATTACGCCAGGCCTCCGCCACGGCCTGCTTGCCGCCTTCGAACGGATCGGCCTCGCAATAGCGCGGCGTCACATCGGATGTGAGCGCCAGCGCCCTGGGGCCTTCATTGACGCGCACCACGGCGGCGTCGCCGCCCGGCCGCTGCACCGTGTTGCCGAGGATGACGTGGTCGTATTGCTCGAACACCCAGCGCCTGGAGCAGAGATCGGGCGAGCCGATAAGTTTCTCCAGCGCGTCGGCAATTCCCATCGGCGGCTTGATCGAAGCCGGATCGATCATGGGCTTTGCCGCGGTCGCGGTGAAGGGCCGATCGTAGACCGGGGCCTCGTCGCCGAGCTCCTTGATCGGGAGGTCCGCCATTACAGCGCCGCCATGGCGAACCAGAAATCGCTTGGTCGGCGTGGTCTCGCCGACGACGGCGAAATCGAGCCCCCATTTGCGGAAGATCGCGGCGGCTGCTTCCTCCTTCTCGGGCTTGAGCACCATGAGCATGCGCTCCTGGCTCTCCGACAGCATCATCTCGTAGGCGCTCATGCCGGTCTCGCGGCACGGCACTTTGTCGAGATCGAGCGTGACGCCGAGATCGCCCTTGGCGCCCATCTCGACCGCAGAGCAGGTCAGGCCCGCGGCCCCCATGTCCTGGATGGCGATGACGCAGTCCTTCGCCATGATCTCCAGGCAGGCTTCGAGCAGAAGTTTTTCCGAGAACGGGTCGCCGACCTGCACCGTCGGTCGCTTCTCCTCGGCGTCGGCGCCGAACTCGGCCGAGGCCATGCTGGCGCCGTGAATGCCGTCGCGGCCGGTTTTCGAGCCGAGATAAACGATCGGCATGCCGACGCCGGACGCCGCCGAATAGAAAATCTTATCGGCGTCGGCCAAGCCCACCGCCATGGCGTTGACCAGGCAGTTGCCGTCGTATCGGCTGTGGAACCGCACCTCGCCGCCGACGGTGGGCACGCCGAACGAATTGCCATAGCCGCCAATGCCGGCGACCACGCCCGCGACCAGGTGCCGCGTCTTCGGATGCTTCGGGTCGCCGAAAGAAAGCGCGTTGAGGCAGGCGATCGGCCGCGCGCCCATGGTGAATACGTCGCGCAGAATGCCACCGACGCCGGTGGCGGCGCCCTGGTAGGGCTCGATGTAGCTCGGGTGGTTGTGGCTCTCCATCTTGAACACGACCGCAAGCCCGTCGCCGATATCGATAACGCCGGCATTTTCGCCCGGCCCCTGGATCACCCACGGCGCCTTGGTCGGCAGCGTGCGCAAATGGATTTTCGAGGATTTGTACGAGCAATGCTCGTTCCACATCGCCGAGAAAATGCCGAGTTCGGTGAAGCTCGGCACCCGGCCGATCAGCGCGACCAAGCGCTCGTACTCATCAGGCTTGAGGCCGTGCTGGGCGACGAGTTCGGGTGTGATGGCAGGTTCGTTGGAGATCACGCGACCGTTCTAGTCCGCTGGTACGCCGATTTCATCCGTCATGGCCGGGCTTGACGGCATGGCTTCACGCCGCCTGCTTGAAATAATCCACTAGTCCCGCGAACAAGCCGCGCCCGTCGGTCCGGCCCATCGACGCTTCGACGTGGTTCTCCGGGTGCGGCATCATGCCCAGCACGTTGCCCCGCTCGTTGATGATGCCGGCAATGGCGTTCATCGCGCCGTTGTGGTTCCAGTTCGGATCGACCATGCCGTCCGGCGACGAATAGCGAAAGGCCACCCTGCCCTCGCCTTCGAGCCGCGCGATGGTCTCGCCGTCGGCGATGTAGTTGCCCTCGCCGTGCGCCACCGGCACGCGGATCACCTGCCCGGCATTGTAGCCGCGCGTGAATGGCGTATCCGAGCGCTCGACGCGCAGATAGATGTCGCGGCAGATGAAGCGAAGCTGCGCGTTGCGCATCAGCACGCCCGGCAGGAGGCCTGCCTCGCAGGCGATCTGAAAGCCGTTGCACACCGCCAGCACCAGCCCGCCACCGGCGGCGAAGCCGCGCACCGCGTCCATGATCGGCGCGCGGGCCGCGATCGCTCCGCAGCGCAGATAATCGCCATAGGAGAAGCCGCCTGGGATGACGACGAGATCGGTGCCCAGCGGCAATTCGGCGTCGGCGTGCCAGACCATCGCCGGCTCTCGCCCCGAGATGAGGCGGAGCGCGCGGGCCATGTCGCGCTCGCGATTGATGCCGGGAAAGACGAGCACCGCCGACTTCATGGCTATCCCCGAGCGGCTCCTGTCATCCGGTCACTTCGACCCGGTAATTCTCGATGACGGTGTTGGCGAGGAGTTTTTCGGCGGCGGTTTTCAGCGCGGCCTCGGCGCCGGCGCGGTCCGCCCCCTCGATCTCGATCTCGAAAATCTTACCCTGGCGGACGCTGGCGACGCCGCTCACGCCGAGCGATCGCAACGCGCCTTCAATGGCCTTACCCTGCGGATCGAGGATGCCGGATTTCAGCGTGACGGTGACGCGGGCTTTCATGACCGAAGCTCCAGCCTCGCCTCTTCAAGAGGCGTAGGTCGCGGCGGCCGCAAGCGCACGCGACACGCCTTGATCGTTCGCGAACTTCAGCTCTTGACGAGAACCGGACCAGCGCCCTGCGGCCGCTCGCCTTCACTCATGATGCCCAGCCGCTTGGCAACTTCAGTATAGGCTTCCAAAAGCCCACCGAGATCTCGGCGGAAGCGGTCTTTGTCGAGCTTCTCGTTCGACTTGATGTCCCACAGCCGGCAGGAGTCCGGAGAAATCTCGTCGGCGACGACGATCCGCATCATGTCGTTTTCCCACAGCCGGCCGGTCTCCATTTTGAAATCGACCAGACGAATGCCGACGCCGAGGAAGAGGCCGGAGAGGAAGTCGTTGACGCGGATGGCGAGCGACATGATGTCGTCGATCTCTTGCGGCGTCGCCCAGCCGAAGGCGGTGATGTGCTCCTCCGACACCATCGGGTCGTTGAGCTGATCGTTCTTGTAATAGAACTCGATGATCGAGCGCGGCAGCTGCGTGCCCTCTTCGATGCCGAGCCGCTGCGACAAGGAACCGGCGGCGACGTTACGCACCACCACTTCGAGCGGAATGATCTCGACCTCGCGAATGAGCTGCTCGCGCATGTTGAGCCGGCGGATGAAGTGCGTCGGCACTCCGATGTCGTTGAGATGTTGAAAGACGTACTCGGAGATCCGATTGTTCAGAACGCCCTTGCCTTCGATCACCTGATGCTTTTTGGCATTGAAGGCGGTCGCGTCGTCCTTGAAGTGCTGGATCAAGGTTCCAGGCTCGGGTCCCTCATAAAGGACTTTCGCCTTGCCTTCATAAATGCGGCGACGGCGGCTCATTGGAGTGTACCGTGGCTTGGTGAAGTCCATGGATTGCCGTGGCTCCAGGTTCAGGTGTCGAGAGCCGCGGCGGCGGCAATGGGCGAGCGACTCAAACGCAGCCCCTCCGCGTAAGGAAAGCTAGCCGAACGCGATGCGGAGCACAATCGACATAGACCCGCGCCGCCTCCGCCGCAACGACGATGTTCGCGCCGTACACGGTTGCCTTGACGAGGTACCCCCTATATGCAAGGCGCGCAACGCTTCTAGCAGTTCCACTCAGCATCAGGACGAAGGGCATGACCACGTTCGACAAGCGCGAGGAGGCCTTCGAGCAGCAATTCGCGCACGACGAGGAGCTTCGGTTCAAGGCCACCGCGCGCCGTAACAAGCTCCTCGGTCTCTGGGCCGCGGAAAAACTCGGGATGAGCGGCGCCGACGCGGAGAGCTATGCCAAGTCAGTCGTGATGACCGAGCTCGAAGATGTCGGTGCGCACGACGTGATGGCCAAGATCCGCACGGATTTCGACGCCAAGGGCGTGGTGCAGTCCGATCACCAGATCGGCCGCGTCATGAGCGAGCTGATGGAGAAGGCGATCGCCGACATCAAGTCGGGGAAATAGCGCCGCTCTCGCAGTACGTGGCAAACCTTATACAGCGAACCCCATGGCCATCCCCGCCTTCACTCTGGCCCGCCGGCTCCGCGCGGGCGAAACCGTGTTCAGCGGCTGGTGCAGTCTGCCCTACCCCATCGTCGCCGAGATGATCGGCCGCGAAGGTTTTGCGGCGGTGACGCTCGAGGCGCAGCACGGCCTGTGGGACTTGGGCGCGCTCCTGACCGGCGTCGCCGCGGTACGGCAAGGCGGTTCGGCACCGGTCGTGCGCGTCCCGGTCGCGGATTTTGCGATGGCTTCCCGCGTGCTCGACTTCGGCGCGGAAGGCCTCATCGCACCGATGATCAACACCGCCGCCGATGCGCGCGCGTTCGCCGCAGCGGCGAAGTATCCGCCGATCGGCGAGCGAAGCTGGGGCCCGCACCGGGTGACGATGCTGGCGGGTCTTCCCGACCAATCGGTGTATTTGCGCGAAGCCAACGATCACGTGATCACGCTGGCCATGATCGAGACCCGCACCGCGCTTGCGAATCTCGACGCCATCGTGGACACGACGGGGATCGATGGCCTGTTCCTCGGCCCCTCCGATCTCTCGATCGCGCTGTCCGACGGCAAAAGCCTCGACCCGCAGTCGAAAGAGGTCGACCGCGAACTCGACCGCATGGTCGCCACCGCGCAGAAGGCCGGAAAGATTCCCGGCGCGTTCTGTCATTCAGCCGAACGCGCAGTGGCGCTCGCCAAGCGCGGCGTGCGTTTTCTCGCGGTGATGAGCGATCTTGCGATGCTGCGCGCCGGCACGGCCGCGGCGATGAAGGTGCTCAGGGGAAGCTAAGCTGTCGCGGTCACCTGGGGACGATGCGATAGCCGATGTTGCCGTTGACGTTGAATCCCTCGGGCGCCCCTTGGTTGCCAAATCGGTTTCCGCTGCGCTGGACGTTGACGTTCACGGATTCGAGCCGGCATTCGCTGGCAAGCGTCTCGCGCAGCATGGCGCACTCGCGGCCGGCCAGCTCGTAGATCATCTTCCGGCTGGCTTCCTGGGCCTTTAGCGCCTGCTCGCCATCGTCGCTCGGCGCCGGCACGAACATGTTGACGCCGACGGATATGCGGACCTGCTCGGCGCTCGCCACCGATGCTTGGCTGGTCTTGATTTCAATCGTCCCGGATGGATCGGATGCCGTAGCCGCTGGAATGGCTGTAGCGGCAAGTGGCTCGATATCCAAAATAGAAACAGTACGCGCCTTTTACGCCGAGCGAATTCAAGAGCGTCGCAGAAAAGGCTGCCAAGATTACCGGTGCTTACACTCCGCCCGGAAAATGATTGAGCAATGCACGGCGCTTCAAAGCGCCGTGCAATCTATTGCTATTGAGCTATTTGCGGCGAAGTTGTCGGTTACGCCTATTCTCACGGCGCGCTCCGTCACCGAGCGGTTGACCAAGGACGAGGCGCGGCGGATAGCGGCGAACTTCGCCAGCTGCCGGAGCCGGGCGAAATCTTCAAAGCGTCCCGCCCTCAACGAGCAGCCTGTGTGTCGTTCTGTGCGCCGGGAAAGTGAATGGGGCGGACAAATGCCCCGCCGCCCGTCGAACGGGATGTCACCAGCTAAATTTGTAGTTGACGCCGGCGCGGACGAGACTCTCGGTGAAATAGACTGAGGCGGCACTAGCCCCTGCTGCGTTGGCCGCCGGGCAGGAAGTACCCACGGGGCAGGAAACGGTGCCGAGATTGACGTAGAGATATTCGACCTTAGCCGTCAAACTGTCGGTAAAGGCAAACTCAACGCCGCCACCCGCTGTCCAGCCGAGCTGCGGTCCAACGCTGAGGAAGGTTGCCGGTGGGTTCAAGGCCACTTGGAAATCGCCGATCGCCGCGCCGGCCGTCGCAAAAATAAGGATGCGGTTGAACGCGTACCCCGCCCGGCCCCTCAACGTGCTCAGCCAATCGCTCTTAGTTTGGCAAGCAGCGCCGGCAGGCACTCCTAGACCTGCGCAGGCAGCGGCGGAGCTTCTGCCGTTCACCCCGGACCAGTCGAAATCCCCCTCCGCGCCGAATAAGAACCCACTACCGATAGGGGCGTAATTGATACCGAGCGTGCCGCCGACAAGGTAGCCGTTAGTCCCAAAGGTGCCGGTCGATACGCCCGCGTTGGTCCAGTTGCTGCCACCGAAACCATAACCACCGTTGACGCCGATATAAACACCTCCCCAATCAAACGGAGCGAGAGCGGGATAATAGTTCACCGGCGCGCTTGGAGGGAGCGGTGCTGGCAGGTCAACGTCAGCCGCCACTGCTCGGCCCGCACACACGAGAGACAACATTGTTGCGATAACAATCGGCTTCATCGGATGCTCCGATTCACGTTCTAAAAATCTATCGGGTCGGATGAAGGAATATTGTGGCCGAAAGGGCACAATCTGTCACAATCTCCGGCATTTTAAGGTGCCTTCCGATTGACAATTATAGCGCGACGAAGTGCGGCGGATGGCCGTGAACTTCGCCAAGCTGCCGGAACTACTTCGGCGGAAGGACTGACCAGTACGTCACCACGATGCCGACGATGCCGACAATCACCGCAGCGACAGCGGCCCAGAAGGTCCATTTCGAGTACCACTGCGCTGCGGCGGCGAGTCTTTCATTTGCCTGTTCCTTTTCCCGAAGCCACCGAAAGGCGAACTGACGTGTCGGCTCCGGATATATCATAAGCCCAAGATCGAAGCGGACAGCATCTTGCCCAACCCTTTCAAATTCTGCACGCCACTGCGCTTCTTGATCGGTGTCGGTCATTTGGTTCTCCGACTGCCAGCGTAGCCCAGCGCGCCACGCTCCACGAAATTGCATCGAGGCGTGCTACGTTCCGCACGCCGCTTCCCGCCGCCGTGGATCGTCAATGAGCATAACGGCGCGAGCTTCATCGTGACGGATGCCGCTGGGCAAGCGCTGTCGTATTGCTACTTCGAGGATGAGCCGGGTCGGCGCTCAGCGGCTAATTTGCTCACACGCCACGAGGCGCGGCGCATGGCATCGAACTTCGCCAAGCTGCCGCTGCTGCGGCGGACGCCGTCACCTTTGCAGCGAGAAGTAAATCGAGGCTCGGCTAGGTCAATGCGGCTGCCCTATGCAGCGCCCAGCGCCCTCAAAGGCTTGCGGAGAACCTTTCGGAAAAGCATCGAGAAACTGGCCGAGCAGCCAACCTGCCACCACGCAAAGCACGGTGAGCCAGTGGAGGGCTTGCGGAATGGCTCCGTAGCGCGTTCCCGAATTTGCCAAAAAGAGCAATCCGGTTCTCAGCCGATCGCCTGGTCGATCCGCTCCAATGACGCGGCCATGTCGGCCTCGATCTCCGAGGCAGGCACCGGGATGATCCTGTAGCCGCGCTCGGCGAGCCATCCGCGTTTGTCCGCACGCGCTTTGGCGGCCGCTGCCTCTTCGCCGGTGGGTACAAGATCGAGGACGACGCGCAGCGGGAACGAGACGAAGTCGCAGATGTGCGGCCCGATCGGCGTCTGACGCTTGAAGCCGCGGCTGGCGAAGCGCCGGTCGTTGACGAGTGCTTGCCACAGCGTGCGCTCGGCCTCGGTCGGATTGCGGCGGAGAAGCCGCGCCAGCCCGCGCACGGGACCACGCTCGAGCACTCGGCCGCCACCATGCTCGGCGAGAAGCGCGCGCAGCATCTCGGCTTCCGCGCCGTCGAGCACGCCGCCGCGCGCCGGCCCCTTGCGGCCCTCGGCGATCGCCATGATCACGCCATGCAGCGTCTGGATATCCTGCCGCGTCGGCTGCGTGCGGTTGAAGATGTTGCGCAGGTTGATCTGCATAGTCTCGCGCTTGTCCGGCGGCCGGAAGAACTCGACCTTTTCCAGCTCGCGTTCCAGCGCCCCGAAAAAGGCGAGCAGTTGTTCCTTGGGCGCGGGCACGGATTTTTCCGGCATGGCGAACGGCAATTTGGCGCCGCTCGCCAGTTTGAACCATTCATAGGCGACGATCACGATGGCCTGCGCCAGATTGAGCGAGGCGAAAGCCGGATTGACCGGGAGCGTGAGGATGCGATCGGCGAGCGCGACCTCGTCGTTCTCCAGCCCATTGCGCTCGCGGCCGAAGACGACGGCGACCGGCTCGCCGGCGGCAACGCGTGGCGCCATCGAGGCGGCCGCCTCCGC
>JBEKSB010000065.1:0-18319 GCA_049517455.1 Xanthobacteraceae bacterium
CGTCGGCTACGTCGACGACGGGGGCTATCTCTATCTCACCGACCGCGCGACGTTCATGATCATCTCGGGCGGCGTAAACATCTATCCGCAGGAATGCGAAAATCTGCTCATCACCCACCCCAAGGTCGCCGATGCCGCGGTGTTCGGCGTGCCGAACGAAGATCTCGGCGAAGAGGTGAAAGCCGCCGTTCAGCTCATGCCAGGCATCGCGCCGGGGCCGGAAATCACGGACGAACTGATAGCTTTCTGCGCCGAACATCTGGCGCGCCAGAAATGTCCGCGGTCGTTCGATTTCGAGGCTGAGCTGCCGCGGTTGCCGACGGGCAAGCTCTACAAGCGACTGCTGCGCGACCGCTATTGGAAGGGTCATAAGAGCCGAATTGTCTGAGCGGCGCCGGTGATCCGAGCCGGCCGACCGAGCCCAGCGCCAAACAGTCTTAACCGGGTATTTGCCAGTTTGGGGCAGGATGGGGAATTGCGAGTTTGTGAATTACCAGCGTTACGGCCGACCAAACCCAAAACCCCATGCTTGGCGTTTCGACCACGGGCAATCGAAGGCCAGCAAGGCAAACTGAATAAATAAGGACCCGTCCTACTTCGGCTTGTCAGGAGCCAGCGTAGCCCGAACGTTCTCAATGTCCCGCGCCCATTGGTCGGCGCGCGCTGCAATCACTTCGCGCATACGGAGCGCGGCGTCGGGATAACCTTCGAGCATTTTGAGAAACATCGCGCGCGAAATGCGCAGCACCGTCGAGCTTTCGCGCGCTGTGGCCGTGGCCGGCCGCGTGGTTTCCGCCAGCAGCGCCGACTCGCCGAGGAGCGTGCCGGGCCCGGCGATAATGTCGGCCTCACCGCCCCGCTTCGGCTGGAGATAAAACGAGCCCCATTGCACGATGTAGGCGCTGTCCGAGGGCTCGCCAGCCGTGAACAGCACCTGATCCGGTTCCACGCGATGGCTTTCGGCGCCGATGGCGAGGATGCGCAGCGCCGGTGCGCCGAGGCGGCGGAGAATTGGAATCCGCTCAAGGAACGCGATGTCGTCCTCGATCGTCATGACGGCGGCAATTTACGGCACCAGCTTATAGCCGCCGGCCTCGGTGACCAGGATGGCGGGGGCGGCGGCATCCTTCTCGATCTTCTGTCGCAAGCGATAAATGTGGGTTTCGAGGGTGTGGGTCGTCACGCCCGAATTGTAACCCCAGACTTCCTGCAGCAGCGTCTCTCGCGAAACCGGCCGCTGGCCGGCGCGATAGAGGTAGCGCAAGATTGAGGTCTCCTTCTCGGTCAAGCGAACTTTGCTCCCTTTAGGGTTAAGGAGAAGCTTCGAGCTTGGCCGGAAGGTGTAGGGGCCGATCGTGAAAATGGCGTCTTCGCTCGCCTCATGCTGGCGAAGCTGGGCGCGAATTCGCGCCAGCAGCACCGCGAAGCGAAACGGCTTGGTCACGTAGTCGTTGGCGCCGGATTCGAGGCCGAGGATCGTATCGGAATCCGTGTCGTGGCCGGTGAGCATGATGATCGGCGCTTTGAACGCGTTCTTGCGCAGGATCCGCACGGCTTCGCGGCCGTCGATGTCCGGTAGCCCCACGTCCATGATTACGAGATCGATCTGTCCCGCCTTGGCGGCCTGCACGCCCTTTGCGCCACTATCTACCGCGACGGCTTCAAATTCTTCGTGCAGGGACAGTTGCTCGGTCAGCGCTTCGCGCAGCTCGGCATCGTCGTCAACGATCAGAATCTTACGCGTGTTCGGCATCAATTCGGACCCCCGTGGCCGCTCCCCGCCGGTCAATGAGGCAGCCTCCAATCGCTTTGGCTGCGATTTTGCTGCGCCGTCTGGCGCGAAGTAGAACATCAGAGGATACAAGAGCAAGCGGGAGTTGGGAAATCGACCCGCGAGGCCATCACGGCATGCGACGGATTTCTCTTGGCGCGATCCACGTTGGCGCCCGGCCGGGCCGGCGGTCACAAGGCTGGCTCCGCGCTGGTTCGATCACCGTGCCCGTCGCACTTGGCCGCGCCGGCATCAAGGCCAACAAGCGGGAAGGCGATGGCGGTACGCCGCGCGGGCGGTTTCGGCCCTTGCGGTTGTGGTGGCGGGCCGACCGGCTGCTGCGCCCTCAAACGTTTCTGCGTGTTCGCCGCATCGGCCCCGGCGACGCGTGGTGTGAAGATCCGAGCGACCGGCGCTACAATCGTGCTTTCAAGCGGTCAGCCAATGAACCAGGCGATCGGCTCATGCGCGCGGACGGCCTCTATGACCTCGTCATCCAAATCGATCACAACACGCGGCCGCGCGTTGCTGGGCGCGGCAGTGCGGTGTTCCTGCATGTCGCTCGGCCGGGCTTCAAGCCCACCGCCGGCTGTGTTGCGCTCCGGCCGCGTGATCTCAAAATGCTGGTGCGCCGAATAGGCCCGAATACGCGAATCCAGATTCATATCTAGGGAGCGTCTTTCGGACCGAAGATCGCGCTGCCGACGCGCACATGGGTTGCGCCGAAGGCAATCGCGGTTGGGAAATCGGCGCTCATGCCCATAGAGAGCAGCGCAAGGCCGTTGCGGCGGGCGATCTTCGCCGTCAACGCGAAGTGCGGTGCGGGAGCGTCGTTTACGGGCGGGATGCACATGAGGCCCGCGACACTGAGGCCATAGCGGTCGCGGCAGGCGGCGAGGAAGGCGTCCGCGTCTTGCGGCTGCACGCCACCCTTTTGCGCCTCAGCGCCGGTATTGATCTCGACGAAGAGCAGGGGCCGGCGCGCCTGTCTAGTTATTTCCTTGGCGAGCGCATCGGCAAGGCTCGTTCGATCGAGCGAATGGATGGCGTCGAACAGCGCCACCGCCTCTCGCGCTTTGTTCGATTGCAGCGAACCGACGAGATGCAGCTCGATGCCGCTGTGGCGCGCGATCAGCGGCGGCCATTTGGCTTTGGCTTCCTGCACCCGGTTTTCGCCGAACACACGTTGCCCGGCGGCGATGATCGGTTCGATTGCCTCGGCGCCGAAGGTTTTCGAAATTGCCACGAGCGTGACGGTCGCGGGATCGCGTCCAGCGTCGCGGCAGGCGCGCACGATTTCCGCGCGTACAGTCGCGAGTCCGTTTCCTCGGTTCATGCTTTCCACTTCGTCAATGCCGTGCCGAACAACTCAAATTTTAGCGGCTGCGCGAAAGTCGTCTTTACGCGTGTCCATTACCTTGTGGAACCGGGACGGGGGAACTCACACATGCCGGACGTTCAAGCAAGGTCTACCAAGACGTTGCCGAAAACACGGTCCACGACGTCCGCCGCGGAGCCGCGGCGCAACAAGCCTATCCTCAGCATCCGCGCCCGGCTCATCGTTGTCGCCCTGTTGGCGATCGCCCCGTTGATGGTCGAACGCGTGCGTGGCCTGGAAAGAGCCCGCGCCGACCGTGCCGAACTCGCCCACACCCAAGTGATTGATCTGGCGCGCGGCGGCGCCGCTGCGCAGCGCGAGATCATTTATTCCATGCGCGCCATGCTCCAAATTGTGGCGCGCGTCTATGCGAAAATGCCACTCGATCGGGACGACTGCAGCCATAACCTCACCGACCTGACCAACAACGTTCCGTGGCTCCGCAGCCTCAGCGTCGTCGGAATGGACGGTCGAATCAAATGCTCCACCGACCCGCGCGGGATCGGATTGAATGTCACGGACCGATCTTATTTCCAGAATACGTTGCATTCCGGTGATTTCGTGCTGAGCGACTACATGATCAGCCGGGTCAACCAAGCGCCCAGCTTATTCGCGAGCTATCCCGTCGTTGAGGACGACGGTGCGCACAAGGCAGTGGTTGTTGCGGCGATCAATCTGCAATGGATTGGCGATCTCGCGGCTAGTGTCGCGCAGCGCGCAGGGACATCGGTCGTACTGGTCGACGGCAGCGGCACGCTCATCGCCGCATCGGCGGACCACGCAGAGTTGATCGGCAAGAGCTTCGCCGGGCATGCGCTGGCGAATGACATGCTGACTAAGGACGAAGGCACGATAACGACCGCCGGATTCGACGGCGTGCGGCGCATTTTCGCCTATGTGCGCGTGCCTTGGACGCGCGCGCGGCTCGCCGTTGGGCTCGACGAGACCGTGGTCCACAGCGGCATCGACCGCGAGATCAGCATCGCCTACGTGCAGCTTGGGCTGTTCGGCATGCTCGTTCTTCTCGCCGCTTGGTTCGGCGGCGAACGTCTCATCCTGCGGCCAATCCGATCGCTGGCGCGGATGGCGACGCGCTTCGGGCGCGGCGATTTGCAGGTGCGCGCGACCGAGGAGCCCTGGCTCGCCGAGTTCGAGCCGCTCGCGGCCGCCTTCGACGACATGGCGCGCAGACTAGCCGCGCACGAAGAGGAATTGCAGATCGCCAATCAACACCTCGAGGAATTGGCGAGCCTCGACGGCCTTACCGGCTTGGCCAACCGGCGCGGCTTCGATCGCGAGCTCGAGCTAGCATGGCGGCGCGCGGCCGAGCGGCGTAGGCCGCTGGCGTTGATGATGATCGATATCGACCATTTCAAGCTGTTCAATGATCGTTACGGTCATGTGAGGGGCGACGCCTGCCTGCGTGCTGTGGGAGAGACGCTGTCCTTGGTCACGCTCGAGGAAGCCGTCATTGTCGCCCGCTACGGCGGCGAAGAATTCGCTCTGTTGCTGCCAGGGATCGATATTGAGCGCGCGACCGCGCTGGCCGAAGAAGCGCGCCGGGCCATCCAAGACCTCCTTATCGCGCATGCTGAAGCGCCCTGCGGTATCGTGACGATCAGCGTCGGCGTCGAGTCGCTGGTGCCGGAGCTGTATCAATCCGCCGATGGTCTGGTCGAGGCTGCGGATCGCGCGCTGTACGCCGCCAAACGGTGCGGCCGCAACACGGTGGTCGCGCATGCGCCGCAGCTGCTAAGCGCTGCGAGTTGATGCGCGCCTGATTGCCGCAATTCCAAATCCATCGCACTGGCGAAGATCAGGATTTGTGGGCGCGGGTCTTCTTCTTTGAGGCCGGTTTGCGCTTTGGCGCCGGCGGCGCCCAGATCATGCCTTCGAGCTTCATGCCGTCAGGATCGGCGAAATAGACGGCGTAGTAGTTGCGGCCGTAATACTCACCGGGCGGATCCAGCACGGGCATTTCGTTCTTTTCCAGAAACGAACCGAGTTCGTCCACGTCCTCGCGGCTGGAAAGCTCGAATGCGTAATGATGAAAGCCGATATCGCCTTTTCGATATTTTCGCTTTTTGCCTTGCGCGTCGGCGGCGGCAATCCAAAACAGCGTCTTGCCGTTACTCCAGCCGGCCATATCCTCGTAGTTGTATTTGCGCTTGAAACCGAGAAAGCCGAGCAGCTTGTCGTAGAATTCTTTGGAGCGCGCAAAATTGCTTACGCTGAGGACGAGATGGTCGATACCAACGACGCGAGGCATGGGGCCTCCGATTTTGGCGGAGCCGAGCAGCCGAATTTGTATCCTAAGCCGTCTTAGGGGTCGCGTATCGCCTGCAGCACGCTAAGCGACGGGCAAAGAAGGCCCCAAAAAAGAACGGAGCCGGCGCGAGGCCGGCCCTTTCCCCGTTCAAGCTGTTCAACCCTCAGCCCTTCGACACCATCGGTGGCGGGGGTGCTGTGGTGCAGCCGGCGATGCTCAGGAGAGACAGCACCGCGACCAGCGCTAGAGCCAGTTTTTTCATGTTAGCTCTTCCTCAGTGACGCGCGGAGCCTATAGGCGGCACGCACTGCTCTCTAGTGCAGAAAAGCCACACCGGGCGGGAGATTCCGAACCCCGCGCGTGGCAGGACGCCCGTCGTCCCGGGAACTTTTGCAGATTCGCCTCCAAAATGTAGCCCGAATGCGAATGTTTATCGGGCCAATGCCTTTCAGGATATTGGCCTCAAAGAGCGTTGCAAATATGCCGCGGTGGGGAAAATCTAGATGACGTCCCGAGCCATCAAGGCCGGCGAGGTCGAATGGTCCGTGGCGCTGAGCCGGAAAGCATTGCAAATGGCTGCGGCATCGCGAATCACCCCCGTCTTCACTCCCGGATTGTTCTATTCGTCATGCGGAGGGTATGATGAACAGCTGTGTCGGGGGGCGGGGTTCAACTCGCAGCTTTGTTTTCGCTCAATTCTTGGACTGTTTTCTCCCACACGGGGAACATCCGGGGCTATGAGTGAGTGGGCGACAATCACCAGTGGATCCACGTAAAATAATGAAGATCGCAAGCAATCGGTCGCGTCCTTTGTCATCCCCGAACCGGTACGGTTCGCCGGCAATCGTCAACGTCCAAACGATGTGGCGCGGAGCGGTCGCGGTATTGGCGGCCGGGCTTGCGCTCGCGGCTTGTGCGACGTCGCCCTCGTCGCCGTCAGGGCACGCGACCGCGCAGGATCTTCTCGGACTGAACAATATCCAGGACGCCAGCGGCATCAACAAACGTGACCTCACGCCGGAGGAGAAGCAAGTCATCAGCAAGGCAGTGGGTCTGTCGGTCGTAAACCCGAACGCGGCGCAATACCGCTGGCCCCAGATTGCGAATACGGAAGACGGCTCAATCAACTATTGCGGGATGGTCAACGCCAAGAGTTCCTTCCCGGCGTATAGCGGCTGGCAAGCCTACATCGTCGAAGGCACGATCTCCGGCGGCAAGATGACATCCGCCGTGGTTGGTTTAATCGCCGGCGGCAAAGACACCGAGATCGTCCGCAAGATGTGCAAGAAGTACGGTCTCGACCCCGGCGGCGCCGGCTGATCCTTAGAACTGTCCCGCTTCATTACGCGGCTTTCGCGCCGGAGCCCCACAATTGCGCGCTGGCAAGTCGCGCGCCCTTGACCAAGGCATCAAGCTTGGCCCAGGCGACGGTCGGATGGATCGTCATCATGCCGGCGAACGTCCCGAACCCGCAGTCGGCCCCGGCGATCACCCGTTCGCGCCCAACCACGCTCGCGTAGCGCAGGATGCGATCGCATACCAATTCCGGGTGTTCGACCAGCACCGTCGAATGGGTGATGACGCCGGGGATCAGAATCTTGTGCCGTGGCAGATCGACATGGCCCCACACCTTCCACTCGTGCTCGTGGCGCGGATTCGCGCCTTCGAACGAATAGGCGCCGGCGCGGATCTTGAGGATGATGTCGATGATATTCTTGAGCTCCATATCGTTCGTGCGCGGGCCCATGTCGATCGAGTAGCAGGTGTGGAAACGGACCTGTTCCTCCGGAATGCCGCGTAGCGCGCGATTGAGAGCCCCGACGCGCAGCTCCGCCCATTTACGGCAATCCTCAAGCGACATGCTTGCGTCGATGACGTATTGGGTCACCAGCCGCGGATCGTCGATTTGCAGGAGCAGACCCGCGTCGGTGATGGCTTTGTATTCCTCGTGCAGCACGTCGGCGAGCGCGAAGATATATTCTTCGTCCGATTTGTAGTGCTCGTTCCTGATCCAGAACTCGACATTGGACGGTGAGATCGCGGGAAGGAATGCCTCGCGGACGTTCACCTTCGCCAGCGCCGCCTTGAAAGTCGCGATATCAGCGGCGACCTGCCGCTGCCCCTTGTAGGTCAGCGGTGCGTCGCAAACGACGCGCTTGGCGCCGACGGCCGGATTGAGATTGAGCGAGGCTTCCCAAGCATAATATTCCGGAAAGGAATTGTTTTCGCGCGACCCTTTCCACGGGTTGCCGAACGGCTCCGTCGTCACGCGCACGCCGCCGAGACGCTCGGTGATGTAACCAAGGAAGCTCGGCTTCGACATTTCGCCGTCGCTGACCACGTCGAGCCCGACGTCCGCCTGCGCTTTGGTTACCGCTTCGACGCTGCGCGTAACCTCGGCGGCAAGCTCCCTCTCGTCGTAAGGCTGCCCGGATATTTTCGCCCGAACCAGTTTGAGCAGCTCCGGCGGCCGTGGCAGGCTGCCGGCGTGCGTCGTAATGATGCGATCCGTGCTCGATTTCATGTCTTTCCCTCCCGATCTGTTTGTTTGCTTTTCGCTTATTTTTGTTTCTTGCGGTTGGTTGCCGACTTGCTTGCACGTTTATTGGGCATTGCTTTACCGGCCGATACGGCTTTCCGCGACAGAATATGGTAAATTTGCAGATCGTGGGGCTAAGTACCCTCGCGGAGCACTAGGCAACCAGTATTTATATCGCTATCATGTTTGCGTGCCAAACAACCACGGGGACACACAACCCCGGTATGTCGCATCTCCAGGGGAGGATTTTATGAGACGTCGTGAATTCCTGAAATATTCTGCGGCTACTGCGGTGGCCGGATCGTTCGGCTACCGAGCCGCCAGCGCGGAGGCCGGTCCTGTCAAGGTTGCCGTGATCGGCGCAAAAACTGGTCCGCTCGCACCGGGTGCGGCGATCACCCATTTCCCGCCCTATAAACTTTGGGCGCATGAGGTCAACGAGCGCGGCGGCCTTAAACTCAAGGACGGTCAGCGCAAGATCGAGATCATCGAATACGACGATCGCACGCAGCCGCCTGAGGCCATCAAGGCCGTCGAGCGCGCCGCCACGGTGGATAAGGCCGACTGGATCGGCGGTGTCTACGCCACGGGCTTCAATCTCGCAACGGCGCCGACCTTCGCGAAGTACAACTATCCGCAACTCACCCAAGCCTGCGTGACCGATCAGGGTCCTGGGCTGGTGAAAAAGTATCCCGGCTTCTTTATGTTCCAGTCGTCGACCACGAGCTACGCCAAGGGCGCGATCGGCGTCCTCAAGAAATTGAAGGATAGCGGCCAGATCGGAAACAAGGTCGCCGTCGTCAACGTCGGCGACGACTTCGGCATCGAGCTTGCCAACGCGGGGCGGCCGCTGTTCAAGGAAGCCGGCTTCGAGATCGTCTACGACAAATCCTACCCGCTCGGCACGCAGGATTACTCGCCGGTGATCAAGGCGGCCAAGGCGGCCAATCCGGATGCCTTTGTCGCCTGGTCTTATCCGCCCGACACGTTTGGTCTTGCGGACGCGGCCAAAATCGAAGCCCTCAACGTCAAGGCCTATTACTCAGCCGTTGGCTGTGCCTTCCAGGGCTTCTCGCTGAAAAACGGCGCGGCAGCCGAGAACGTTCTCGGCGCCGGCGGCGTTGTCGACTCGCCGGAGATCCGCGCCTTTTACAAAGCGCATAAGGAAGTCACCGGCGTCGACGCCGACTATTGGGGCAGCCCGTTCTACTACTCTATGCTGCAAATGCTCACGCAATCCATCGAGGCCGTCGGTTCGATGGATCGGACTGCGATTGCCGCCCACTTCCGCGGCCGCAAATTCAAGACCCTCATCGGCGAGGTCGACCTTCCTGGCCAGATCCTCGACAAGGTCTATACGGTCGGGCAGTGGCAGGGCGGCTTCTTCTCGGCTGTGGCCGGACAAAATGTTACCGGCCTCGCGGGTGTCAAGCTGAAGTCCAATTGGGGATGAGAATTCCCCAAGGCTCCGAAGGCAACGCCCTTCGATAAGCCGTAAAGCTCCGACCTCACGGTTATCGTCCCCAGTCGCGAACAGGCCGGGGACGAGACCGCGGAGGAGTTGACTTTAGCTGGCAGAGAATGGCCTTAAGTGTCCGCATCGGGCACTCGTAATCGATAAACCTATTCGGCATGGACATCGTTATCATCGGCCTGCTGCTAGGCGGCACCTACGCCTTGATGGCGATAGGCCTGCAATTGCAGTACGGCGTCGCCCGCATCATGAATCTTGCGAACGGCGAGATGCTGATTGCGGGGGCCTTCAGTACGTTCTGGTTCTACGCGGGCACCCACGCAAGCCCATTATTTGCTTTGTTTCTGGTGGCGCCTGCTGCCTTCATCCTGAACTGGGCGATCTACCGGGTGCTGATCTTGCCGCTCGTTCGCCGCGCCAAAAACCAGGGCAAGCTTGAAGTCGACAGCATCCTGGCGACCTTCGGCCTCAGTTTCATATGCGTCGGAATCATGCTGGCGATTTTCGGCGGCGAGTATCTGGATTACTCGTATTTGTCGCGGCCGATTTTCATTTTTGGCGAACGTTATGGGCTTAACCGCGTGGTCGCCTTCCTTGCCTCGGCGACGATTTGCGTCGCCCTGTATCTGTGGCTGCATAAGACCCGGGCGGGCCTCGCGATGCGGGCCGTTTCCGTTAATCCATCGGCTTCCGGACTCGTTGCGATCAATGTCATGCGGACCTCGGCTCTCGCTTTCGCATTAGGTGGAGCGGTGACGGCAGTAGGCGGCGGACTGCTCAGCATGTTCCTGACCTTCGATGTTTCCCTCGGCGTGGTTTTCACCTTGAAGGCGCTGATCATCGTTATTCTGGGCGGCGTCGGTGATATTCGGGGCACGATCCTTGCCGCTTTCATCCTCGGCCTCGCTGAAACAGCCGTCGCCACGCTCGTTGATCCGGGTCTCACACTCGCCGCGGCCTACGTCTTGTTCATGATTGTTTTGCTGGTGCGGCCGGAGGGGCTGTTCGGGAGGCGGACGGCGTGAGTAGATTTGTTCTTAATGCCATCGACCGCCGTAATCTGCTGATCGGCGCCGTGCTGTTTGTCGCCGCGGGTTTTGTGCCACTGATCTTCGACGGCTATGTGCTGCAACTGACAATTTCAATCGCGATGTACACGGCCCTTGCCACGTCGTGGTTGTTGTTTTCCGGACCGACAAATTACATCGCGCTCTCCACGGCGGCGTTCTTCGGCATCGGTATGTACATCACCGCGGGGGGCATCGATCTTGTACCTTATCCGGTGCTGATCCTCGCCTCCGGCGTCGCCGGCGCCGCGATGGCTGCGATCGTGGGGCTCGCAACGCTGCGGGTTTCCGGCGTCTATTTCGTTATCTTCTCGCTCGGTCTTGCCGAACTGGTGCGGCAAATCATGACCTGGCTGCAGCATGTCCTCGGGACCATGAGCGGGCTCTACGTAGCGATCGACCGCAGCGAACCGATGTACTTCTGGCAGTTGCTGCTGCTGACCGCCGCGGTTTTCCTGGTCGGTTGGTGGGTCGGCCGCTCACGGCTTGGATTTGCCTTGCGCATTATCGGCAACGATGAAGTGGTTGCGGTTCACTGCGGCATCAACACTGCGCGGGCCAAGGTCGCTTTGTTCGTCATTTCCAGCACCTTCGCGTCGGTCGCCGGCGCCGTGGTGGCGCCGCGCTGGGGCTATGTGGAGCCGGTTGTCGCCTTCAGCCCGTTTCTGTCGTTCCAGGTCGTGATCATGGCGCTCCTTGGCGGCACCCACCGTTTGTGGGGACCGCTCGTAGGCGTTATTCCCTTTGTGCTCATATGGGAGCTGATCGCGATCTATTTTCCGTCGCAGACGACTCTGCTGCTCGGGGCCTGTTTCCTGCTTATCGTTTACGTCATTCCGAACGGCATCACCGGACTGATCGAGGATGCATGGCGCGGCCGCGGCAAAGCGGGCGGTTCGGCTTCCGGCGCATTTCAGCAAGCGCTCGATGCCTCGGTCGGTTCAGTGAAGAACCTGTTGCGGAAGAGCCGCAATGCCTAGCGCCGCCACCGCCGATGCTCTGACCGCAGCCGCCGTCACTAAGCGCTTTGGCGGTCTCGTCGCCGTCGAAAACATGTCGTTCACGCTTGCCGAAAAGGAAGTGTTGGGCCTGATCGGCCCGAACGGCTCCGGCAAGACCACAATGATGAACCTGATCTCCGGTGCGTTTAGGCCGAGCGCCGGCAAGATCAGCCTGTACGGCGACAACATTACCGGGATCGGTGCCAGCAACGTCGCCAGAAAAGGCGTGGCGCGGACCTTCCAGCTGGTTCGCATGCTGCCCGGCATGACGGCGCTTGAGAACGTTGCCGCCGGCGGCGTATTCGGTCATGCGCGGCGATGGGGCAAGGGACTCGACGACTACGCGCACGCTCTGTTGCAGCGGGTCGGCCTGCCAAACGCCGCGGCCGCGTCGGTTTCGGCGCTGACCTATATCGATCAGAAGCGGGTCGAGCTTGCGCGCGCGCTTGCGTCCGATCCGAAGATCCTCCTGCTCGACGAATGGCTCGCCGGTCTCAATCCGACCGAGCTTAAGATCGGCATCGCGCTGATTGAGAAACTGCGCGCCGAAGGCTGCACGATCATCATCGTCGAGCATGTCATGCACGCGATTCGCAGCCTGTGCGACCGCTGTATCGTGATGAACAGCGGCGCCAAGATCGCCGAAGGGACGCCGGCGGAAGTGCTGGCCGATCACGGCGTGATCCGGGCTTATCTCGGAGACGCCGATGCTTGAGAGTCGGAATGTGTCGGTCTTGTACGGCCGCCACCGCGCACTGGAAAACGTGTCGGTGTCGGTTTCGAAAGGCGAGATCGTGGTCATGCTTGGCGCCAATGGCGCGGGCAAAAGCACGTTCTTGCGTGCCGTCGCCGGTCAGACGCGCAAGATGGAGGGTGGCACGGTCCTCATGGACGGCGCCGACATTACCCGCCGTCCGCCGCATGAAATCGTGGAGACCGGCATTGCGCTGGTGCCCGAGGACCGCGGCATTTTCGCCGATCTGACTGTGCGGGAGAACTTGATCCTCGGCGCTCATCCGGTGCGCGCTCGCAAGCTCGAAGCGCATAATCTCGAGCGTGTTCTAAGCCTGTTTCCCAAGCTGGGGCAGCGCCCGAAGCAGATCGTGCGCACCATGAGCGGCGGCGAACGCCAGATGGTGGCGATCGGCCGCGCGATGATGTCGGCGCCGACCATCCTCTTGCTCGACGAACCGTCGCTCGGCCTTTCGCCGCTGCTGTGCACGGAATTATTCCGGACGCTTGCCCGCATCAAGGAAGCCGGCGTCGGAATCTTTCTGGTCGAACAGAACGCCAAGCAAAGTCTTGCCATCGCCGATCGCGGCTATTTGCTCGACAATGGCCATATCGTCGGGGCCGATACCGCTGACGCGCTGGCGAAGGACCCGAAGGTCCAGGCCGCTTATCTGGGTGAGTAACGGCTAGAGCGGAATCACCGGCAGCACCAGATGGCTCGGGTGCTGCTCGTCGTGATAGATCCTGTGCACCACCGTCTTGCTGCTGCAGATATGATAGGGTGCATATTCCACGTCGTGGGCGCCGGCGAGGCCGCTCGGCAGATCGAGACTCGTGATATCGATGCAAATGCGGTGACCGGCCTTGAACAGATTGCCGGTGGCGAGAATTTCGATCCGGTATTCCTCTATCTTTCCAGGCTCGATCGGTTTCTGCGCGGCGCGCGTGAGCGGGTGCCACGGCCGCCATGGCTTTGAGCGCGCGGGATCGATCGCACGGTGCGAAGCCTTGAGCCATCCGCGGGTCAGCTCGCGCTCGGGAAGGCCGGCCGGGACATCGACTTCGCCGGGCCGTGCGGTGTGCACGGAGACGTCAGGCCCGACGTCCTTCAAAATGACGATCCAGTTGGTGTCGTCCTGGTCGATGGCGGCGTAAAGGTTCAGCGCCAGCGGCCCGATGACGAGCGTGTCCTGCGGCAGCGGATCGGTCATGTAGCGCAGGCGCTGGATCTCGTTGGTCTGCGTCGGCGGCATTTGCACGAAGGTGTCGGGTTCGAGCCGCGCATTGCGCGCGCCGGGCACGTAGGGCTCGGGTTTGAGCCGTCCCCAGCTGTGCAGATAGAGCTTGCTCCATTGCGTCTCGGGTAGCGGCCAATCCTTGCCGTAGCGCCATTTGTTCTCGCCCATGACCCAGACTTTTACCGGCGGCTCGTCGAGCACGCCGGTGTGTTTGCCTTTGAGCCAGTGGTCGTACCAGCGCAGGATCTCGTCGTGGAAAGAGTGGAACGGCCGTTCCAGATGCGCAGGGCCGGTGATCAGGAGTTTCTTCGGTACACCCTGCACTTCCT
The DNA here is from genome assembly GCA_049517455.1 of Xanthobacteraceae bacterium. GTDB lineage: Bacteria > Pseudomonadota > Alphaproteobacteria > Rhizobiales > Xanthobacteraceae > BOG-931. The sequence goes on from JBEKSB010000065.1 coordinate 13,799, forward strand.
GGAACCATTGCTGGCTGCCCTGCAAGTGCAGCTTGTATGTGTAAGCGTACCAGCCCGATCCCGTGTAGAATGGAATCTTGATCTTCGACATCTTCTCCTTGGTCTTTTCGACGATGTCGTCCGGATCGTAAGGGTTGAGCACAGTGTCGTAGACCAGCGGCATGGTCTGCCCCTTCTCCACGATGACGTTGAAGATGTTGGGGTACATCATCAGGTCTGGATTGCTCATGGCGGCGCGCCAGAGCTTGTCGGCTGCGCCCGTGAGCTGGCCGGGCTGCCCGCGGTTGACGTGATAAACCGCGCCGCTGTCGAGCAGGAACACCATCGTGCGGAGCACTCCGCCGGGATAGAAATCGCGAAAACCCCACTGGCCATATGCGCCCATGGAATCGTAGGGGAAGATCGCCTTCAGCGACGGCGGCTGTTGCGCGGCAGCCTCGAACTGGGCCCCACCGAAAGCGGAAATGCCGATCATGCCGATCTTGCCGTCACACCAGGGCTGTTTGGCGATCCATTCGATCAGGTCGTACATGTCCCATTCCGCCGAGCCACCGCCGTCGGATTTCCCCGTGCCGCGGATATTGCCGCAGACGTGCACGTAGCCGCGCCGCACCAGGAAATCGGTGTCGCCGCCTTCGGCGCCGCCGAACCACATGCGCGACCATGCCGGTTGCGCCCATTGCACCGCCTTCGCGAATTCCGGCGTCTGGTATTCCTTGTTGTGCGGAGCAAGCGCGAGCAGCGCCGGAAACTTGCCGTCGATATTCGGCCGGTAGATGTCGACGCAAAGGCTCTTGCCGTCGCGCATCGGCACCATGACATCGCGGATATCGATCACGCCGCCGCAGGCGATCGCCGCTTCGTAGCCCGGCGGCGGGTTGTGTGAATCCGGTACGGCAAGCCCACCCGTCCCCGTCGTGCTCACGGAAGTCGTCTCGGCCATGTTTGCGTCTCTCCCCGGTTAGGGAGAGGCATACATCGTCCGTGCGTCGGCCGTGAAGGCCTTGCGCGATTGCGGGTCGGTATAAAACATATGGCCGCCGCGGTAGAGCCGAAGCTCGGCGCGCTCGCCATCCACGCTCGACGGAATGTGGTTGAGCACGTAGCGGGAATCCGAGTAGGGCGTGACCAGATCGCTATAGCCGTGCGCGATCATGAGCCGGAACGATGGGGACAGCGCGAGCAGATCCCGTAAATCCTGAGCGGCGCTCGGCGGGGCGTGACCGCCGCCGTCCTCCCAGTCCCACTTGCTGGAAATTTCCGAGGCGAGCAGGTTATAGGTCATCTCGGTCTTGAAGCCGAGTTCGTCGCGCGCGTAGGCGACAAACGCGCTGCCATAGGCGCGAATAAAGCCGTCGAGGAATGGGTCAGGCCCGCGGGCCGCTTGCGATTCCGGGTTCGGATCGTCGACCGCAAACGTCGCGTCGTAGTGGCTGACGATCTTGTGGTCGCCCGATCGCAAATTCTTGACATAGGCGTCGCGGATGAAACCGCGCTCCCGGGCGACAACGTCCTCCGGCAATCCGGTCATCTGCGCGACGCGCGCATACAACGCGTGCGCCGCATCGCCGTGGAGCGGCGGTCCGGCAAGCGCAGAAAGATAGTCGGTCAGCGCGAAATGCTCGGCTTGCGCCAGCGCTGCGGTGCTGAAGGTTCCTTTCCGCTCGAGCTCGGCCGCCGCCAGCGAGGGTAATTGCAAAGCGGCGCCGAGCGCGAAATGGTCGCCGCCGAATTGGAGTGCGCCTTCGATCATCGGCGAGACCATAAGGATGCCGCTCGGCACGATGCCTTGATTGTTCTGGAGCGTCCGCGCCACCTTGGCGGCGCGGAATCCGCCGTAGCTTTCGCCCAATATGAACTTCGGCGAGCTGAAGCGGCCGTTTTTGGCGACGTAGAGCGCGATCGCCTTTGCCATCGATTCGGCGTCGCGGTGCACGCCCCAGAAATTACTGCCGCCGTCGGGTTTGGCCGGCCTGCTCCAGCCGGTGCCGACCGGATCGATCAACACCAGATCGGTGAAGGCGAGCCACGTATCCGGGTTGTCTACCAAATGGACGTTGGCGCCATCATAGCCGTTGCCGAATGTGGCGATACGCGGCCCGACGAGACCGAGATCGAGGAACGCCGAGCCGGCGCCCGGCCCGCCGTTGAACACGAACGTCACCGGCCGCGTCGGATCGTTCGGCTTCGCAACGAAGGCCGTATAGAAGACGGCGGCGGAGCGCTCGCCGGATTGATCGAACAACGAGAACGTGCCGGCGGTCGCCGTATAGGCGAGCTTACCCGTCGAAATATCGACGCTGTGCTCGGTGACCGAATCTCCCGGCAAGAGCGAAAGCACCCCGGGGCCGCCTTGCTCCTGCCGGCCTTGTTCTCCATGACCGGGCCGTTCGCTTGCCGAGCGGCCGCCGTGCTCTTGCGCCATCGCACTCGTCGCAATGACCGCGATCACGACGGCAATCGTGAAATGGCGAAAATCGATCATGTTTGGCTATCCCTGAGGAAATCGCGCCCTCGCGTAATCGCCCGCTGGTCTCAGCTATGATCGTCCGGCGAAAGCGCCAGAAAGATGGCTGTTTATGAGGTACTTTAACGGATCGCCATGACGTGAACGACCGGCACAAAGAACCGCGCGAGCCGGTAGACAACAACCGTCGGATCGGGGAAGTTCTGGCCCCTCCGGCGCCTTCGCCGGCAGGCATGTGGAGGTGCCGGGCAGTGCCCTTTCCTCGCGCGTCGAAAGCGCTTTCGCGTTTCACCGTGCTTGACCTCACGCGGGTGCGGGCCGGCCCGACCTGCGCGCGCCAGCTCGCCGATTGGGGCGCCAACGTCATCAAGATCGAGGCGCCGCCCGGCTCCGATGAGCCGATGGGCGGACCACGGGAGGGGTCGGACTTTCAGAATCTCCATCGCAACAAGCGCAGCATGACGCTCAACCTCAAGGCGCCGGAAGGACTCGCCGCCTTCAAGCGCATGGTCAAAAAAGCCGATGTGCTGATCGAGAATTTCCGCCCCGACGTTAAGAAACGGCTGGGCATCGACTACAAGACGCTCGCGCGGATCAATCCGCGCCTGGTTTATGCCAGCATTTCCGGCTTCGGCCAGGACGGACCCTATGCCGGCCGGCCGGGTTTCGACCAGATTGCGCAGGGCATGGGCGGGCTGATGTCGATCACCGGCCTGCCCGGCCAGGGGCCGGTCCGCGTCGGCATCCCGGTCGCGGATCTCTGCGCCGGGCTGTTCGCCGCGCTCGGCGTCCTCACCGCGCTGCTGGAGCGCGAAAAGTCCGGCAAGGGCCAGGCGATCGCGACCTCGCTCTTGCAGGCGCAGATCTTCATGCTCGACTTTCAGGCCTCCCGTTATCTGGTCAGTGGCGAGGTGGCGAAGCAGGCCGGTAACAATCATCCGACCACCATCCCGACCGGCGCGTTCGAGACGAAAGATGGCTACATCAACATCGCCACCACCGGCGGCAAAATGTGGGAACGGTTCTGCCGGACACTCGGGGCCGAGGCGCTGGCGCAGAACCCGGACTACCGGACCGCCGAGGCGCGATCGAAGAATCGCGATGCTCTCAATGCCGAGATCGAGACCCATCTGAAAGACCGCACCAGCGCCGAATGGGTCGAACATTTCAACGAGGCCGGTGTGCCCTGCGGGCCGATCTACTCCATCGATGAGGTGTTCGCCGATCCGCAAGTCCGGCATCTCGGTATTGCGCAGAGCGTTGCCGGGACGGGCAAACGGCCGCTGCGTCTCGTCGGCCAGCCGGTGTCACTGTCGCGCACGCCCTCGCGCCTTAAAGCGCCGCCGCCGAAGCTCGGCGAACATACCGACGCCGTGCTCAAGGAATTCGGCTTTTCCGCGCGCCAGATCGCCGCGCTGCATAATGCGAAGGCGGTTTAGACCAAGGAGTTTGGAATGACTCAAACCGACAAGATGCTCTCGCGCAAGGAAGCGGGCGTCGGCATCGTGACCTTCAACAATCCCGAGCGGCACAACGCGATGTCGCTCGAAATGTGGGAGGCGACCACGCGCATTCTCGAGGACTTCGCCGACGACGATGAGGTACGCGCCGTCGTCCTAACCGGCGCCGGTGGCAAGGCGTTCGTATCGGGCGCCGATATTTCAAAATTCGCCAGCGAGCGCGCTTCGCTCGAAGCCACGCGCGCGTACGACGTCACGACCGCCGCCGCCTTCAACAGCATTTACGAGTTTCCCAAGCCGACGATCGCGATGATCCGCGGCTATTGCGTCGGCGGCGGTGTCGGGGTCGCTTCGTGTTGCGACCTACGGATTTGCTCGGACAATTCCAAATTTGCGGTTCCGGCGGCGAAGCTCGGCTTGGGTTATGCCTATGCCGGGCTCAAGCGGCTGGTGGATGTCGTCGGGCAGTCTTTCGCCAAGGAGATTTTTTACACCGCGCGCCAATTCGACGCGCAGGAAGCCTATGCCATGGGTCTCGTCAATCGCGTAGTGCCGGCGGCCGAACTCGAAAGCTATGTGAAGAGCATCACCGAC
>JBEKSB010000066.1:0-20086 GCA_049517455.1 Xanthobacteraceae bacterium
TTGTGGGTAATCATGAAGGCGTGCTGCGCCTGCGCCGTCGGGGTCCAGGAGCGCACGCGCGTCGCGGCGCCCGGTTGCGTCAGATAAATGGCGGCATCGCAGCCGAACTCATGCCGGCGTCCGTTCGCCGGCATTTTCTTCTCATGCGTGCCCCAGCCGAGCTCCGAGGGCTGCAAGCCTTCGGAGCAAAAGCCCTCGACCGACCAGGTGTTCACGAACATGCCGCGCGGCTTCGGCTCGCGCGCGCGCTGCGTGTCGCGCTCGGCAATGTGGATGCCCTTGATGCCGGCGCGCTGCATCAGCCGCGCCCAATCATCGCGCGTCTTGGGCTCGTCGAACGTTAGGCCGATCTCGGTGGCGACGTCGAGGAGCGCCTGCTTCACGAACCAGGACACCATTCCGGGATTGGCGCCGCAGCAACTCACTGCGGTGATGCCGCCGGGCCGGCGGCGACGCAAATCCAATACTCTTTCGCGCAGCGCGTAATTCGAACGCGCCGAGATCGAGAGGCTACGGTCGGTGTAAAGTCCTGGCCACGGCTCGACCACGGTATCGATATAGAAGATGTCGAGATCCTTGGCGAACGCGATGAGATCGACGGAGGAGGTGTCGACCGAGAGGTTGATGATCATGCCGCGCCCGGGCCCCCCGGTGAGGAGCGGAGTGAGCAAGTCGCGATAGTTCTCCTTCGTGATCGCCGCGCGGATGAAGCGGAGGTGTCGATCGTCGAGCAGGCGGCGATCCTCGTCATCCGGCGCGACCACGATGAATTTTTTCCGGTTGAACGCGATGTGCCGCTCGATGAGCGGCAGCGTTCCTCTGCCGATCGAGCCGAAGCCGATCATCACAATCGGGCCGTCGAAACGCGCATGGAGCGGCCAAGCGGTGGTGGCTTGCGTCATCGCATTCATGTTCGTCGTTCCTTTTGCCATTCGTATGACGGTCAGGCTGCGTGGCGCGAAGATGCGCGGTTGTTAGAGAGATCTGCGATGAGAAGCTCAAGACTTGGTGTCGGCGCGGTGCGGCCGGTCGCGCCGACGAGCCCGCGCGCGCCGTCGAGCGCGCCCGGAACGAGCTCACAGGCGAGCAAACGATGCCGCTCGTACGGTCCCGGCAGCCAGAGCGCGCCGGTCTTCTCCGCCGAGAAGCCGAAGCGCCCATAATAGGCTTCGTCGCCGACAAGCACGATGGCGCAATGCTTGCGCCGCCGCGCCGCCGCGATGGCGCGCCACATCAACGTGCTGCCGATGCCGTGGCAACGGTGCGCCGCGTCGACCGCGAGTGGGCCGAGTAGCAAAGCCGGACGGTCCGGCCCGGCGCAGACATGCCAGAGCCATACGGTGCCGACGAGGCAGAGTCCATCCTCGGCAACCAGGGAAAGCCCGTCGGCAGGGATACGGTCTTCGCGCAACCGCTCGGCGGTCTTGCCGAAACGCGATGCTCCCCACACGCAGTCGAGCAATTCCTCGCGCGCTTCGATATCGCCGCATGTTTCGTTGCGGATCGTCACCATGGCCACTCCTTCCCACCCTCGAACGGGCGTCGTCGGTCTAGAAGGTGATGTGGTGGGAGCCGGCCATGGCCGGCTCCCGGCGAGGTCAGATGTGGCAACCTTAAATGTGGAACGTCTTCAACGGCGCAAAGCCGTTGAAGGCCACCGACGAGTAGGTCGCCGTGTAGGCGCCGGTACCTTCGATCAGCACCTTATCGCCGATCTCCAGGCTCACCGGCAGTGGATACGGCAGCTTCTCGTACAACACGTCCGCCGAGTCGCAGGTCGGCCCGGCAAGCACGCACGGGCCGACGTCGCCGTCGCGCGCCGTGCGGATCGGATACCGGATCGACTCGTCCATCGTTTCGGCAAGGCCGCCGAATTTGCCGATGTCGAGATAGACCCAACGCACGTCGTCATTCTCGCTCTTCTTGGAGACCAGAACGACCTCGGCTTCGATCACGCCGGCACTGCCGACCATGCCACGGCCGGGCTCGACGATGGTCTCCGGGATGCGGTTGCCGAAGTGTCGGCGCAGCGCGCGAAAAATCGCCGAGCCGTAGGCTTTCACTGTCGGCACGTTCTTTAGGTACTTGGTCGGAAAGCCGCCGCCGAGATTGACCATGGACAGCGTCATCCCGCGGTCGCCGCAGTCGCGGAACACCGCGGCTGCGGATGCGAGCGCGCGGTCCCATGCATGCGGGTTGCGCTGCTGCGAGCCGACATGGAACGAGATGCCATAAGCCTCAAGGCCAAGGCGGTGGGCATGTTCGAGCACGTCGGCTGCCATGGCCGGCTCACAGCCGAATTTACGCGACAGCGGCCACTCCGCCCCGACGCAGTCGGAGAGGATGCGACAGAACACGCGGCTTCCCGGCGCCGCGCGCGCGATCTTCTCGACCTCGGCCTGGCAATCGACCGCGAACAAGCGCACGCCGAGCCCGTAAGCGCGCGCGATATCGCGCTCCTTCTTGATCGTGTTGCCGTAGGAGATGCGGTCCGCGGTAGCGCCCGCGGCGAGCGCCATCTCGATCTCCGGGACCGAGGCGGTGTCGAAGCAGGAGCCGAGGCCGGCAAGGAGCGAGAGCACCTCGGGCGCCGGGTTGGCCTTCACGGCGTAGAACACGCGCGTGTCGGGCAACGCCTTGGCGAAGCCGAGGTAATTCTCGCGGACGACATCGAGATCGACGACGAGGCAGGGCCCGTCGTCGTGGTGGTTTTCTTGGCGGTTGCGCAGGAAGTCACGGATGCGCGCGGTCATGGGCGCTCTCCTCACAAGGTTCAATGAGCCTCACGGCCCGGATTGAAATTCGAGCGACAAGTGAATCGCCCGGCGTCAGCGGGTGAGGATCGGCGCCTCGGCGTGCGGTGGAGACACGGTCGAAGCGACGGGCTCTACACCCGAGATGCTGCCTTGGCTTGGAGCGGGATGACCCGTTCCGCACGGCCGGCAAGGATGGACAAGCCTCTGCGGTGCCGACCTTTGGAGGGCCGACGAGACCAGAGAAGCCCGCTCCGTCGTTGCTTTAAGCCGCGTCCCCCGTTGAGCGCGGGGTGCGCCGGTTTCGCCTCCGGCTGCCGGTTAAGTGGTTCGGGGCTCAGGCACCAAGAAGCTCTCGTGAAGCTCTTGGCGTTTGCTCCGGGCGGCTGTCCGGCCTCTTGTCCGGATGCCCACCAACCGACACGCGGCCACAGGCACGTGCGAAATTGGGCGGACGCGAGATAAGCGCGTTAGCAACACGATGCAAGGGTTTTTTTGTCGTGGCGAAGATTTTTTGGCGGACGAGCGTCAATCGTTAAGCGATCGTTGCTGCGCGGCGTCCGCAAACCTCACTTCGCGCGCTCAGCCGCGCCAGTAACGGTCTTGCCAGCTTCGCGACAGCCGCATCGCCGAGAGAATGAGTCCAGCCATCGAATAGGTCTGCGGAAAATTGCCCCACAGCTCGCCGGTCTGCGGATCGACATCTTCGGAGAGAAGGCCGTAGCGGTTGCGGTGACTGAGCGCGTCGATGAAAAGATCGCGCGCAGCTTCGCGCCGTCCGAGCGACCACTGGGCGTCGATCAGCCAGAACCGGCAGATCAGGAAGGCGGTCACCGGCAGGCCGAAGTCGTCGGCGCTGGCATAGCGCATGACGTGCTTCTCGCGCACCAGCTCCCGCTCCATTGCGGCGACGGTGGAAACGAAACGGGGATCGTCTACCTCGACGACGCCGAGATCGGGAAGCAGCAGCACGCTGGCGTCAAGGTCGTCCGAACCGAACGCCGCGGTGAAAGCGCCGCGCTTTTCGTTCCAGGCGCGCTCGAGCAACGCGGCATGGATCGGCTCGGCGATCGAGTTCCAGTATGCCGCGCGATCGTCCAGCCCGAGGCGCTTGGCGATCGCCGAGAGCCGTTGGCAGCCCGCCCAGCACATTGCCGCCGAATGGGTGTGGATGCGCTGGCGTCCGCGGTATTCCCAGATCCCGGCGTCCGGCTCCAGCGCCTTTTTCGCCGCTCGATGGCCGAGCGTTTCCAGGAGGCGAAATAGGCCTTCGTCACCCGGCCGCTGCAGGCGGCGATCGAAGAACATCGGCATGGCGGCGAGAATGACGCTGCCATAGGCATCGTGCTGAATCTGGTTGACGGCGGCGTTTCCGATCCGCACCGGGCCGTCGCCGCGATAACCTTCCAGGTCTGGCGCGGTGCGCTCCTCGACCGATGTGGTCGGCACGACGCTGTAGAGGGGACGCAACTCCTGATCCGGCTTCGAGGCGATCGAGATCGTGAACGAGATGAACTCCTCCATCGTGCGCGTCGCGCCGATGCGGTTGAGTGCTTGAACGACGAAATAGGCATCACGCAGCCAACAGTAACGATAATCCCAGGTGCGGCCCGAGCCTGGCGCCTCCGGGATCGAGGTGGTGTGGGCGGCGACCACGGCGCCGGTCTCGTCGAAATTGCTGAGTTTCAGCGTGATCGCGGCGCGGATGATGGCCTCTTGCCAATCGTACGAGATCGACAGCCTGCGCACCCATTCCATCCAGTAATCGTGCGTGCGATCGGCGAATTCGCGGCAGGTCGTCTGCAAGTCGCCGGGGAACGGCTCGTCCGGGCCGAACACCAGGTGCATCGGGCGCGTGAGAACGAAGGGCGCCTCGCCGTCGATCAGCGATAGCGGCGCATCCGTCGTCAGGCGGATCACGGTGCCTTCGCTGGAATAACGGATATGGTTGCTGCCGAGCGAGCGCTGGGGCAGCGGTTTTCCGTAACCGCTGGTGGGCCGCATGCGGATAGTGATGCGCGGCAGGCCGGCGACGGGTTCGACCATGCGAAAGATCTGCGGCGGCCGAAAGACGCGGCCAAACTGCCGGAAGCGCGGAACGAAATCGGTGATCTTGACCTTACCGCCTTGGCGATCGGTCAGAATGGTAGAGACGATCGCGGTGTTACGCACATATTCGGATTGAAAATCCGCCATATCGTCGAGCACGACGTCGGAGAATCCCTTCTCCTGCTTGCCGGCCAGCAATCGACAGAAGATCGGATCGCCGTCGAAACGCGGGTAGCACCACCAAACGATCCGCGAACAGGGGTCGACCAATGCGGCCGTCCGCCCGTTACCGATGACGGCTAGATCAAGCCCGTGATCCTTCATTCCGCCGTGTCCCCGCGGTCGGCTACAATCCGCGCCAGCCACGAGCGCACGTCCTCGGGCTTATCGAAGTGACCGTCAATGCCGGGAATGACCCGGCCGACGGAAAAGCCCAAGCCGCCGAAATCCGGAATGACGCCGAATACCGGTTCGTCGGTGACGTCGTCGCCGATGAAAATCGGATGCCGGTTGTTGAATGGCGGGTACGTCATCAATTCGCGCACCGCCATTGCCTTGCTGACGCGGGCCGGTTTGACCTCGACGACCGCCTTTCCAGGAAGGACTTCAACGGTGCCCGCAGGCGTCTTTGCACAAACCGCGTCGACCGCGGTGCGCACCGCCGCGCCGAGATTGGGCGCCAGCCGAAAATGCAGGGCGAGCGAATAGCCCTTGTCTTCAACGAGGATGCCCGGCCCAAGCTTGGTCAGGGCTGCGAGGTCGCGTTTCAACGCGGGACTGAGCGACCCGGCCCGGGTCTGCGGCTCGGTCCCGGGGACAGGTCGTAATTCTGCGCCGTGGCCGCCGATCGCAGCAAGTTGCAAGGGCGCGAAGATCAGGTCGATGTCGTTGAGGAGGCGACCGCTTACCAGGGCCAACGCGCCGCCGGTCAGCTTCTGTAGACGAGCGAGGGTTTGCCGCAGCGCCGGCGGCACCCAGACTTCCCGCGGCGTCGGCGCGATATCAAGGATCGTACCGTCGATATCGAGCAGGATCGCGCATTCCTGCAAGTCGGAAGTGAGCGAAGTCTTTGCGATTTCCATGTCGAGGCTGGCGGCGTGTGCTTGGCTTTGCACGTTCATATCCCATCATGACTCGATAAACGATAGTGGCCGGGCTAGGTGACACCCAGCGCGACAATCACCAGGAGATGGAAGCGGTCGAACGGCAATGAATCGAACCGTGTCGGAATGTCGGTTTCGACGACCGTGCCGGTTCGCGAGCTGTCGGGCGCTGCGATCGGCTCAAACGAAGGGCGGGAACCGGCCGCGCCGACTCCATATCGCCTACGTGGGGTGCAATTTGAGCCATGAAAGATTGCCCCCAAGCGCGGTCTCCTTGGATAACGGTTTTGTGCGATCAACCGTTCCGCCGCATTTTGCGGGGCAGAGGCGCCTGAGTGGGGTTAATGCTGCGCGGCCTTCCCCGAATAGGTAATCCGCCACACGGTGCCGCTCGCATCCTCGGAGACCAGCAACGCCCCGTCCTTGTCGACGGTTACGCCGACCGGCCGGCCCCAGACCTCCGAATCATTGACCACGAAACCGGTAACGAAATCTTCGTACTCGCCGGTCGGAACGCCGTCTTTAACGATAACACGGATGACTTTATAGCCCGTCCGTTTGGAGCGGTTCCAGGAGCCGTGCTCGGCGGCGAAGATGTTGCCGCGGTATTCCGCCGGGAATTGCGACGCCTCATAAAACGTCATCGCGAGCGAAGCCGAATGAGCCTGGAGCAGCACGTCCGGGATGGTGATCTTGTCCTTGAGATCCGGCCGTTCGCCTTTGTGCCGTGGATCCTCGTTCGTGCCGATGTAATACCAGGGCCAGCCGTAGAAGGCTCCCTCACGCACGCGAGTAATGTAGTCGGGCACGAGATTATCGCCGAGCCCGTCGTGTTCGTTGGTCGAGCACCACAGCTTGGCGTTCGACGGGTCGATCGCCATGCCTACGCAGTTGCGGATTCCCGTAGCGAAGATGCCGATCTTCTTGCCTAGCGGGTCGAAGGTCAGCACGTCGGCGCGGTCGGTTTCGGGGCCCCACGCGGCGCCGAGCGGATGAGCCGACTGCCAATCCTGCAGCGCGGCGGCGGTCAGCTTTTCCATACCTTCTCCGACATTCGAGCCGGAGCCGACGGATACGTACATGGTCTGGCCGTTCGGCGCGAACGCCACGTCGCGCGTACGATGGCTGCCGACCGGCAAATGCGGAACGATGATCTCAGCCGGTCCGCGCGCCTGAAGGTCGCCGTTGCGATAGGGAAAGCGGACGACAGAATCGGTGTTGCCGACGTAAGCCCATTCTGGATTGGGTCCCGGCGGATAGAAGGCGATGCCAAACGGACCATAAAGTCCGGAGGCGAACACCGTGACTTGCTCGGATTGCGCTCCGTTCGGCCGCAACACGCGGATACGCCCGGCCCCGCTTTCCGCGGCGAAGATGTCGCCGTTCGGCGCCATCCGGATGAGCCGAGGATGCGTGAGTCCGGAGGCAAATTCATTGACTTCAAAGCCGTTTGGGACGATGGGCTTTTGCGCGTCAGTGCGCTGCACATTTTTAACGGCATTGCTTACTGACGCGGCAGGATCGGGGGCCGGCAGGTCTTGCGGCCTGATCAGGCGCCGCGTTCCCGGACTATCCGTGTGCCAGTCGCCGAACGCCGCCTTGCCTTCGAGCAGCGCGCCGCTCGTCTGCGCCGAGAGCGGCAAGGTGGCGGCAAGAACGAGTGTTGCGATGGTGACGGCAATGATCGTCGGGACGGGATGAGGCATGACGCGCTCCTCACGAAAATCCTGGCGAGTTCGGTATTTGAACGAGCCGCGGTTCGAGCGGTTCCATTATAAGTTTCATTATAAGCCTCTTGGCGAGGCTTTGGCGCGTGGTGGTCCGCTTTGATCGATCACATCGTCAGTCAACTGGAAATACCGCGACGGCTGTGGGCCTTGGTGCGGGCGCGTGAATCGAGCCTGATCGTGCTCGCGGCGTTGGTTGGCGCGATCGCAGGTTTGGTCGTGTCCGCCATGGGCACCGGCGTTGACGGCCTGCATCGGGCGTTCTTCCAGCTCGATCCCGGCGTGCGGCTGTCGGGGTTGCTGCGGCTCGACCCGGTATTGGCGATTTCGGTGCCGCTTGGCGGCGGGATTGTTTTCGGTATATCCCGCGAGCTGATCGCACGCTGGCGGCCAGAGCGGGAGATCGATCCCATCGAGGCCAACGCGCTGCACGGCGGCCGCATGTCGCTCCTCGGTAGCATCATTGTCGCAGCCCAGACGGTATGGTCGAGCGGGGTTGGCGCGTCGGTCGGCCTGGAGGCTGGCTACACGCAACTCGCCAGTGGCATCGCCTCGCGCCTTGGCATGGCGTTTCGGCTCCGGCGCGCCGACCTGCGTATTTTGGTCGGCTGTGGCGCCGCCGGCGGAATCGCCGGCGCATTCGGGGCGCCGCTCGCCGGCGCCTTCTACGGTTTCGAACTCATCATCGGGGGCTATTCGCCGAACAGCCTGGCGCCGGTCGCTGTTTCGGCGCTGCTCGGCTACCTCGTCGCGCACGCGCTCGCCCCAGCCGAGATTGGCGTCGTTGCGCCGGAGCTGATGATTGTCGCCACGCATGATCTCGTCATCGCCGCCGCTATCGGCCTCCTCTGCGCCCTGGCTGGTATTCTCATGATGCGCGGGGTGGCGCTGTGCGAAGCTTTGTTTGTTCGCTTGAATCTGCGGTTGGCGCTACGCACGACGATTGGCGGACTTCTCGTCGGGTTGTTGGCCATCGTGGCCCCGCAAGTGATGTCGTCAGGCCACGGCGCGCTGTATTTTTCCGGAATTCTTCACCTTTCGCTGTGGACCGTTGCGCTGCTCTTCGTGCTCAAGATCGCGGCATCGATCATCTCGCTCGGCTCCGGCTTCCGCGGCGGGCTGTTCTTTTCCTCGCTACTGATCGGGGCGCTCGGCGGCCATGTGCTGGCGGTAACCCTCACTACGGTTTGGCCGAACGGGCATTTCGATTCGAACGCCTACGCGGTGATCAGCATGGGCGCGCTTTCGGCGGCGGTCATCGGCGGACCGCTGACCATGACGTTCATCGCGCTGGAAACGACGGGCGACCTGTGGCTGACGACAGCCGTGCTCATCGCCGTGATCATCTCTTCGCAGGTGACGCGCGAGGTGTTTGGATATTCGTTCGCCACCTGGCGCTTCCATTTGCGCGGCGAGACGATCCGCAGCGCCGCCGATATCGGCTGGATGCGCGACCTGACCGTCGGCAAGATGATGCGCCATGATGTCCAGACCGTCCCGGTCGCGGCGACCGTCGCAGCGTTCCGCGAAGCCTTCCCGCTTGGCTCTCCGGCCTATGTCATTGCCGTCGACGAACACGGCCGCTATGCCGGCATGATTTCGGCGGCGGACGCGCACGCGGCGGAGGTTTCGCCCGACAAATCGATCAAGGAGCTTCTGCGCTACACCGACGGCATATTGCTGCCGGGCATGGCGATCAAGGAAGCGGTGCTGGTCTTCGATCGTGCCGAGGCGGAGGCTCTAGCCGTCGTCGATTCCTACCCCGATCGCCGCGTCATCGGGCTTCTCACCGAAGCCTATGCGCTGCGCCGCTACGCCGCGGAGCTGGAGCGGCGGCGGCAGGAGCTTGTCGGCGACGAATAGGCTTTTGCGCCGCTGCTCGAGAAAATCCGATTTGGCGATTCTAAATAATCAATGGTCTTTTTCGAAAATGTAATATAATTTCCAAAATCGTGGGGCGCGGGCTACGGGGCTTCTTATGAAACGTTCAGTCGCGGCGGCTTACTCGACCGAGCCGGATCACGACGGCCTGCCGCGTACGATTGCTGAATCGATCTATCACCGCATCCGGCAGGACATCCTGTGGATGCGCCTCGCTCCGGGTTCGCCGCTTCGCTCGGATGAATTGAGGGCTCGATATGACGTCGGCATCAGTCCCCTGCGTGAGGCGCTGACGCGTCTCGTTTCAGAGCGGCTTGTCACTTCGGTCGGCCAGCGGGGATTCAGAGTCGCGCCGCTGACTGCATACGACGTCGAAGATACGATGATGACGCGGATCGTGATCGAGCGAGAGGCTCTCGCGCAGTCCATCGAGAACGGCGACATCGCGTGGGAAACGGCTTTAGTCGCGGCGTTCCATGGTCTTTCGCGCAATCCGATTCCAAAAGAGCCGGGCGCGGCGACCGAAATCTGGGCCCGCCACCACCGCCAATTCCACATGGCGCTGCTTTCGGGTTGCGGTTCCCGGTGGCAACTGGAGCTCGCCGGTCTTTTGTTCGATCAGGCCGAGCGACATCGTATGTTGCGCAGTAACTTCGGGCCGCAGCAGAAGCTGAAGCGCGACACCGAGCGCGAGCATCGGCGTATCTTCGACGCGGCACTTTCACGCGACGTCGACGGTGCGGTCCGGGCGCTGGAGAAGCACTATAAGACGACGGGAAAGCAAGTGGTTGCGGTGCTGTCGCGCATCCCGAGGCTTGTCCCCAAGCGTGCGTGAGCAGCGCCTCGCTTGACAGTGCGATATCCACAAATTACAAACTTTGGAAAATAATAAATAGATTGGACAGCCGACTTCGGCGGCTTGCGCGATGCTCCTGTTGCGCAACGTCGCCAAGCATGAACGGCTCCAACGTGCTCAAGAAAACGCGGCGCATTTTTCAGAATGCGCTTCGATAGGGAGGGTGAAATGTTTCAGCTGAGCAGAACGGTTCCCGTCAACGAACCAAAGAAATCATTCCTGAGCCGGCACGACGTGTGGACGGGCCTGCTCATGAAGGCGAATAACGCGTTGCCGTACGTGCCCGAGATGAAAAAGTGCGAGGTAGTGGAGACGGGCGACGGCTGGCTCATCCGCGACATCATGCTTAAAGACATTCCGCTGCGTGAAAAGGTTACGTTCGAGCCGGAGCAGCGCGTGATTTTCGAGCGGACTCGCGGCTCGGAGCTTGGTCGCATCGAGAATGTGATCGGGGAGGACGCCAACGGAAACCTCACCCTGACTTTCGCCTTCAGTTTGCGAAGGGACGGCATTCCCGAGGGCAGCGAAGCCGAGAAGGCTCACTTTGCGCCCATGGAAGGCGCCTATTTGGGCGCGGTAGCGTCCACGCTCGCTGCGGTACGGCGGACCGTGGACGAAAAAGGCCGCGAGCATCTGCCCCCCAAACTTCCGACCGACGCGGCGGGCGATACGCGCTGGATCTACGATTATTACCGCGCCGTCGACGCCATGGATATGGAGCGAACGCTCGCGCAACACACCGACGACACGACGCTGACGTTTGCCAACCATCCGACCGTGCACGGCAAGGAAGGCTACAAGGCCGCGATTGGCCACCTGTGGGGAAGCATAAAGGGCTTGTCGCACAGCATGACCGGGGCCTGGTCGATTCACGACGGACAGGTCGGAATCGCCGAGGCCATCGTGCAATACACCCGTCTCGATGACAGCCTTGTCGCCATCAAGTTCTGCTCCGTGCTGCGCCGCCGCGGCGACAAGATTGCCGACCTGCGGGTCTATGGCGACGCGTCGCCGCTCTAGACCACGGAGCGATCGTCTGACTTCGTCGGCGTTGGTAAGCTCGAGGATAGCTGCGATCGTTTCGCGGCTTTCCGTTATCTCATATCAGCGCCGGCGCAGAGCCGAGACGCGTTGACCGCGCGACCGGATGTTGACATGGCGCGCTGGAACGGCTGACCATGCAGCCAAACATTTGTTTTGTTCGCGAGGGAGGAGCCACGCGTTATGAACGTGGACGAGCGCATCGCCGAGCTCACGCAGAAAATGCTGCGGCGAAAGTTCTATGCCGTCCTCTCGCAGCCATCTGAAACGCCCGAGAAGCTAAAGGCGCTCCTGCCAGCGCATCTCGAATATATGATCGGGCTTGAAAAGCGCGGCGTTTTGTTTGCGTCCGGTCCGTTGGCCGACGGCGAGGGACCGCCGAGCGGCGCTGGTCTGACGATCCTGCGTGCGGCGAGCGCGCTGGAGGCGCGCGCACTTGCGGAAGCCGACCCATTTGTCGCCAACGGATTGCGGACCTTCGAACTCAAGGAATGGACGATCATGGAGGGGACGCTCGGATTGCGTGTTAATCTCTCCGATCAGTCGGTTGAGGTTGTGTAGGGGAGTGGGAATGGACACCGTTGGCTTTGTCGGCGTCGGCAAGATCGGAATGCCGATCTCGCAAAACCTGATCAAGAGCGGCTATCGCGTGGTCGGCTATCGTCGCAGCTCGCTCGACGAGTTTGTGAAGATCGGCGGCGTGGCCGCGCGTTCGGCCGCCGAAGTCGGCGCGGAAGCGGACATCGTATTTTCCTGTCTGCCATCGGACGAGGCGCTGGAAGAGGTCGTGCAAGGCCCCGAGGGGTTGGTTCATTCGGCGCGGCCGGGCCAGATCGTGGTCGAGCTGGGTTCGTACCCGGTTCCGGTCAAAGCGCGGCAGATCGCGCCGCTTGCGGAAAAAGGCGCCTTCTTCATCGACGGCGAAGTCGCCGGCACACCCGGCATGGTGTCGGCGCGCAAGGGCGTGGTCTATCTCGCCGGCGATGCGCAGGCCTGTAAGAAACTCGAGCCCGTCGTTGCCGGTTTTGCCGATTCCTGCATCTATTTCGGTAGCTTCGGCGCCGCCAGTCGCGTCAAGCTCATCAACAATCTGCTGGTCTCAATCCATATCGCCGCGACGGCGGAGGCGATGGCGCTCGGGCTCAAGGCCGGCGTCGATGTCGATTTGATGATCAAGGCAATCGCGACCGGCAGCGGCGGCTCGACCCAGTTCGGCATCCGCGCGCCGTGGATGGCCGAGCGGCGCTTCAAGCCGCTGCAAGGCCCCATTCCCGGGCTGCAGCACTACATCGAGATGATCGGCGAATTCGCCGACGGCGTCGGCGTGGCGACGCCGCTTCTGGATCGCACAGCCGAGCTGTTCGACCGCTTCGTCGCGATGGGACTGTCCGACTGCGACGGCGCTGCCATGATCGACGTCATCGGCGCACTGCCGCGTCAAACGTCCGAGAAACCCATTCCCCAGAAGGGGACGAGAGCAGACAATAAAGGAGAGTCCGCATGATCCGCGTCAACAAAATCGCGCACGCTACGTATGAGACGCCCGACCTCGACAAGCAGACGGAGTACTACACCGAGATCCTGGGGCTGACGCTCGTCGCCAACGAGAAGGACGTCGCGTACCTCGCCTCCACGGTCGACCATCATTCCGTGGTATTGCGGCGTGGGGCGCAAGCGAACTGCGTGAGCCTGGGATTCCAGATTGCGCAAGATGCCGACCTTGGCGAGTTCGACAAGCAGGTCTCTGCTCACGGCGTCAAAACGCAGCGCAAGAAAGACCAGGAGCCGTCGATCTCGGACATGGTGACATTCGCCGATCCGAAAGGCACCACCATGGAAGTGTTCAAGCGCGGCGCCTTCTCACACCAGAAGTTTCAAAAGAAGGGCATCGTTCCGCACAAGCTCGGCCACGTCGCTTTCCACGTCACGGACGTCAAGCACGTCACCAAGTTCTATTGCGACGTGCTCGGCTTTCGTGAGTCCGACTGGATGGCCGACTTCTTCTCTTTCCTGCGCTGCGGCCCCGACCATCATACCATCAACCTGATGGAGACGGGCTCGAACCGGCACTTCCACACCGCCTTCGAGCTGCGCGATTGGGGTCACATGCACGAGGCATGCGACTTTCTCAGCCTCAACGGCTACAAGCTTCTTTGGGGCCCAGGCCGGCACGGCATCGGACATAATCTCTTCGCCTATCACCGCGCCCCCAACGGATTGATTACCGAAACCTTCGCCGAGCTCGACCGCATGAACGAGGAGCTCGGCTATTTCGAGCCACGGCCCTGGCACCGCGACGCGCCGCAGCGGCCGAAAGTCTGGGAGAAGGAGCCTGGGGCCTCCAACCTCTGGGGCATCATGCCGGGCGACGATATGATGAAATAACGTCTGTCTCTCCCCCTTTGAGGGGGAGGCGACGGCTGCTTTCGGCGCACGCGCAAAAATCTCTCGACCGTCCCTAATCCCTCCCCATAAGGGGCGGGAGCTGCGGTCGAGAATGAGGGAGGACGTCAATGCTGCGCACCTGGAGCAAACGAGCCCGCCGGCTCCTCGCCCTGGCAGTGGCCGCCGTCGCGTTTTTGTTGCTCCCGCCGCACCCGCCCGCAGCCGCCGCCGATCCGGTCAAGGTTGGTTTCAGCATGGCGATGACCGGCGCGGTGGCACAGAACGGCAAGCAGCTTCTGATCGCGCTCCAGCTCTGGCGCGACGACGTCAATGCCAAGGGCGGGCTGCTCGGCCGGCCTGTCGAGCTCGTCTTTTACGACGACCAGAGCAATCCCTCGAACGTGCCGGGCATCTACACCAAGCTCATCAGTGTCGACAAAGTCGATCTGCTGCTTGGCCCCTATGCCACGAACATGGCGGCGGCGGCGATGCCGGTCATCGTCGAGAACAACAAGGTCACGATCACCATGCTGGCGGTGAGTGTGAACCGGCATTTCGATTATTCGAAATACTTCTCGATGCAGCCGCTCGGTCCCGACGGCTTGAAGGCGTTCTCTAAGGGCTTTTTCGATCTCGCCGCGGCGCAGACACCGAAGCCGCAGACGGTCGCCATTCTCTCCGCCGACGCCGAGTTCGCCAAAACTTCAGCCGACGGTGCGCGCGAGAACGCGACCGCCGGCGGTTTCAATGTCATCTACGACAAGAGCTACCCGCCGCCGACCACGGATTTTGCGCCGACCGTGCGCGCGATCCAGGCGGCGAATCCCGACGTGGTGTTCGTCGCTGCCTATCCGCCCGACACGGTCGGCATCGTGCGTGCGGCGAATGAGATTGGCCTTACGCCGAAAATGTTTGGCGGCACCATGATCGGCTTGCTGATCACACCGATCAAGACGCAGCTCGGTCCGATCCTCAACGGTCTCGTCATCATGGAAAGCTTCGTGCAGGCGCCGACCTTCAATTTCCCAGGCGTCGGGGATGTGCTCAAGCGCTATCGCGCCGTGGCGGCGGGCGAAAAAATCGATCAGCTCGGCTATGGGTTTGTGCCGTTCGGCTATGCCGCCGGACAAGTGCTGGCGCAGGCCGTCGAAGGAACCAACAGCCTCGATCAAAGCAAGCTCGCCGCCTACATGCACAGCCACAAATTTGCGACCGTCGTCGGCGACATCGAATACGGCAAGGACGGCGAGTGGACGGAAGCGCGAACGGTTTTCACTCAATTCCAGCGCGTGGCGCCCAACGATTTCGAACAATTCGCCAGCGGCAAAGTGCAGCCGGTGCTGTGGCCGCCTCAATACAAAACCGGCGACATCATTTATCCCTACGCCGCGGCGAAGCAATAACGGCTGGCGCGGATCACTCGCCCTTGCCGCCAAGCTGCTTGAGCTTGGCGAACACAGCTTCGACGTTGAGGTCCTCGGCCTTCTTCACGGCAGCCGGCTCCACAGGCTCCTCTTTCGGCGCCGTGGTGACGGAAGCGGGAAGCAGTGTCGCGCCCTGCGCCTCGACCGGCACCGGCTTTTCCTTGGCCGCGCGCTGGACCTCAAAGTCGAGGTCGATCTGGGAACAAAGGCCGAGCGTCACCGGATCGAGCGGCGTCAGGCTGGCCGAGTTCCAGTGCGTTCGGTCGCGGATCGCCTGGATGGTCGATTTCGTGGTGCCGACGAGCCGCATGATCTGGCTGTCCTTGAGTTCCGGATGGTTGCGTACCAGCCACAGGATAGCGTTCGGCCGGTCCTGACGGCGCGACACCGGCGTGTAGCGCGGGCCTTTCTTCTGCTTCGCCTCGGGCAGGCGGACCTTGGGGTCGGCGATGTGCAGTCGGTGGTCCGGATGGGCTTCCGCGTCGGCAATTTCGTCGCGCGTCAGTTGCCCGGTCAGAATCGGGTCCAGTCCCTTGATCCCCTGCGCCGCATCCCCGTCCGCGATCGCTTTAACTTCCAGCGGATGCAGGTTGCAGAACTGTGCGATCTGGTCGAACGACAGACTGGTGTTCTCGACCAGCCACACCGCTGTCGCTTTCGGCATCAAGGGGGCGATAGCCATGTGCAAATCTCCTCTGCGCTCCGCCCGCCCGTCCGGGCGAAGCCACTTACGTCATCAGCGATGACTGGAAAGCCGCCGCAATATAGGCGGCCCACCCACCCCGCGCAACCAGTTAGGCAATTTCGCCGATGCGGCCGGCGAGGCGCCACGCGCGGTATGCCCATTGCGAAATGGCCCGAATTTGGCACAAAAGGAGCGGCGAAACGCGGTTTCCGGGCCCGCTTGTCGCGCCACTACGGAGCCTCACGTGACAGAGACGGTCGCCGAAATCCTCGACGCTTATCGTGGCGGAGCAACCAAGCCCGAGGACATTGTCGCGCGGAGCTTCGAGCGTATCCGCGCCCACGACGATCCAGCGATCTTCATCGCGCTGCGCGAGGAAGCCGAGGTCCTTGCCGAAGCGCGCTCGCTCGGACAGGCCGGCGACAAGACACTGCCGCTCTACGGCATTCCGGTTTCTGTAAAGGACAATATCGATGTCGAGGGCTTGGCGACGACCGCCGGATGTCCCGCTTACAGCTATCGTCCGAGCAAAGATGCAGCTTCCGTCGCGCGGTTACGCGAGGCCGGTGCGCTCATTCTCGGCAAGACAAATCTCGATCAATTCGCGACCGGCCTGGTCGGCGTTCGCACCCCTTACGGAATCGGCCGCAACCTGTTCGATCCGAAACTCATTCCCGGAGGGTCGAGCACCGGCTCCGCACTCGCGGTCGGGGCCGGTTTCACGCCGCTCGCGCTGGGCACCGACACCGCCGGATCGGGCCGCGTGCCGGCGGGCTTCGGCAATATTGTCGGACTGAAGCCAAGCCGCGGTCTTGTTTCCACGGCCGGTGTCGTGCCGGCCTGCCGCACGCTCGATTGCGTTTCCGTCTTCGCGCTCACCGTCGACGATGCCATGGCGATGTTGAGCGTGATTGCTGCACCTGATCCGGCCGATGCTCAATCGCGACCACGCGTGGCGCACGGCATTGGGCCGATGCCCGAGGGACTGAGGCTTGGCGTGCCGCTCTCTGGTCAGCGCCTGTTCTTCGGCGATCACGTGTCGCAGGCTGCTTACGAAGCGGCGCTCGCGCAGTTCGCCCTACTCGGCGCAAAAATCGTTGAGATCGACATCGAGCCGTTCTACGCGGCCGCGCGGCTGCTGTACGAGGGACCCTGGGTTGCCGAGCGCTATTTGACAGCGCGTGCGCTTATCGCCTCGTCGCCGGAATCCCTGCATCCGGTTACGCGCCAGGTGATCCTCGCCGGCGCGCACGGCACCGCGGCCGATGCCTTCGCAGCCTTCTATCAGCTCGAGG
Source organism: Xanthobacteraceae bacterium (assembly GCA_049517455.1). GTDB lineage: Bacteria > Pseudomonadota > Alphaproteobacteria > Rhizobiales > Xanthobacteraceae > BOG-931. The sequence goes on from JBEKSB010000066.1 coordinate 17,200, forward strand.
ATCTGCGGCGCGTGTGCGACCACACGTTTCGCGCCATCGATGCGCTGGTGCTGCCGACCGCGCCGACGATCTACACGATCGAGCAGGTGCTCGCCGATCCGATCGGGCTCAACAGCCGGCTCGGCACTTACACCAACTTCGTCAACCTGCTCGACATGTGCGGCCTTGCCGTACCGGCGAGCATGCGACCAGACGGCACGCCGTTCGGCGTGACGCTGCTTGGGCTTGCAGGCGAGGACGCGGCGCTCGCGGCGATCGGCCGCGAGTTCCACGCCGCGACCGGCCTGTCGCTCGGCGCGCTCAAACGCCCGCAGCCGCTGCTTGCGCGGCAGCCGTCGGCACCCGCGGCGGGTGAAATCCCGCTCGCGGTGGTCGGCGCGCATCTTTCGGGGATGCCGCTCAACGGCGAATTGCGTAGTGCCGGTGCCCGGCTGATCGAACGCGGCACGACCGCGCCGCACTATCGGCTCTTTGCGCTTCCCGGCACACGGCCGCCGAAGCCCGGTCTGCTCCGCGTGAAAAACGGCGCAGGCGCCGCCATTGAGATCGAAGTCTGGGCGCTGTCGGAGCGTGCGTTCGGCCGATTTGTCGCCGCCGTACCGCCGCCGCTGTCGATTGGAACGCTCGAACTCGACGGCGGCCGCTCGGTCAAAGGTTTCTTGGTCGAGTCCGAGGCAATCGAGGGCGCGCGCGACATTTCAAGCTTCGGCGGCTGGCGGGCGTTTATGGCGCAGGAAAAAGTCTCGATATGATGGGACGGTCATTTCGGCGCGTCGATGAAGCTCACGTGCGCGGCGACGATGCGCCAGCCCTCCGGAAAGCGCACCCAGGTCTGCATCTGGCGGCCGACTTTTCCAGGCACGCTCGCGCGATGGAAGAGCGTCGAAGCAACGGCGGCGTCCCGGCCGTACGTGCTGATGACAGTCCTCGAGATCGTGCGAGCGAGCCCAGCCGGCGAACGGCCGACACGAAACGCTTCGATCTCGTGGTGGCCGTAAAGGTTTTCGGCGCTGCCGTAGCGGATGGTACGCGGATCGTTGTGGAACATCGAATTGAGCGTGGCAACGTCATTTGCTCCCAGCGCCTCCTCGTAGCGGTCGAATTCGGCGCGCATTTCTCATTCACAGATTGCCGCCGGTGTGCTCGGGGGATGATGTTTTATACGTGCGCCGCGAGGACCACAGCAATGGACCTCGCTAGAGATTCGAACTCCTGGCCTCAAGATTCGTATTTTTTGGGTGGGTACATTGATTGCGGTGAGGGCGATGAATATTGGCCTGCTGACTCTTAATCAGCGGGTCCAAGTTTCGAGTCCTTGTGCGCCCACCAATGATGTCAATTACTTAGACGGAATCTTCGGTTCGAATTTCGAGGTCGTTTACAGCCGGTTTACAGTTTTTGTTCTCTTTTCCTTCCGTTCAAGCCTGCGAATTGCGTTCTCAGCGAGCGCGGCTCGGTCGCCCAGATAGTGTCTATCCAGAATGGTGCACACGTCGGCGAGTCCGTGCCCGGTGACTCCCGCAATCTCCTGCGGTGTTGCTCCAGCAAGCGCTAGTCTAGTAACCGCCGAGCCGCGAAGATCGTGGAAGGTGAGGTCGGCTATGCCAGCCCTTTGACAAAGTTTCGACCATGAGGTGCGAAACCCATCTGAGGTCCAAGGCCGCCCCCTGGTGCCGGTGAGCACCATTGGTCCACGACGCCGTGACGCATCGAGCCGCGCTTTCAGCACGCCCCCAATCCGCACGATTACGGCTTGGCCAGTTTTCGACTGGCGGAGGCGAATATGCTTTCCGTCGTAGTCTGACCAACGCAGTCGTAGGAGATCGCCTTGGCGCTGTCCTGTCCCTAAAGCGAGCAGCACAGTCAGTTCCATCTCTGGCGAAGCTACCGAGAGCAGGCGCGTAAGATCAGACTCGGTCCATAGCTTATCGGTTCTATCCGCCTGGTAGAGCCTGCCGCCGCGTTCGCATGGGTTGACCGGAATACGCCCCCGATCTTTCGCGACCGAGAAAACACGAGCCAGCGTCGTCCATGCGTAATCTGCCTTGCGGCGCTTGTCGGCCATTCGATCCCGCCACGTTTTAAACTCGCCGCGTACCCTTGGATCAGAGAGGGCGTCAATTGGCATATCGCCAAATTCAGCTTCGATCATTTTCAGGTAAGATGCGTAGGCCCGCTTGGTGGCGTCAGAAAGTCCCAAGTATTCGGAAGAGGTTTTGAACTCCGCGATTAAAGTAAAGGGGACCTCGAATAATTGCCGTAGCTGGGAATCGCGGGCATCTTTGGGGTGAACAGCACAGAATCGAAACGAGAACAAAGCCGAATCATTCGCGGGTAAATTCGCGGCGCCTGACGATCCGTGAATACGATTGGGACGAATTCGGGTGAGCTAGGACTACCAATCAACCGCGGACCGCCGCGCCAAGCATACCAATGGGTTCTGATTTCGCCGGTCACAAGACGCCTTTGGACCCTATGAACGCCTTTGAGATGAACGCGCATCGCGCAATGCCTTCCATTCATCGTATATGGGGCAGTCCCGATTCTCGGATCGATCCCGCTCGCCTGATCCAGTGCAGCGTCAATTGCCTTCCGGTCCCAACGTATTGTGCCACGTATCGGGCCAGGCAGTCTGCGAGTTTTGACCCATTCGCTAAAGCCGTGGACGGAGAGCCCGCAATAGGCTGCCGCCTGCTCGCGCGTTAACAGGCGAGGTGCAATCCCAAGATCGGCAAGGGCCGGATGGGTCGCCATGGCGGCAGTTTCCCTAGTGGTCTGATTCATTCAGACGATTCCCAAATCGCCCGAAGCAGTTCAAGCTCTCGTCATGAGAGCAGGAATTGTCGTGAACGTTACACAAGCAGACCGCCATCGGCTTGAGGCGATC
>JBEKSB010000067.1:0-18079 GCA_049517455.1 Xanthobacteraceae bacterium
CAGCATGCGACAAGGATTCCGCTCATGAAGCGTCCAACCCGGTTCATCGTTGCGCTTCTCGTCTTTTGCGTGAGTGTCCTTTCAACCCAGGCCAATGCCCAGACCTCGCCGGCATGGCCCGATACGTTTCTCGCGCGAGTCGAGGCGGTGGCGCTCGTTGAAACTCTCAGTGCCACTTTGCTTGCCGCACGCAGCGCCACGTTCACGCTGGACAAGTGGTGCGAGGATCACAAGCTCGGCAGTGAGACGAAAATCCGCGCCCGACTCGTGCGTGACAGCGACAAGCCGATTACGGCCGAGCAGCGGCGCCAGCTCCAGATCGATGAGAACGAGCCGGTCAAATTCCGGCACGTCGAACTCACATGCGGCAGCCGTATTCTGTCCGAAGCCGACAACTGGTATGTGCCGTCGCGGCTCACCGCCGAGATGAACCGGTTGCTTGAAACGACCGATACTCCGTTTGGACGGGTAGTCGCAGACCTAAAGCCCTTCCGTCAGACCTTCGCCGCCGAGGTTCTTTGGAAGCCGCTGGACGACGGCTGGGAGCGACATCCGCCAACGGCCGATCATCCGCAGCAAGCGCTGGCGATCCCGCCAAAGCTCTTTGAGCATCGAGCTCTGCTTTTCACGCCCGACCTCAAGCCGATTTCCGAAGTGGACGAAACCTACACCGGCGAAAATCTGGCGTTCGCGCCGCCGCTCTGAGCGCGCAGTGCAAATGCCAAAGGCCGGTCTTAGCGTTTCGAGAACTGGAAGCTCCGGCGCGCTTTGGCCCTGCCGTACTTCTTGCGTTCGACCACACGTGAATCGCGGGTCAGGAAGCCGCCGCGCTTGAGCACCGTGCGCAGGTCCGGCTCATGGCGCAACAGCGCCTTGGACAGGCCGTGACGCACCGCGCCCGCCTGGCCCGAAAGGCCGCCACCGGACACCGTACAGACGACGTCGTATTGGCCTTGGCGGCTCGCGGCGACGAGCGGTTGCTGGATCAGCATGCGCAGCACCGGGCGGGCAAAATAAGTCTCCACCGGGCGATCGTTGACGAGGATCTTGCCGCCACCCATTTTTATCCATACCCGCGCGACCGCGTCCTTGCGCTTGCCCGTGGCATAAGCGCGTCCCTGCTTGTCGAGCTTCTGCACATATTGCGGCGGCTGCGGCGCCGCCGCGGGCTTGAGCGCGGAGAGATCCTCGAGCGTCTGGATGGTCTCGGCCATCACGCAATCCTCTTGTTCTTGCGGTTCATTGCGGCAATGTCGATTTGTTCCGGCTGCTGCGCCGCATGCGGATGTTCGGCGTGCGGATAGACCCTAAGGTTGCTCAGCTGTTGCCGTCCCAGCGGGCCGCGCGGCAGCATGCGCTCGATGGCCTTCTCGACAATGCGCTCGGGGAAGCGGCCGGCAAGAATGGATTTGGCCGTACGCTCCTTGATGCCGCCGATATAGCCGGTGTGCTTGTAGTAGATTTTCTGCTCGACCTTGCGACCGGTCAGCACCGCCTTGGCGGCGTTGATGACAATGACGTTGTCACCGCAGTCGACATGGGGCGTGTAAGTGGGCTTGTGCTTGCCGCGCAACCGCATCGCTACGAGCGAGGCAAGCCGGCCGACCACAAGTCCGTCAGCATCGATCATGACCCACTTCTTGTCGACCTCGGCGGGCTTGGCCGAAAAGGTTTTCATCTTCGTATCCATATGGAGGTGCACCGAGTGAACCGGCGCCGTGGGCGGCTATTTATCCGCAGTGCCTCTCCGGGTCAACACCGTTGAATAGTTATTTTGTCAATATCTCAAGGTGTTGGCATGGAGGTATTATTTCACCTCCGGTATCGAGTAGGTTGACGTGGCGTGGGCAACCAGGTCGTCCTGGCCCTCCGACCGAATGCCGATCTCGGCAACTGCGAGCCTTTTCCCGAGCTTGATCAGCCGCGCCTCGGCGAAAAGGTCGCGTGCCGGCGGCTTTTTGAGAAAATTGATGGTGAGATTGGTGGTGACCGCCAACGGCACCCAGCCGATGCTCGCAAGGATCGCGACATAAGGGGCAAAATCCGCGAGAGTCATCATGGTCGTGCCCGCGATGGTCCCGCCGGGCCGCAGCGATCGCGGATTGAAATGCTTGCGGATGCGACTGCCGCCGAACCAGACTTCTTCGATGCCGTATCCGCTTTCCGGGTGGAACATCTGCGGAAACTCGGCGCTCAGCAGCCGCTCGAGCTCCTCGACCGTCAGTTTCGCCTGCTCTTTCATGCCCCTGCTCCCCACGCCACGGATCGGATACAATGCGCGAAACGACTTGCCAATCCACACCCCAGGACCGGGACTAGAGGACGGACCCATGAACGCTCAAACCGCCGCTGCCGCCAAAGCCGCGGCCACTTCCCTGATCCTGTTGCGTGAGGACATCGGCGGCGTCGCTGTGCTCACACTAAACCAGCCGCAGAGCCGCAACAGCCTTTCCGAGGCGATGCTGGAGGCGCTGGGCGACGCGCTCACGGCGATCGCGCATGACGACAGCGTGCGTGCGGTCGTCCTCGCCGCCAACGGACCGACTTTCTGCGCCGGCCACGACCTCAAGGAACTCAATCGGCACCGCTCCGACAGTGATCGCGGCCGCGCCTATTTCAAGCACATCATGACGACATGCAGCACGATGATGCAGCAGATCGTGACGCTGCCGCAGCCGGTTATTGCTGCGGTCCAGGCAACCGCCACTGCGGCGGGTTGTCAGTTGGTGGCGAGTTGCGACCTCGCGATTACCTCACGCACCGCAAAATTCGCGACGCCCGGCGTCAATCTCGGTCTGTTCTGCTCGACGCCGATGGTGGCGCTTTCGCGCAACGTTTCGCGCAAGCACGGCATGGAGATGCTTTTGACCGGGGAAATGATCTCAGCCGAGCACGCCGCGCGCATCGGTCTGGTCAACTTCGTGGTCGACGCCGGCAGCGAGCGCGCGGAAGCGCTTAAGCTCGCCAAGAAGATCGCCTCGAAATCGACCCTGACCATCAAAATCGGCAAGGAGGCGTTCTATCGCCAGCTCGAAATGCCGCTCGCCGAGGCTTACAGATACGCATCCGACGTGATGGTCGAGAACATGCTAGCGCGCGACGCCGAGGAGGGCATCGGAGCTTTCATCGACAAGCGCGAGCCGAAATGGGAGGACCGCTGAAGCTCGGCGATCCGATGAACCACGATTCCTATCCCGACAGCTACATCCGCGGCATCCTCAACAACGTGAAGTCGATCGCGATGGTCGGCGCCTCGGCAAAGGAAAACCGTCCAAGCTATTTCGCTTTCAAATACCTCTTGGAGCACGGCTACCACATGATCCCGGTGAATCCGGGACATGCCGGCCATGAGGTGCTCGGCCAGCGGATTTATACGCGGCTCGCCGATATTCCCGAGCCGATCGACATGGTCGATATTTTCCGCCCCTCGGAATACGCGCGCGATATCGTGCATGAGGCACTGACGCTCAATCCGCGGCCGCGCGTGATCTGGATGCAGCTCGGCATTCGCAATGACGAAGCGGCGGCGCTCGCCGAAGCCAACGGCATGAAGGTCGTCATGAACCGCTGCCCGAAGATCGAATACGGCCGCCTGTCTTCGGAGATCGCCTGGATGGGCGTCAACACGCGCACCATCAGTTCGAAGAAAGCGGCAACGAGGGGCGGCATCCAGCGCTTATCGCTCAACCGCACCAGCACGCCCGGCGGTGCGACTGACGCTGCTGCTGCCGCCGAGCGCGCGGAGCGCGAAGACGGCGGAGCGTGAAGCGGTCGAAGCGCGCAGCACGACACGTGCAGCGCAAAAAACACGTGTAACTAAAATGCGGCGGAACTTTCTTGAACCTTTTTCATTTCTTTCCTGACTAATCTAGCACTCGTTCTGGCTCAACACGACGTTGCTGGCGTCACGAACCGTTACGAGTGGGCTATGAAAATCACCATTGCGCTTGCGCTTACGCTGCTTGGCCTCGTGCTCGCACCCGCCGCCGGCAAGGCCGACGACGATCAGCAAGGCCGGAAAGCCTGCATGTACGATGCTTTGACCGTATGCGCGCAATTCATCCCAGATCGCGCGCGCATCGCTGATTGTCTCATCTCCAACCGCCATCGAATTTCCGAGCCGTGTCGCCTCTTGCTCGTACACACGCGCGCTGACGAACGCGCACTAACGCCGCAGAAATAATTCCCCGCCGCTGCGTCTGATCGCGGGGCGGTTGCGTATTAACGAAGACGACATTTCAGCGCCTTGACGGCCTTGGCCTGTCCTATAAACCGGGAGCACTTTCTCTTACCCCGAAAAAGCCAAGGATCGGCCGATGAGCGAACGCATTCCGGGTTTCTCCACGCTCGCGGTCCACGCCGGTGCGCAGCCCGATCCCACGACCGGCGCGCGCGCGACGCCGATCTACCAGACCACGTCCTATGTCTTCGAAAGCGTTGATCACGCCGCTTCGCTGTTCGGCCTGCAAACTTTCGGTAACATCTATACGCGCATCGGCAACCCGACCACCGCAGTGCTGGAAGAGCGCGTCGCCGCGCTCGAAGGCGGCACCGCGGGGCTTGCGGCGGCATCCGGACACGCCGCCCAGGTTCTCGCCTTTCACTGCCTACTCCAACCGGGCGACGAGTTTGTCGCTTCGAAGAAGCTCTATGGCGGCTCGATCAACCAGTTCACCCATGCGTTTAAGAATTTCGGCTGGAACGTCGTGTGGGCCGATCCCGACGACATCGCCTCGTTCGAGCGCGCCATCTCGCCGAAGACCAAGGCGATCTTCACCGAGTCGATCGCCAATCCCGGCGGCGTCATCACCGACATGGCGGCGGTTTCACAAATTGCGCGGCGCGCCGGTGTGCCCTACATCGTCGACAACACGCTTGCCACGCCGTATCTGTGCAAGCCGATCGACCACGGCGCCGACATCGTCATTCATTCGCTAACCAAATTTCTCGGCGGCCACGGCAATTCGATCGGCGGCCTGATCGTCGACGCCGGCACGTTCAACTGGTCGCGCGAGCGCCGCTACCCGATGCTGTGCGAGCCGCGGCCGGAATATCACGGCATCGTGCTGCACGAGACATTCGGCAATTTCGCTTTCGCCATCGCCTGCCGCGTGCTGGCGTTGCGCGATATCGGTGCGGCTTTGTCGCCGTTCAACGCGTTCCTCATCATCACCGGCATCGAGACGCTGCCGCTGCGCATGCGCCAACATTGCGATAACGCGGTCGCGGTCGCGCAGTGGCTTTCCACCCACCCGAAAGTCGACTGGGTGAGCTATCCCGGACTGCCCGGCGACCGCTATCACAACCTCGCCAAAAAATACTGCGCGAACGGCGCCGGCGCGGTATTCACGTTCGGCCTCAAGGGCGGCTACGACGCCGGCGTCAAGCTCGTCTCCAACGTGAAGCTGTTTTCGCATCTCGCCAATATCGGCGATACGCGCTCGCTGATCATCCACCCCGCCTCGACCACGCACCGGCAGCTTTCCGACGCGCAGAAGATCCAGGCCGGCGCCGGTCCCGACGTGGTGCGGCTGTCGATCGGCATCGAGGACCAAGCCGACATCATCGGCGACCTCGAGCAGGCGCTGGCGGATTAATTCGCGCCCGAGCCGGCGAGGCGACAGCGCGCGGAAAGTGCTCGGCGATCGTCGCCGCGTGCATCGTCGCCGCGGTGAGAACCAGCATCGCCACCGCCTGATGCAGGAGCGCGATCGAAATCGGCACGTGCCAGAGCAGCGTCGCGATGCCGAGCGCTAGCTGCAACGCGATCGCGGCGAACAACACAAACGCGCCGGCTCGCACCGGCCCGTTCACCGCGCGGACAACGTCAAACGCGTGGAAAAGTGCACCGACAAAAATAACATAAGCAAGCATGCGGTGATCGAATTGTACCGTGAGCGCGTTCTCGAAGAAATTGCGCCACAGCGGCGTATCGAAAAACAGCCGCGCGGAATCGGGCACAAAGGCGCCGTCGATCAGCGGCCAGGTGTTGTAGACATAACCGGCGCGCAATCCGGCAACCAGCGCGCCGAGATAGATCTGCACCAATATGAGAGCGAGAAGAACGACGGCGCCGGCGCGAATGCGGGCCCCCTCCCTGCCCTCCCCCGCAAGCGGGGGAGGGAAAGATGGCGGCGGCCGTTCCCCGAGCCGCTGCGCCGTCCAGACCAGCGCGACGTAGATCGCGCCGGCGAGGATGAGATGCGTCGCCAGCCGATATTGCGAAACCTCGACGCGCTCGGCGAGGCCCGAAGCCACCATCCACCAGCCCACCGCGCCTTGCAGCGCGCCGAGCCCGAAAATGAACCACAGAAGCGGCCGCAACGAAGGCTTCACCCAGCCGCGCCACAGAAACCACAAAAACGGCAACAGAAACGCCGCGCCAATGACGCGGCCGAGCAAGCGATGCGTCCATTCCCACCAATAAATCGTCTTGAACTCAGGAAGGGTCATGCCGCGATTGAGCTCGCGGTATTGCGGAATCGCCTGATATTTTTCGAACGCGCTTTGCCACGCGCCCTCGCCGAGCGGCGGCACCACACCCATCACCGGCTTCCACTCGGTGATCGAGAGCCCGGATTCGGTGAGCCGCGTCGCGCCGCCGACCAAAACCATCGCCAGCACTAATGCGGCGACGGTATAAAGCCACAGCCGGATCGCGCGCGCATGAGTGTCGGTGGTGCGGCTTTCGCTCATCGTCGGATCGCTTGTCGCAGGCGCGCGGACCATATAGTGCTGCGCCCTGCCTTCGCAACGGACCTGATGCCGCCCGCAAAATGCCGCTACGCTTGCGCAAATTCATCGGCGCCATCGCGCTGTTCGCGCTCGTCATCGTCTGGGCGCTGGTCGCCATGGCGCTGGCGCAGTTTCCCGCCATCCGCGACAACGCGATACTTTCGATTCTGTACTACGCGATCGCCGGGATCGGCTGGGCTTTGCCGGCGATGCCGATCATCTCGTGGATGAGCCCCAAAAAGCGCAAAGCGTAAGCAACGCGCGGCGAAAAGCTAAGCCGCCTCCGCGCCGCGAAAGCCGCTCCACATCGCCGTCGCCGAGCCCGACAGCAAGACTCGCACGTAGCGCAGTTGCTGATACTCGCCGTTGAGCGAGATGCGCGGCAAAGCGGTCACATGCTTGGCGTTGGCGCGGAACAGCACGCCCGGCCGCGTCGTCACTGCGGTTTTGAAGCCAAGCTCGGCGGCGATTTTAAATTCGCGCGGCCCGGCCGAGTTCGGATCGCCGTACGGATACGACAGATGCTCCGGCCGCACCCCGAGCGCGGCCTCGATCACCGTGCGGCTCAAATCCATTTCCGAGCGCACGGTTTTTTCCGGCAGCTTCGCCAGCATCTGGTGATTGACGGTGTGCGCGCCGATGGTGACCAAAGGATCGGCGGCAAGCTCGGCAATCTCATGCCAGCTCATGCACAGCTCGGCACAGAACGCCGCGACGTCGACCTGATAACGCGCGGCGAGATCGCGCACGATCGCGCGCAACTCGGCTTCGGTCGCGCGGCGGCGCAGCCACCAGTAAAGCTCGTCATACAGCGCGCGCTTTTCCGCAACGGTTCTGCAATCGAAGCTGCGGTTGTCGCCGTCGATCACCAGCCCGATGCGGTCGTTCTTCGCGATCACCGCTTCGAGCACCAGCCACCACAATTCGCCGAGCCGGTCGGGAAAGCTGGTCGGCACGTAGATGGCGAACGGCACGCCGGCCTCTTTGAGGATCGGCCAGGCGTGCTCCAGGTTGTCGCGATAGCCGTCGTCGAAGGTGAGGCAGACGAAGCGCCGGGCGAAATCGCCTTCGGTCATGCGGCGGTGCATCTCGTCGAGCGAGACGATATCGATCTGCGAGCGGCGCAACAGCCTGATCACGCGGGTGAGAAAGCGCGGCGTGATCTCGAGCAGGCGGTTAGGCTGGAAGCGCTCGGGACGCGGCGGCCGCACGTGATGCATCGTCAGAATGACGCCGACCCCGCCGAAGAAGCGCTGGAGCGCCGCGTGCGCGCCGGTGAAATAAAGCCCTTCCAACCCGCCGCGGATGATCGTCTGCTTGAGCCCGGCCAAAGCACCTCCCTGCTGCTGCGCTTTCCTTCAGTGTGCGGCCGCATTATTGCAGCCGCATGGTTGATAATCCTTTCACCCCCCTCGAGGGGGGAAGTCGGCGAGCGCAGCGAGACGGGTGGGGGTAAGTACAAACGGCGAGTCAGAAAACACCCCACCCCGCGCCCCTTTCGGGGCGCGACCCTCCCCCTCCAGGGGCGGGGGAAGGCATTTGCGCGCTTCGCCTAAATCCTCCCCCGCTACGCTTCGCTCCGGGGGGGCGGATATGGTTGGCGAGGCGGACCCCGGATTTCGCGGAGCTTGTCATCGGGCCGGCCACTTCGGGCCGGACCCGTTGGCTCCATCCAGGCTACGAATGCCGCAATTGCTCAGGCCGCCCAGTCTTCCGTCTTCAGCCCCGGCACGCGCGCGAACTCGCGCTTGTTCGCCGTCACCAGAAGCGCGCCGCGCCGGCGTGCCTGCGCGGCGATGAGAATGTCGTAGGGGCCGATTGGCGTACCTGAACGCTCCAGCGTGGCGCGAATCTCGCCCGCTTCGCGCGCGTCCTCAGCATCGAATGGCCACGGCGTGACATCGAGCGCCAAGAAAGTGGAGAGTCGCACAATGTTTTCTTCCGGGCGCACACTTTTTTTAATGCCGTACCACAATTCGTACAGGACGATCGCCGGAATGCCGACAACCACGCCGTCCATGAGCGCTTGTTCCAACCGTGCGCGCACCTTCGGAACGCGCTGGTTGATCGCCGCGACGACGGCAATGGTATCGAGGGAGATCATGGGAAGCGGAGCATGATCTTTTCGGAAAACCGCTATCCACTTTTCCGGATCATGCGCTAGTCGTCAAAGTATTTTCGCTCGTCGATTGGCATCGGCGGTTGCTCGGGGCGACCTTCCGGCAGAAATTCGCTGCCGCCCAGCCGATCGATCTCCGCAAACACGGCTTTGATCGTTTCACGATCACGTTCAACCGGTTCCAGGAGCACGGCGCGCCCAATGCGCCGCACGCGCACTTCCGTGCCAGGGAGGCGAAATTCCTTAGGCAGCCGCACCGCTTGGCTGCGGCCATGTTTGAAGAGCTTGGCTGTAGCGTTCTCGGTCATGGGCCGCGATCCAGATGGTAGATATCTATGATATATACCACTATTGGGAGTTTTTGCAACGCCATCAGCCCCGCCCCCAAAGCGGCCGAACTCGGGACCACCCGAGTTCGGCGTGGGGCGAAAGAAACAGAGCTACGCCGCGGCGGCGGAGAATGGCGGGGCTACGCGCGCTTCGGAGTCACGGCCGGCGATGAGGAGCGTGACGTTGTCGAAGCCGGCATCCATCAGGCTGTCGCGCGCTTTGGTGGTGGCGACGCTGGACAACGTATCGACCAGAAGAACCGCGTGCGGGGCGATGCGGGCGACGGCTTCCATGTCGCGGCCGCGCAAGCCGCCGGCGTCGATGACGACGTGGGCGTAGCTGTAGGCCAGCGCGTCGAAGTTTTTGCTCATGCCGGGCACGGCCATCACCCCGCTGCGCATGGCGCCGTCGCGGCCCGCGGCGATGAGATTGAGGCCGGAGGCGCGGTCCTTGGTGATGATGTCGCCGAATGACGCCGTGCCCGCGGCAAGCTCGGCCAGACCGGGCTCGTTGGGATCGCTAGAAATTTCCCTGATCGCGGCATCGCTGGCGCCGACGGCGACCAGCACCACGCGGGCGTCGCGCGCCAGCGCGCGGGCGAACCTGACCGCTACTCCGCCGGTGTCGAGATCCGGCGCCGAGCCGAAGAACGCCATCTGACTGCCGGCGACGCCGACCTGATGCAGGTTGTGGGCGAATTCCTCGATCGCGCTCACCGGCACGCCGACCGGCGGCGGCGCCTTGCCGTTCACCACCGAGCGCAGCCGCGCCGCGAGCGAGTCCGGCCCGATGGGACGTTGCCCTACCCGCTCGGCGGCGGCATCGATGTCGGCGCCGCCACCGATCCGGCCGGCGCGGCGCATCGGCACGCCCATAACGCCGCCGGCCGGGTTCGCCAACAGCTCGCGGGTCAAGACCAGGCCGGACGTGAGCACCAGCGTCGCCAGGCTCGCGATCAGCACGGTCGGCAGCTTCTTCGGATAGGCCGGCACGTTCGACACCGTGGCGCGCGAGATCACCCGTGCGTCGGGCGGCGCCGACGCCAGCGTGTCGCGGGCGCTGGCGTCGCGATATTTGGCCAGATACGATTCGAGGAGGTCGCGCTGCGATTTGGCGTCGCGCTCGAGCGCGCGCAATTGCACGTCGTCTTCGTTCGAGGTCGCCGCCAGGCCCTTGAGCTGGTCGAAGGTCGCAAGCTGCGCCGCGACCCGCGCATCGGCGAGCTTGGAATCGTTTTCCAGCGACCGCGCCAGCATTTCCGCTTCTTTTCTGATCTGCTGGTCGAGGTCGCCGATCTGCGCCCGCAATTCCTTGATGCGCGGATGATTGCCAAGCAGCGACGAGGATTGCTCGGCGAGTTGCGCGCGCAAAGTGACGCGCTGCTCGGACAGCCGGCGGATCAGCTCGGAATTGAGAATGTCTGAAGATTCAATCGGCTCGCCGGACTTGAGCATGTCGCGGATGAGCCTAGCCTTGGCCGCGGCGTCGGACTTTTGCGCGCGTGCGGCAGCGAGTTGGGCGTTCAGGTCGCCGAGCTGCTGGGTCGAGAGCGTGGTGTTATTGGGGCCGACCAGGAGATTCGACTTGGTGCGGAACGCCTCGACCTTGGCTTCGGCGTCCGCCACCTTCTTGCGCAGCTGGTCGATCTGGCCGGACAGCCAAGCGCCGGCGCTGCGCGCCTGGTCCTGCTTGGCTTCCTGCTGGCGCTTGAGATAAGCGTCGGCGATGGCGTTGGCGACGCTGGCGGCGAGCTGCGGATTCTCCGACAGGAAATCGATGACGATGACGCGCGATTTCTCCACCGGAAACACGGTGAGCCGGTCGTAATAGGCTTCCAGCACGCGCTCTTCCGGCGTCATGCTCATCGGATTCTTGATGATGCCGACGAAGCCGAGCAGCGACTTGATCAGCGACACGCCGCCGAGCGCTGGATCGAATTCGGGCAGCTCGTTGAGCTTGAGCTTGGCGATCACTTCAGAGGCCAGATCGCGCGACAGGATCAGCTGAGCCTGGCTGGTCACCGCCTCCGGGTCGACGATGCCGCGGTCGATGACGTCCTTGTCGGCGTCGGGACGCAGAAACACGTTGTCGCGGCCGACGACGAGGACGCGCGATTCGGACTGATATTTGGGCGGAATCAGCATGACGACGGCGAACGCGATCAGCGCCACGACGATGGTCGGGCGCAGGATCGAATAGCGCTTGCGCCAGAGCGCGGCGCCGAGCCCCGAAAGGTCGAAGTCCGCGTCGATGAATTGGCCGCGCAACGACGGCCGGGGCGATTGTGACGCCAAACTCATTTCGCGGCTCCTACTCCGACTGACGGACACAACTTGCCGACTCAGCAGGCGGGCGAAAATGCCGGCGCCGATAACAAATGATTATGGTTGCTATCCGGTTAAGCGCCCTCGTGCGGGCGGCTCCGCGCACCATCATTTCCGGGCGCGCAAGGCTTTCTTAACCGCGGCACGGCTCAATCCCCTTAATGGTCTTCCGCGACTTTTAAGGATTTCGCCATGGGCGACGGGCGGGCTGCCGCATCGACGGAACCCGCCACCGCCGTTGCGGCCAATACCGCGATGGACACCGAAGCGCTCGGCATTGTCGAAACCGCGCCGGCGCGGTCGCTGAAGATCATGCACATCCTGCGCGCGCCGCTCGGCGGATTGTTCCGTCATGTGGTCGACGTCGCCCGCGGCCAAGCCGAGCGCGGCCATCGCATAGGCCTCATCGTCGATTCGACCACCGGAGGGCCGCAGGCCGACGCCGCGCTGGCCGAGCTTGCGCCGCATCTGGCGCTCGGGCTGCAGCGCGTCGCCATCGCCCGCGAGCTGGGGCCGTCCGATATCCGCGCGCTGCGCCTTGTCTCGCGGAACATCGCGCTGGCCGCGCCTGACGTGCTGCATGGCCACGGCGCCAAGGGCGCGGCGCTGTCGCGGCTGACGCTGAGCGCGCCGAGCGCAATCCGCGTCTATACGCCCCACGGCGGCTCGCTGGTGTATCGGCCCGGTACCGTGGCCGGCGGGTTCTATCGCACGCTGGAATGGCTGCTGAAATGGCGCACCGACCTGTTTCTGTTCGAAAGCACCTATGTCGCCGGCCTGTTCCGCGCCGAAATCGGCCGGCCGCCGGCGATGGTGCGGGTCGTGCATAATGGCGTCAGCGACGCCGAATTCGAGGCGATTGCGCCCAACGCCGATGCAACCGATATCGTCTGCCTCGGCGAATTGCGGCCGGTCAAAGCCTTCGACGTCCTCATCGAGGCACTGGCGCTCCTGAAAGCTTCCGGCCGGCGGGTGAGCGCGACCATCGCCGGCGAAGGGCCGCAAGGCGCCGACCTCAAGGCGCTGACGGAGCGCCTCGACGTCGCCGACCTGGTCCGCTTCGTCGGCTACCGCCCCGCGCGCGAAGCCTTCGCCATGGGCCGCATACTGGTCATCCCCTCGCGCGCCGAATCGCTGCCTTATGTGGTGCTGGAGGCGATCGCCGCCGGCCTGCCGGTCATCGCCACGCGTGTAGGCGGGATCCCTGAAATCTTCGGCCCACAGACCAAACACCTGATCGCCCCCGACGATATCGGCGTGCTGGTCGGCGCGATCCGCGCCGCCCTCGACTCTCCGGGTGAGGTCAGGCGCGTCATGCAGCAGGTCAAGGCGCGGGTGCGCCAGGAGTTTTCGTTGGCCGCGATGGTGGATGGCGGGCTCACCGCCTATCGCGAGGCGATGGCGCTGCGAAAACTGGCGCGATTCAAATAACTAATTTTTGAACTTTATTTACTAACTTGGCGCTCAGACTGCCTGCGGGGCGTTTTCCCGCCGCGATGCGGGCAGCGAGACCCATTGCGCATGTCCAAGCCCGAAGCCAACACCATTTTCCACTCCACCGCCGCAGCCCTTTCGGCCGTAACGGCGATGCCGCGCAGCGGGGCGCGGCCGGCCAAGCCGCACCAGCTTTCCCCCGCAGCGCTCGCGATCGCCGAAAAGGCCTACGAATCCGCTTACTCGCCGATCGTGCTGGCCGGCCTAGTCCGCGTGATCGAAGCCGGGCTGGTCATTGCGGTCGGTTTCGCCGTCTATGTCTGTTACGTGGTGCCGGGCCACGGCTTCGCCTGGTATTACTTCGCCGCCATCCTCGGCATCGCGCTTCTCGCCATGCTGGCATTCCAGGTGGCCGATATCTACCAGGTCCAGGCCTTCCGCGGTCATGAGAAGCAATACATGCGGCTCGCTTCGGCGTGGTCCGTGGTGTTTCTGATCGCCATCGGCGTGTCGTTCTTCGCCAAGGCCGGCGACCAGTTCTCCCGCGCGTGGCTCGGCACTTTCTATGTGCTCGGACTGTTCACGCTGATCGGCTTCCGGCGTTGCCTGTTTCTTTTGGTCCGTCGCTGGACGGCGGAGGGCCGGCTCGATCGCCGCACCGTCATTGTCGGCTGCGACAGCAACGGCGACTCGCTCGTCCAGTCGCTCGCCGCGCAACGCGATTCCGACGTGCGCGTCATCGGCGCCTTCGACGATCGCGGCGACGAGCGCAGCCCGGCGAGCATCGCCGGCGTCCCCAAGCTGGGCTCAGTCGACGATCTGGTGGAGTTCGCCCGCCATACCCGCGTTGATCTGGTGATCTTCTCGCTGCCGATCTCGGCGGAAAACCGCATCCTGCAGATGCTCAAGAAGCTCTGGGTGCTGCCGGTCGATATCCGCCTCTCCGCGCACACCAACAAGCTACGTTACCGCCCGCGCTCCTATTCCTATGTCGGCAACGTGCCGGTGCTCGACATTTTCGACAAGCCGATTGCCGACTGGGACGTCGTGATGAAATGGCTGTTCGACAAGATCGTCGGCTCGCTGGCGCTGATCTGCGCGCTGCCGGTCATGGCGATCATCGCCATCGCCATCAAGCTCAACAGCCGCGGCCCGGTATTCTTCAAGCAGAAGCGCTACGGCTTCAACAACGAACTCATCGAAATCTACAAATTCCGCTCCATGTATGTCGATCAGGCGGACGCGACCGCCAGCAAGCTCGTCACCGTCGGCGATCCGCGGGTGACGCGGGTGGGTCGTTTCATCCGCAAGACCAGCCTCGACGAACTGCCGCAGCTCTTCAACGTCGTGTTCGCCGGCAATCTGTCGCTGGTCGGGCCGCGCCCGCATGCGTTGCAGGCCAAGGCCGAGGATCGCCTCTATGACGAGGCGGTGGATGGCTATTTCGCCCGCCATCGCGTCAAACCGGGCCTGACCGGCTGGGCGCAGATCCACGGCTGGCGCGGCGAGACCAACAGCCATGAAAAAATCCAGCAGCGCGTCGAGCACGACCTGTACTACATCGAGAACTGGTCGATCCTGCTCGACATCTACATCCTCGCCCAGACGCCGTTCGCGCTCATTCGCACGGAGAATGCGTATTGAGCGATTTCGCGAGCCCGGCGGCTTTTGATTATGGCGAAGATTCCGCCGCGACCGCGGCGTTGCCGCAACGGATCCTGAACCTCGTTCTGTTCGTCACCGTGCTGACCAGCTCGATCGCGTTTATCGAGCCGTCGCCGCACGACGCCCTGATGATGTTGCTCCTGCTCATGTGCGTTGCCGCGCGCGTACCGTTCGACCGCAAGATCGCTCCTTTGTTGGTGCTGTTGACGATCTGGCTCGTCGGCGGCTGTCTGTCGCTGATCCAGGTGGGCGACCAGCAACAGACCATCCAATATGTTGGAACTTCGCTCTATCTGGGACTGGCGGCCATCATGTTCGCCTGCCTGTTCTGCGATGGAAATATGGTGCGGTTGCTCATCCTGGGCCGCGCCTACGTCATCGCAGCCCTGATCGCGACCGCGGCCGGTTACATCGGCTTTTTCCATCTGCTGCCGCACTCGGACATTTTTCTCTTCAACGATCGCGTCAGCGCCACCTTCAAGGACCCGAACGTCTACGGGCCGTTCCTGATCTTTCCGCTGCTGCTGCTGTTGATCGGCCTGATGACGCGGGGTTTTCGATTTTCCACCTTCATCATCATGACCGTCCTGTTTGGCGGCCTGCTGTTGAGCTTCTCGCGCGGCGCCTGGGCGCATTTCGCGATCTCCGCCGCCGTCGCCATCGTCCTGCTGTTCGTCACGGCGCCGGATCAACGGATGCGGACGCGGGTTTTGCTGATCAGCATCGGCGCCCTGGTCGTCATGGTGCTCCTGGTGATCGCCCTGATGTCGATCGAATCCATCCACGACCTGTTCCTGGAACGCGCCAAGGCGATCCAGCCCTACGACGTCGGGCCCGGCGGGCGGTTCTGGGAGCAGAAGCTCGCGCTCAGCGTCATCCTCGATCATCCCAACGGCATGGGTCCGTTCGAGTTCGGCCGGGTTTTCGGCACGCAGCAGCACGACGTCTACATGCAGGGCTTTCTGGTCTACGGCTGGATCGGCGGCGCCGCTTATCTGACCTTCGTCATGGTCACGCTGGCGGTCGGGTTCCGCGCGGCGCTGGTACCGGCGCCGTGGCAGCCCTATCTCATCGCCGCATATGCCGGCTTCGTCGGTGAAGCCGGCGAAGGCTTAATCGTCGACACCGATCACTGGCGCCACTTTTTTCTGCTTCTCGGCCTGATCTGGGGACTGACCGCGGCGTCAATCAACTATCGCCGCCGCCAGCTGCAAGACATGTTGCAGGAAGATATGGCCGCCGGCGACGCTCCGGGAATGATGCCGGCCTAAGCCCGATGCGAGCCGCTACTTACGGCAAAGCAGGATCGGCTGATGCTGCGCGCCACCTGGCATATGAACGATTTCACAGCTCGAAAATCCGATCCGCTTGCAAAGACCGAACAGAAAGTCGGTGTGGTAGGCGACCGCCGCTTCCGGTTGCGCTTCGGATTCGATCAGGGCGTTGCCCAGCCGGTGCTGGAAGGTGTGCCGCGTGCCGTAGGTCGCCGGCGGATGTTCGATATTGAAATGCGAATGCATCATCGCACCGCCGGCCTTCAATAGCCGGTAGGATTCGCGCAGATAATTCTCGAGCTCGGCTTCCAAAAGATGGGTCAGGAGCGAATTGGAAAACACCAGGTCGAATGCCGCGTCCGCGGCCGGAATGCGATAAGGCACGCGCGCTCCGGTGATCTGATTGTATGACACGCTGGCATCGCTCGAATGATGGAAGCGGAAGCGCTCCGCGTCGTAGTTCTTTCGGCACCACTCGATCGCTTCCTCGTCGATATCGATGCCGACATAGGTGCCGCCGAAACGCCGGCCGCGGAAATTGTAGTCTCGCAGCCAATGGGCCCAGCGCCCGCAGCCGACGCCGATATCGAGGATGTCCGATTGCATATCGGCGATACCTTCGCAGAACACGAACATCCAAAAATCGCGCGCGTGGACGAGGAAGTGGGTTTGATTGTTGAGGATGCGGTTGCCGACGCCGGCGCGAATGCGCAGGTGATTGGGCGGCAGCGTGCGGAATTCCGGAAACACCAGCCGCGGGATGACGTCAAACGCGTTCACCGCAGTTCGGAACAGCGGATTGAACGTCAGTTTGGATGTCGAAGGAAATAGTTTGCGCACGGCGCGATCGAGGCTGATGCCGCTCGCGCCAACACTCTGCCCGGGACTCGCCGATGTGTATGCCACGATGAATCCTGGCGAAAAATACGCAATACGCCCGGCGAATGGGTTCGCCGTTTTGTTAGCCGCCCGCCATTAAGATCGCGTTACCGTCATCAGCGGATTTCGCTCGATCGGCCGGTGCGCTATTCCCCCTGCCCGACTTGCCTGCGACGTTCCGAAGGCTGAGGCATCACAAAGCGCTAGAGGGCGGCACGCTGTCAAATGAGCCCGCAACGCACCACAAGCGCGGCCAGCCAGGTAAGACCGGCGAGGCCGATGGCGCAGAACACCGCCGCCGAGCCGAAATCCTTGATCCGCCGGATCTCGATCTGCCGCTCGCGCGTAACGTAGTCGGCAAGCTTCTCGATCGCGGTGTTGAGCAATTCCACCGCCAGCAGGAACAGGAGCGACCCGACCATCATGACGTACCACGCAACGGTTGGCGCGATAACGAGGCCCAAAAGGACACCCGCCGCGAGCAGGATCATCTCCTCGCGCAAAGCGGCTTCGCTTTTGAAACCGTAACGCAACCCATGCAACGAATTGATGGTCGCGCTGAAAAGCCGTTTCACGGTGAGATCCGAATATGCGGGTGGCCGACAAAGAAGGTGACGCACTCTACGTGGTCGCACACTTGCGCGCGAGCGCATCTTGCGGCTTTGCGCCTTGTACCCGGGAAGGCCCCTAACTATAGTCCGGCCGCGTCGTCGGAGCGTAGCGCAGCCCGGTTAGCGCACCAGTCTGGGGGACTGGGGGTCCCGAGTTCAAATCTCGGCGCTCCGACCAACAAAATCAGAGACTTAGATCAACATCACCGTTCCGTCGAAAACGTGAAATTGCCTCTAGGGTACACAGCGGGGTGCACGGTCACGCAAGGGGCCTGCGGGCCTCGCTGGTGCGCCTTCCTTGCCGGGGCATGCAAGCCCCCAGCGCCGCGGCTCTCGCGGGCGCTGGGCGAGGTGCGCTCACGGCCGGGCGGTGCGCTTCAGCCCTCCCGTCGCAGCATCTCCGGCAGCTTGGCGAAGTTCGCCGCCATGCGTGCGGACGTGAGCAGTCGGCCCCCGGTTGTTGCAGTGCCGCCACACTGAACAACTATCGGCGCGTAACACCAGCATCGCGGTCGATACAGCCGTTCTGTGACCTGCGCGCTACAGCCATTGTCGCAGTTACTCGGTATGGTGCGGCCGGGTCCAAACAACGAGCACCTGCGATGATGGCATACGTGGCGAGCGAGGGCAGACTATTTGGGTTGACGCCTACCGATTGGGCGGTGCTGCTCGTCGGCATGATGTTGTGCGGGGTACTAACGCCACTTT
>JBEKSB010000068.1:0-18040 GCA_049517455.1 Xanthobacteraceae bacterium
CGTTCTGGCGCATGGACCTCGGGTATTTTGGCCGCGGCCTGCTCGGCTCATGGCCGCAGGCTGACATCGGCATTGTATTGTGGTCGCCGTCGGTTTCCGCAGGCGACTGGCAAACCAGTGAGAAGCTGACGCGGCTGTGCACCATCCCGGAACCGGCCACACTGACGGGGACTTGGGACAGGTCGGCCTACGCCATGGAGGCGCGAATCCTGCGGCCACTATTGTGGTTCGGACTGCTGGAGTATCGCTGCGAAAACATCCCCGACAGCAGGTTCGCAGTGCGGCACTATTATGGCAAGTCTGCACTCTTCGATCGCCTACTCAAATTCGCTGTAAAAATGGATTTTGCAGAGGGTGCCCGTCACTGACGGGAGTATGCTGCGGTGATCGGCTTGCTTTCGCTTCTGATACGATGACAGTATTAAAATATAAGTCCGATTGAGACTTGCTTACGTGGCCGCCTCGTCGTCGGCCAGACCATAACCGCGACGACGATTTTGACGGAGATAAACATGCCGACGAAGAGTCATAACCCGGAAACGATTGTCCTGCACGCCGGTTACCGCTCGGATCCCACTACCACGGCGGTGGCAGTGCCGATATATCAGACGACGTCCTACCAGTTCAATTCGACCGAGCATGCCGCGAACCTGTTCGCGCTGAAGGAACTCGGCAACATCTACACGCGGATCATGAATCCGACGCAGGCCGTGCTCGAGGAGCGCGTCGCAGCCCTCGAAGGCGGTGTCGCAGCGCTCGCCGTGGCCTCAGGGCAGTCGGCATCGTTGTTCGCGGTCCAGAACATCTGCCACGCCGGCGATAATTTCGTCTGCTCGACCGATATCTACGGCGGTACGTGGAACCTGTTCCAGAACACCATGAGCACGATGGGAATCGAATGTCGGTTCGTTGACCCCGCCGACCCGGAGAATTTCCGTCGCGCTACCGACGCCAAGACGCGCTGCTACTACGGCGAAACGCTGCCCAATCCCAAGCTCGCGGTGTTCCCGATCGCCGAAGTCGCCAAGATCGGCCGCGAGCTCGGCGTACCGCTGATCATGGACAACACGGCCTGCCCAGTGCTGTGCCAACCGATCAAGCATGGCGCTACCATCACTATGCATTCGACGACAAAATACATCGGCGGCCACGGTACTTCGATCGGCGGCATTATTGTTGATAGCGGCAATTTTGATTGGGAGAAGCATGCCGATCGATTCCCGATGCTCAACAAACCCGATCCGAGCTACCACGGCGCGGTATGGACCCAAGCGGTTAAACCGCTTGGTCCGATCGCCTACATCCTCAAGGCGCGGGTCACGCTGCTGCGCGACATTGGCGCGGCCATGTCGCCGTTCAATGCCTTTATGTTCATCCAGGGGCTGGAGACCGTTGCGCTGCGGATGCGCGAGCATTGCAGCAATGCTGCCGCCGTGGCGCAGCATCTGTCCAAGCACCCCAAAGTAACCAAGACGATCTTCCCCGGCTTGATGACTGGCGAGCCCAAACGGCGCGCCGATACCTATCTCATGGGCGGGTACGGCGGTCTGGTCGGCTTCGAACTCAAGGGCGGCCGCGACGCGGGGCGCAAATTCATCGACAGCCTGCAGATGTTCTATCACGTCGCAAACATCGGCGATGTGCGCTCGCTCGCGATCCACCCGGCCAGCACCACTCACTCGCAG
This sequence comes from Xanthobacteraceae bacterium, assembly GCA_049517455.1. Lineage (GTDB taxonomy): Bacteria > Pseudomonadota > Alphaproteobacteria > Rhizobiales > Xanthobacteraceae > BOG-931. The sequence continues at coordinate 1,686 of JBEKSB010000068.1, forward strand.
CTCACGCCGGAGGAACAGGCGAAGACCGGCGTCACCGACGGCTACGTGCGGCTGTCGGTCGGCATCGAGCACATTGATGATATTCTTGCCGATCTCGATCAGGCACTCGCACTCGTGTAGGAGAAATCAACCTATTAAGGCCGTGGTCACAACTCATTCAAATCTTCCGGCACATCGCCGAACTTCTTCAGTACGACCGCGTCCGAAAACTCGCCAACGTTCGGATCGCCTGCACGCTTGAATGCGACGGCCCCACATTGGTAGGATCCCGTGACATTCCTTCGGCCCGCCTGATCGCGGCGCTTTCGCTCTGGCACTCCTGTGCTTCACCCGGCGCGGTACCGTCTTCGGTGCGGATGAATGGAAGAGCAACGTAATAAGTTACGGCCATGGAGGCCTCCTCTGCAGTTTGCACATTGTCAGTGCGTCTTTTTCTCCTTGGGTGGCTTAGCGTGAAGCCTGCATCTGAGCGCTCGACCCCCAAATAACCGTCGCGCACGAATGGCATCAACTCGCAGAAGTGCGCATAGGACAGCGCCGACTTGATGTCCGAGAGATCAGCCTCCCCGATAACACTTAAGCATCCTCCAGATCCTTTCCTATTGCCGCATTCGATTGAGCAAAGAAGGTGGTTAAATAGGATGTTCGGCTTAGGATCGTGGCTCCCTTCTCGGGATTACTTGAGCGGACATTGCCGAATCGACCACCGCTAAATTCCGCGTCTGCGGCTAGGAAAATTGTAGACACAATTGATCTTAGGGGTTTCCCCCACAATTCGAGTTTGCCGGCGAAGTCGTCGGCCTCACGCTCAAACTCGAAGAGTCCGTCCGTAGCCGACAATGTACCCTCAGCACTTGTTTCCCGCCCGGGCGGCGACAGCAATTTGATCCTGCGTGGCTTCTGACGGTCAAGATTGGTTCGCAGGCCAAAGAGGATCTCTCTGCGAGCATTTGATGGCTTTCACTTAGCAACGGAGAACAGACTTCGCGGTGACATCTAACCAGAATGCTTGGATCAAAGGCTGCATGTCCTAATCGGGGTTTCGACGGGGGCGCGCGAACGCGTCCACTAACCAGGTCAACGACCCCGTGCAGGTGCGAAGGCTTCGCGGCGGGACGGCCTCTTGTTACTGCCATTTTGCGGGGCTTGAACCCTGTATTTTTGCAACGCCGAAGACACGACTTCTCTTATTTTTCAATGGATTGATTACTGTAACCGGGATATGGTCTTGCGTAACCGGGATATACTTATTATCTCCATGAGGCACGGAAGGAAGGAATTCTCCCATGATCGCCGCCCATAAGCGCGTCAAAAAGTATCGCAGCGAAGGCGGAGCAGCAGATCTTGCCCGAGTCGAGGTGCTTGTCCCGCCCTCGGCCCGCAATGAGATTCTGGCAGTTGCTTCCCGGTTGCGCGCGGAACATCGCGGCAACAAGGAGCTCAGATCTCTCTATGACAATGCGCTCCGGTCCTACCGTGTGCGCATCCTCGACAATGTCGATCTCGACCGGCTGCCCGATCTACGATCGCGCGCTGCAGTGGTCGCACGCGCCATGATCGATCGGGGCGATGCCCGTGCCTTTGCCATGGGTCGGAAGATGCTCGATCGCGTGGGCGCTTTGGCAAATTGAGATGGCGCTGACCCAGCTCCAAAGCGACATCCTCCGACACCTAGCAAAGAACCGCTCGGATTCGAGCTACTTGGCGGGTGGCGTGATGCTCAACAAGAACTGGCCAAGACGCTCGGATGACATCGACATCTTCCACGACAGCGACGAGGAAGTGACAGGTGCCGCAAAAGCCGATCTCGCCGTCCTCGATGCCGCGGGGTACAAGACACACACGGACGTCATCATCTACGGCTGCGTCGATGCGACAGTATCCGACGGAACGTCGTCCACGATCATCCAATGGTTTGCCGAGACGAAGCGTCGTTTCTTTCCCCTCTTGAAAGATGAAGAGTGGGGCGCCCGCCTTCATCAGGCCGACCTCGCAGTGAACAAGGTGCTCGCGGCATCCGGGCGTTCAAAAGCGCGCGATATCGCAGATCTGGTTGCAATCGGACGAAACTATTGTCCGCTTGGTCCTTTAGTGCTCGCTGCCGCCGGCAAGCCGCCGAATTTTTCGCCACGAAGAACCATTGACGAGATACGCCGGCATGCGCTCTCCATTCCCGCCGAAGAATTCGCCGCAGTGAAAGGCCTTCCGGCAGATTGGTCCGCCGAATTCATACGTGACGAGGCAATTCGCCTGCTCGAACTAGCAGACAAATACATAATGAGCGCTCCGCCCGACCTCGTGGGAGTACTCGCGGTAAACAAGAACGAGGTTCCAATCGAGGTGCCCGAAGGTAAGCGCGGTGACGCCGTCCTGAGAATGGCAACGGACGAACCGGAGGTGATGCCCGATCCTGCGGAATTTAACGCGGTAAACTGGAATTCAACCCATTCCTGAATCCGCGTGGCGAGTTGAAGGGCCCAGCTCTCGCGATCCGTGATGTGCTAGTACCTATCTTAAGCTTGTGCTGGCGCATTCGCTCAATGAGAACACTAGGCCGCCGGATCACTACCGGCGTTATGCACTAGGTCAGAGGCCGAATGTGGGATGTCAAGATCAAGCGCAGCGAGCGAGTGCCACAGAAGGCGTCTAAAGCCCAACAGTTGACAATGAGGAATTGGGATTAGCTTTGTTCGTGTCGGACGAAGGGAATGAGATGCTTGCCGATGCAGATTGCTAATGCCGCACGGCAGAGATGCTTCGACGAAGAGCTATTCTTGCACTTCTCGAAGTCCTCCAAGCATTTGAACACAGGTGTTTTGTATCCTGGGCCCCGTTTAGCAAGCGTCTTTGCGGCGGCCTCGGCAAATTCCTTCGGCGTGCGCTCGTAAATCCGTTGGCGCTCCTCAAGGGCTGAGTCAAACGCCATTGTCGGTCGGATTTGCTGTGACATAAGCGCGGCCAAGTGAGCCACAGGCTCGTTCCGATATTCTCGCTGGATCTCTTTCAAGACGGCCAAAGCATCATCGATAACCTGCGCGTCATCGCCCATTTATCCCTCCGATTCGTTGAATTGTTGGGTAATATTCAGATGCTATATAATCAACTGACGAATCGGAGGCCGCAATGGCACATGCGCGTTGTGACGTTTTTCAGCATATGTCGATTGAGAAGCCCATTGGTGATCTTCGCCAACTCTGGGGTGCTTCGCGGGCGCCTACCGAAAACCTGGAACCTGATCGCGTCGGATTTGCCGATGGCGCCGTTTGCAGTGGCCTCGATCGATCATTGCGGCTACTACGCGGCCGGATGGTCACACGCAGATATCAAAGAGGCCATTGGCGAGCTAAGGGTCCAATAGGTTCTTCTCCAAGCGAGTCGAACGACCGTAGCCCAGCGCTGAAGAAACCTTCGGCAATCAAAAAAATGCGTAGCGCGTACTCACGCCGCAACGGCGCTCTGGGTTGTCAAAGTCTCAATGTGTCGTGACCAAACTGCAAAGGCCTCGGCGACCTCCTTCGCATAGCGGTGGCGCTGATAAATTCCGGCGACTCCGCTAAAGGTCCCGCTGCGATGGTCCAACGCCAACTCGACAATGTGCGGAGTCACGCCAAGCCGCTGCAGGCCGCTCGCAAAGCTGCGGCGCAAGTCGTGTAGCGTCCAAGGCCGGATCGCTGGTGCAACCTTTTGCTTCGCTCCGCTGTGGTCGCCAAACGGACGATCCTCACCATTCAGCACAAACTTTCCGGTGGTGAGCAAAGTGTCGAGCACGCGGCGAATCATTGGAGTTATCGGAATTGTGTGGGGCAGACCATTTTTGGTGCGCTCACCTTGTAATTCAATAGCGAGGGCGGCGATTTCATCGCGAGCCAGGGGTCATTTCGTTGCGGCGCGCGCCGGACAGGATCAAGAGCTTGATCAGCGCACCGGCTGCGCCGCTCGCGGCTTCGGCGGCTTCCCATGTGAGCTTGAGTGTGAATCGGCGCGCCGTTTGACCCCCAATCGGCGTCCAAGGTTGCCCCTTCACGGATCGCTCAAATATCTGAACCGCTGTCAAAAATGCTGCTCTGACAAGGGTCACGGTTGGACGCCGAAAGGGGTCAATAATATTCGAAGCCGAAACACACTCGGATTGCCGACCGTCAAGCGCGTCTTCGAAGAGACCGCGGACGCTCTTTCAAAAATCGCGCCGGATGCCGTGACGTATTTCAAAAATAAGGCGACGCATCGCGATATCGGCGATCGCCTCCTTGCAGCATGGGAGGCAGGCGTTCAACACAGTCTCGGGTTTGCCGACCGCTAAATCACGAAATGCGACATGCTCTGATCCCGGTGACAGCCATTCCTTGTGCCTGCCCATACGCGGCCGGCATCGGCCATGTTGCGGCCTTCTCTCAGGTCACTTTTTGGTCGACCTCAGAAGTGCCCTCACTTCGCTAAGCCTCTCCCTCATCCTTTTGCGATCTTCAATGTTCTCTCGCATCCAGAGCCCGTTCTTAAAATTGCCATTCCGCTGGCCCCTCGGACCGCCCGAGCCTCTGGCGCCCCGTGCATTCGACAGCGGCTCCGGCCGCGGACAGCGGCTTGCCTGCACTGACCACCGGCACGGGTCTTTGCGCCGCAGCGGGGGGCTTTGGCCATATTCAAAAGGCGGCGTTGGATATCGGCCTGACGCATGGGGTCGTTTATCATTTTTGCCCCGCCGGGTTCCGGTCGCGTTCCTCAGTCTTGTTGACAATCCCAACAAGGGCTTGAGCTCCGGGGTGGATATCAACGCGCCCAACCGCGACGGTCTGCTGGGATACTCGTCGCATTTGCTCCAATGCCTTCATTAGATCGAGCTGAAGCCTGATCAGCTTGTTCGCGTAATTGCCATAAATGTTAATATAGTCTTCCGTCATGTGCTTTTGGCTTTGGCGCAAAAAGCGAAGCCCCGAAAAGCCCGTGGCGACGATCTCCACAACGAGAAAGGCTTCAAGTTCCGACCGACACTCGGCCGAGTTGATCATGGCGAGCGCGGCATTCAGTGTCGCTTCTCGAAGCTCGTCATACGGGCCCGGCCTGAGCGCCTCAACCAGTTTCCCCAGCATCACTTCGACGAACTCGTCGGACATTGTGTTGCCGAACGCCTCGCGCAGACGGGCATGATAGCTCTGCAGATCCGCAGTCGGTGCCAAAAAGCGATCGTTCATGGCAGACGGCTTTCGAGCTCGCGGCGGAGCTTTTCGGCCGACCTCGGGGGCGTTCGGTTGGTCAGCGAGTGCTGGTAATCGTTCCGCTTCAGAGCTTGAGCCGTTGGCCTGTTCGCCTGGCTCTTCACACTCTTCGATTTTGACAGGCGGGTATTTTGCAGCGTCCATTGCCGCATGAATTGCATCCTTGCCGGATAGTCGATCCGGCTTCTCCTTCTCGAATTCTTCGGTCATGTTGCTCTCCTTCTTGCGAAGCTATCCCTCCCCCCGTCGCCGACAGGTGCTAAAAGCAGATTCGCAGCAGCGGACATAGTTGAATCTGCACCTCAACCGGTCACGGAATACCGACCCTGAGCGCGCGGGCCTCGTCGGTGTCTTCTGCTCGTGGAACTGCTACTTTAAGTCCTGGAATGAACGATCGTCCCGAGGCTGATGGAGCATGCGCGATCCGAAGGCCGCAGACGGCTAACGCAACCCCCGAGATAGCGATGCCTGCTCCGAAACCGCCGGCCTTCGAGACCCTGAGCTTACATGCCGGTCAGCATCCTGATCCGGTCACCCGGTCGCGCGCAGTGCCGATCTACCAGACCACCTCTTACGTGTTCGACGACGCCGACCACGCGGCCGCGCTGTTCAACCTCGAGCGCGCCGGTCACATCTACACGCGCATTTCCAATCCGACGACTGCCGTGCTGGAAGAGCGGCTCGCGGCGCTCGAAGATGGCGTCGGCGCCGTATGCACGGCGAGCGGCATGGCGGCGATGCATCTTGCCATCGCTACGCTGCTGAACGCCGGCGATCACATCGTCGCCTCCACCTCGCTCTATGGCGGCAGCATCAATCTTCTCACCCAAACGCTGCCGCGCTTCGGCATCACCACCACGTTTGTGAAGCCGGGCGATCTCGATGGCTTCCGCGCCGCCATCGGGGAACGCACGCGGCTTGTGATCGGCGAAACCATCGGCAATCCGGGTCTCGAGGTGCTCGACATCCCGAGAGTCGCCGAGATCGCGCACGCAGCCCGCATTCCGCTCTTCATCGACAATACGTTTGCGACGCCGTATCTGAGCCGTCCGCTCACGCTCGGCGCCGATATCGTCATGCACTCCATCACCAAATGGCTCGGCGGACACGGCATCGCTATCGGCGGCGTAATCGTCGACGGCGGCCGGTTCGACTGGCTGGCCTCGGACAAATTTCCGACCCTGACCGAGCCCTATGCGGGCTATCACGGCATCGTCTTCGCCGAGGAGTTCGGCCCGTCCGCCTTCATCATGCGGGCGCGCGCGGAGGGTCTGCGCGACTTCGGCGCCTGCCTGTCACCGACCAACGCGTTCTACCTGCTGCAGGGCGTGGAGACGCTTCCGTTGCGCATGGAGCGCCACATGGAGAATACGGCGGCGGTACTCGCATTCTTGCGCGAGCATCCGGCGGTCGATTGGGTCTTGCATCCTTCGCTTGAGACGCATCCGGACCACGCGCTTGCGCAAAAGCTGTTGCCGAAGGGTGCAGGCTCGATCGTCAGCTTCGGCATTAAGGGCGGCCGCGCGGCCGGACGTAAATTCATCGAGGCGGTCCGGCTGGCGAGCCATCTCGCCAATGTCGGCGATGCCAAGACGCTGGTGATCCATCCGGCCAGCACCACGCATCAGCAGATGGATGCGGCGGCGCTTGCAGCCGCCGGCGTCGGCGAGGAGCTCATTCGCATCTCGGTAGGCCTCGAAGCTAAGGCCGACATTCTCGCCGATTTCGGGCAGGCGCTGCGCGTCTCGCAGAAGGCCTGAGGCATGCGCATCATGGTAGACGGCGCCGACACGTTCGTCGCCACAGGCGGCCGCGCTTTCGACCCCAAGCTGCCTTGCGTCGTCTTTCTGCACGGCGCGGGCTTCGATCATTCCGTGTGGGCGCTGCTCGCCCGCTTTTTCGCGCATCACGGATTTAGCGTGCTCGCGCCAGACCTTCCCGGACACGGCCGATCGGCTGGCGCGCCGCTGTCGTCGATCGCCGCGCTGGCCGATTGGACGGCGGCGCTGATCGGTGCTGCGGGTGTCAGAGCTGCACGCCTTGTTGGTCACTCGATGGGGTCACTCGTGGCATTGGAGACCGCGGCGCGCCATCCCGACAAAGTCGCTGCGCTCGGCCTGATCGCTACAGCGGCGCCGATGCGGGTGTCGGACGATTTGCTCAATGCGGCGCAGGCCAACGATCATGCGGCCATCGATATGGTTTCCATCTGGGGCCACGGCTACCACGCCACCTTGGGCGGCTCTCAGGTTCCAGGACTGTGGATGTTGGGCGGCGGCGAGCGTCTACTCGAACGTGCGCGTCCGGGTGTGCTGTTTGCCGACCTGTCCGCCTGCAACGCTTATCAGGACGCGCTCGCCGCAGCCGCCAAGGTGAACGTCCCTTCAATGGTGATCATGGGCAGCCGCGATCTGATGACGCCCGCCAAAGGCGGCAAAGCCATTACCGCCGCGATTCCTGGCTGTCGTGTCGTCATGATCGAGGGTGCCGGCCACATGCTCATGAGCGAGCGGCCCGACGATGTGCTCGCCGCGCTGCGGACGTGATCGTCCGGTCGCTCGGCTGCCGTCAATGGACCTGCCGCTCGGCGCCGGCCCAATAGGGCTTGCGGATTGCCTTCTTGTCGACCTTGCCCGCCGGAGTCTTTGGGATCTCGGTGCAGAAATCGACCGACTTCGGCGCTTTCACGCCGCCGACTCTTGCTTTGCAATGGGCGATGACCGTCTCTTCCGTCAACGTCTCGCCGTCCCTCAGCACGACGATGGCCTTGACCGCTTCGCCCCATTTCTCGTCCGGCGCGCCGATAACCGCGCATTCACGGACCTGCGGCAACTCCATCACGGCCGCCTCCACTTCTCCGGAAAACACGTTGAAGCCGCCGGAGATGATCATGTCCTTCTTGCGATCGATGATGTAAAAATATCCATCGTCGTCTTTGTAGCCGACATCGCCGGTGTGGTGCCAGCCGTGGGTTCGTATTTCGGCGGTAGCCTCGGGCAGGTTGTAATAGCCCGCCGTCACGAGATTACCGCGGGCGACGATTTCCCCGCGCTGATGCGGGGGCAGAATGCGGCCCTCATCGTCCATGATGGCGACCCGCACGCCGTAGGTGGGCTTGCCGCAGCTTCGTAGCCGTTCTGGATGATCACCTTTTGCCGCGGCCGCCACCGTCGCGGGGTCGAGCCACGTCAGCAGCATCGGGGCTTCCGTCTGTCCGTAGCATTGACACATGCACGGTCCAAAGATTTCGACTCCCTTCTTGAACTTGTCGGGTGACACCGGTGATGCCGCAAGCAGGAATACCCGCAGGCTTGAGTAGTCGTACTTGCCGATGTCCGGATGCGCGAGCAGCGCATAGTAAGCGGTCGGCGGCAGAAACAGATGAGTGACCCGGAAGCGTTCGATGTTGCGCAATACTTCGAGCGCGTCGAACCCCGGCATGACCACGTTGGTAGCGCCCAGCGGGAACAGCATCATGGCCACTACGCCGGCCGCGTGCGTGAGCGGGGCGACGCTCAGGCAGACCGGCTCAACGTCGTCGCGGCGAAAGTAGTGGCCGCCCGTTTCCACCATCGTGCCCCACGCCAGGTTCGTGCACATGACCCCCTTCGCAGGTCCGGTCGTGCCGCCGGTCGGGATGAGCCCCACAAGCCGCTGGGGATTACCGCCGGGATCGGCCCAGTCGATGTCATCTGTTTCGCTGCCTAGTTGCATGAAGGTGTGCAACGACGGATGGTCGCCATCCTCGGCATCGATGCAAACAAAATGACGAAGCGTCGGGACGCGAGCCTTGAGCTCCCCGACATGATCGTGGAAGCTGCTGTGGTAGAGCAGCCACGCCGTCCCTGCGTAGTTCATGTATTGCGCATTGGCCTCAAGCGCGTTGCGCGGATTGACCGGGACCCAAACGCCGCCGGCGCGCCACATGCCCAGCATTGCCAACAGCACGCGGGCATCGTTCGGCGAATAGATTGCCACGCGCTCCTCGCCGCGTAAGCCGTTCGCCCACATAGCGCGCGCGATGCGCTCACTCGCCGCGCGCGTTTCACGATAAGAGTGGGGGGTGTCGCGATCGATAATCGCGGCTCTCTCCGGATACGCGTCGGCACCCTTGTCGAAATAGTCTACGGCCCGCATCTGCGTGAGCCCTTTTTGAAAGATTCCGGCAGCGGCCTAGCCGCTGCCGGAAACCGATTGAGTCATCATCGATGAGCGATACGTGAGCAGCCGGTACGCCGGCCGCCGCTCATTGATAGACCTTCGCTTTTGCGAGCCCAAAGCTTTCCAGCGCCTTTTGGATCTCGCGATACCCGATTGCCTGACACGCCGAGGCGAAGCCGGCCTTGCGCGGCGCCGAGTGAAGGAGCGTGTGTGCTGTAAACGCCTGGATGAGGCCGGTTTGCTTATAACAGCACGTGCCGACCATGGCGCATTGCACGGACTCCAGGGTACCGCGGGCAGCCACGAGGTCGATCGTGCGATGCTCGCGCGGGTTCTCCCGCGGCGGCGTGCCGCCTTGCACGCCCGCCGCCCGTTCGGAGAGCACGCGCTTGCGCTCTTCAGCGGGCAGGGACTTGAGGTTCTCGTGATAATCTTTCCCCATCGCCGCCACGCCTTGCATGATCTCCCGATTGAAGATCCCGCCCAGGGTTTTGACATTGGCGACCTGCGGGTGATTTTTGTACCAGATCGCGTGCGGGAACCCGCCCCACGGCAGAATGAAATGCGACAGCGCCGAGCCCGGCACCGATACCTCGGCGGATGACCCCAGAGGCCATGTCTTGTACTGATTCTGCTCGAGGTACCTCTCCGTGCCCTGCAGTGCGGCAAAAATGGTCTGGGTGGAGCCGAACGTCGGGATGCCGTTGAACATCGAGATCACCTCAATGGAGTCGATCGCTTTGTTCTCGAGACAAATGTTCACGGCAACGTCGCTGGTCACCGACATATACGCCGTCGCCGGCGCGGCCAGCAGTCCCTTGGCAGCGAACTTCTCGCCCCATTGCTCCGAGGCTTGGAATATCCACTCTTGTTCGCCGCCGATGTCGAGGTAATGGCACCCGGCATTCAAGGCGGCTTCGATCACCGCCGGGGCGTGGTAAAGGAACGGCCCGACCGTGTTGCACACGACCTTGGCGCCGGTAAACAACTTGGTCAGCTCCTCCACCGAATGGCCGACCTCAACGACCTCGTAGTCCGCGGTCTCGATGCCGGGGCGTTGGCTCATGACCTCTTTGATTTTGGCCCCGTTCCGACCGGCGGCGATGAACGGTACGTTGTACTCGCGCAGGTATTCAGCCGCGAGCCGGCCCGAGAATCCGGCGGCTCCGTAGAGGACCACAGGCCTCTTCTTGCTCATTAATTTCCTCCCCTGTCCTCGCTCTTTGCTTCCCATCGCGTCAGCCCGTTACGAGCTTCAGCTTGAGTGAGGCGAGGTGCTGTATAGTTGCATGGTCCATTTGCCGCGAGCAAGTGCGGAGCAACTTAAGGTGTCTCCATCGAGAGGGCGCGGCGACGCCAAAGAAGATACCAGCAGTCTAGTGGGCCGCGTCCCGCTGTACGCTGCTGCATCGATATGCTCCAATGGCGGCACGCGCGAAGATCAAGGAGCGTTCCGTGAATGTAGATGAGCTGGTGGCCATCGATGTCCATACGCATGCAGAGGAACCGTGCGGCACGCATCCCGACGATGGGTACGACGAGCTTCAAACCGCAATGGCGATCTACTTCAATCAACCTGACAATCGGCCCACCATCGAAGAGACGGCGAGCTATTACCGCGAGCGCAAGATCGGCGCGGTGATCTTTCCCGTCGATGCCGAGCGCGAGACCGGCTATCGCCGCTATCCGAACGAAGAGGTTGCTGAGAAGGCTGCGGCGAACAGCGATGTGCTGGTTCCGTTCGCGAGCATCGATCCGGCGAAGGGGAAGACGGGCGCGAGGGAGGCGCGGCGGCTCGTTCGCGATTTTGGCATTCGCGGCTTCAAGTTTCACCCGTCCATGCAGGGATTTTTTCCGAACGACCGTAGCGCCTACGTGCTCTATGAGGCGATTGCGGAAGCCGGTGTGCCCGCGCTTTTCCATACCGGGCAGACCGGCGTCGGCTCCGGTATGCCGGGCGGTGCCGGTATCCGGCTGAAGTATTCCAATCCGATGTATATGGATGACGTCGCCGTCGATTTTCCCGACATGCCGATCATCCTCGCCCATCCTTCGTTCCCGTGGCAGGAGGAGGCGCTGTCGGTCGCGCAGCACAAGCCCAACGTTTATATCGACCTCTCCGGCTGGTCGCCCAAATACTTTCCGCCCATTCTGGTCCGATACGCGAACACGCTTCTCAAGCACAAAGTGCTGTTCGGCTCCGACTGGCCGGTCATTCGGCCGGATCGCTGGCTCAGCGATTTCGACAAGCTCGATATCAAACCTGGCGTGAAGCCGCTCATTCTCAAAGAGAATGCGCTGAAGCTGCTTGGCTTGCGCTCGGCCAAAACTGGCACGCCGGCCTGAATGAGCGCCTTCAAACGAGACCTCGCGATGAGCGCGGCGGACGTTGGGGTCGGGCTGATCGGAGACATCGGCGCCACGAACGCGCGCTTTGCGCTGGTGCTGCCGGGCGGCAAGACCACCCAGCCGCTCGTTTGCGCGTTGGACGACTACGCCTCGCTCTCCGATGCGGTTCACGTCGCCTGCAGCGTGACGTCGTTGACCGGACGCTCGACGTCTTCTCGCCGGCACAGTTCGGTCGCGAGCGTGAGCAATGCTGCCGATCCGGCCGCCGTCCGGCACCGCATCGAGCCAGCGCGGTGACGCCTTTTTTGAGCTACATCAACGCGGCCCAACGCGCTTTGCTGCATTTTGAAACCCAAGTTGAGAACTTCGGAAAGAGCCGCCCTTGTTGCAGGTTTCACCGCAGCTGATACTGGCGAAGTCGGCCTGGCGCCGAATCGATGTCCGTAGCCGCTGGCTTGCAGTGGCTTTGCTTGCTCTTGCAGCCGCCGCCGGCGTCGCTTGGTGGGTCATGCAGCGCTCCGCGCCGGTGCAGTACGTGACCGCTCCGCTTGGGCGTGGCGCAATTACCCGCGCCGTAACCGCAACGGGAACGGTCAATCCGGTACTCACGGTCATTGTCGGAACTTACGTCTCCGGCGTCATTCAGAACCTGTTCTGCGACTACAACACGCAAGTGAGGGCAAGTCAGGTCTGCGCCAGGATCGATCCACGACCCTATCAGGCGACGTTCGATCAATATTCCGGCCAGCTTCTGCGCGATCAGGCCGTGCTCGACAAGGACCGCACCGATCTCGCGCGCTATCAGCAACTCGCCGCTCAGAACTCGATCGCCCGTCAGCAGGCCGAGGACCAAGGCTACGTCGTCAATCAGGACGAAGCGACAGTAAAGCTCGATCAAGCGCTTGTGGAAGGCGCCAAGCTCAATCTCGACTATACCGACATCATTTCGCCAGTGAACGGTACCGTTGTCTCGCGCAGCGTGACCGGCGGACAAACGGTCGCCGCCAGCTTCCAGACGCCGACGCTGTTTCTCATCGCCACAGACCTCAAGCAGATGGAAGTAGATACGAACGCCAGCGAAGGCGACATTGGCGGCGTCAAGGAAGGCGATACGGCTACCTTTACCGTCGACGCTTTTCCTCAGCGGGTCTTCCAAGGCAAGGTGACTCAGGTCCGGCAATCGCCGCAGACGGTGCAGAATGTCGTGACCTACGATGTCGTGGTCGGGGTCGATAATAGCGATCTGGCGCTGGTGCCGGGCATGACCGCGTCAACGCAGATCATCATCGATCAAAGAAATGGCGTGCTTCGCGTACCGAACCAGGCGCTGCGCTATGTGCCGGGCGGCCTTTCATCTGTTGGAGCCGGGGGCGCTCGCACGCCGACGAACAAACAACCGCAAGTCTGGGTGCTGCGCGATGGTCAGCCTGTTGCGGTCACCGTCGTTACTGGTCTCAGCGACGACAACTTCACGGAGATCGTCAAGGGTGATCTCAATCCGGGCGATCAGGTCATTAGCGCCGAAAGCGGCAATCAGGTAAGCGGGCGGTCCAGTCTGCCGCCGCCGCGCCTTTGAGAAGAGCGGCCAATGCCGCGCGAGCAGCCCGCAGCGAGACAGCCGGTCATCAAGGTGGTGGATGTCACCCGCACCTTCATCATCGGCGATGTCAAGGTCGAGGCGCTCCGCGGCGTCAACTTGACCGTCCAGTCCGGCGAGTTCGTCGCCATCATGGGCTCGTCGGGCTCGGGCAAATCGACGCTGATGAACATTCTCGGTTGCCTCGACCGTCCCACAAGCGGCCATTACTTCCTGGAGGGCGTCGATGTCGCCGTGCTGAGGGAGCCGGACCTCGCCCGCATTCGCAGCGAACGGCTCGGCTTTGTTTTCCAGAGCTTCAATCTCTTGGCCCGCACCAGCGCCATCGAGAATGTCGGCCTGCCGCTCTATTACGCCGCCTCGGGGCCGAAGCGCCGCGCCGTGCGCGTCGAACGGGCGCGGGCGGCGCTGCATCTTCTCGGCTTGGCTGAGCGCGAGCGCAATACGCCCGGCCAGCTCTCCGGCGGTCAACAGCAGCGCGTCGCGATTGCCCGCGCGTTGATCAATGCCCCGAGCCTTCTTCTCGCCGATGAGCCGACCGGCAATCTCGACACGCGAACCTCGCACGAGATCATGGAAACGCTTTGCTCGCTCAATCGCGAACAAGGAGTCACCATCGTCCTCGTTACCCACGAGGCCGACATCGCCGCCTATGCCGACCGCATCGTAACCATGCGCGACGGCGAAATCGTCTCCGACGAGCGGGTGACCAAGCCGGCGGCGGCGGGCACCACCGCTGGCGATGTCGAACGTTCGGCGTTCTTCCATCCGCCGCAGCTGGGCGCCTCCACACTTCCGACCGGCGGCTTCCTCGCCTTCGCGCTCATGATCCTCATGGCTGCGGCGCAGGCAATCGGGCGCAACAAGATGCGTTCGGCGCTCACCATGCTCGGCGTGTTTATCGGCGTGGCGGCGCTCATCGTGATGGTCGCCGTGGGTAACGGCGCGAGCGAGGCGGTTCGCAAGCAGATCGAGAGCCTAGGCACCAACGTTGTCGTCATCCTGCCTGGAGCGTCGACGACGGGCGGCATCCGCGCCGGCTTCGGCAGCGCCAGCACGCTGACGGTCGAGGATGCGCGCGCGATTCACCGCGAGGATCCCGCGGTGGCGCAAGTCGGTTACCTCATTCGCCAGCAGGGGCAGGTTCAGTACAGCAACCAAAACTGGACGACGAACATCCAAGGCGTGAGCGCAGTCTATCCGTCGATCACCAATTGGCGTATCGCCGCCGGGCGGGCTATCACGGCCGAGGACAACAACAAGGCCAACCTTGTCGTCGCCATCGGCCAAACGGTGTACCGTCAGCTTTTTAGTTCCGGCGAGAACCCGATCGGCGCCTTCATCCAGGTCAAGAGTGTGCCGTTGCAGGTCATTGGCTTGCTGGTCGCCAAGGGCCAATCGCCCTTCGGTACGGATCAGGACGATCTTGTCATGATGCCGTTCACGACCGCCGAACGCAAAGTGCTCGGCGTCGCGGCGCCGACCCAACAGCAAACCCCGCTGAATTGGCCCTATCTGCCGCCACCTAATCCTTACAATCTGCAGGCGCGACTGACAGGCTATGCCAATCAGATCTACGTGCAGGCGGTAAGTCAGCCTCTCGTGCAGACCGCCATTCGACAAGCAAGCGACACCCTCATTCGCCGCCATCGCATCAAGCGCGGCGCCGTCAACGACTTTGACGTGCGCAATTTGAGCCAGTTCGCCGAAACCGCGGAGAGCAGCAGCCGTATCATGGCGCTTCTGCTTGCCGCCGTCGCTTCGATCTCGCTTCTCGTCGGCGGCATTGGCATCATGAACATCCTCCTTGTCTCGGTGACCGAACGAACGCGCGAGATCGGGTTACGCATGGCGATCGGTGCGCGGCGGCTGCATGTCTTGCTGCAGTTTTTGGCCGAAGCCATCTTTCTCAGCGTCAGCGGCGGGCTCGCCGGCATTGTCACGGGCGTCGCGCTGTCCGCGGCGATTCCCTTTGTATTCAACTGGGCAGCGCCGGTATCGCTGACGGCCGTCGTCGGCGGCTTCCTGTTCTCTGCCGCGGTCGGCGTATTCTTCGGATTTTACCCGGCGCGCAAGGCGGCTAGCCTCAATCCGATCGACGCGCTGCGCTACGAGTGAGGTCGGCTTAGAAGGAGAATCCGAATGTCGACGCGACGCGAAGTGAACATCGGCATCCTGTCAAGTGTTGCCGCCGTTGCGACAGCGACGAAAGGCTTCGCGCAGAGCCCGCAAGCGATCGATTTGCCGCCGCCGATGACGGAAGGCGGCAGATCGCTGATGCAATCGCTGAAAGATCGTCAGTCGATCCGCGACTATTCGGAGCGGCCGCTGCCGCAACAGATACTTTCGAACCTGCTATGGGCTGCCTGGGGCGTGAATCGAGCCCAAAGCGACGGCCGCACCGCGCCACGTTGGCGCGGTGTCTACGCCCTGGATGTGTATCTCGCCATGGCCGACAACGTGTGGCGTTATGAGCCAAAGAGCCACCGGATTGTCCTTCACATGCCGGGCGATCTGCGGGCGCAAACGACGATCGGCCAGCCCTTCGTCGCGACCGCCCCGCTTAATCTCATTTATGCCTTCGATATGTCGAAGCTGAGCGGGACGACCGAAAGCGAAGGAATCGCCGCGGCGGCTGCCTGTGTCGCAATGGCCGGCGAGAACGTCTATCTCTACTGCGCATCGGAGGGACTGGCGACTGTCTTTCGTCAGAGTGTGCCTGGAGCAAAGCTTGCGCAGGCATTGAAGCTTCCTGCCCGGCAGATCATCCAATTTGCGCAAACGGTCGGATATCCGAAGACCTGAAGCGCAGACGCACTTCCGAATCACCCTGGTGTCTGTGCGGGGCGGCAGAGGCCATATTCGGTCGTCACCTTGTCCGCCCCATATTGCTGCCACACGATGCCAAGGGAGGATCGGTCGATGCCAAGACTGACATCGCCATCCAAGCCGTTAATAGTCACATTGCTGATGGAAATTTGGCTGAAGCTGTAACTGTGATCGCCGTCTTTGGCGGTCAAGGTTTTTGCGTCTTC
>JBEKSB010000069.1:0-18013 GCA_049517455.1 Xanthobacteraceae bacterium
AACCGGATTGGTCGGATTAAGCCGTATCGCCTCGCCGTAATCCGCCACCGAGCTGTCAAGTGCGCCTTTGCGACTGAGGACGTAAGCGCACCGCCGCCGCCGAAGGTCGAACACGCGCCGCCGCCCAAGGTCGTGCGTCCGACACCGCCTCCGCCTAAGGTCGTGCGGCCAGCGCCGCCGCCGCCGAGAGTCGTGCGACCTGCTCCGCCGCCCCCGCGGCCCGCTCCTCCGCCGCGAGCGCCAACCTGCAGAATGGTCAATGGTAAGAAAGTGTGCAGATTAGCAAAAAGAACGGTTGCGGAGTGTTTCCGTGCCATTCTTTCGAACCGTGCGTATTTGAGAAAGCGTCACCCCGCCGGCAGTGCGAGATCGGCGCGCAGGCCGCCGATCGGTGCGGTGCCGAGCGTGAGTACGCCGCCGTAAAGGCCGGCAAGTTCGACGACGATGGAGAGCCCAAGGCCGGAGCCGGGCTTGCTCTCATCGAGCCGTCGTCCTCGTAACGCGACCTGCTCACGCTCAGCGGGCGAAAGTCCCGGCCCATCGTCGTCGACAATGACGCGCACACGCGGGTTGCCATCGCCGGCAGCACCGGCGGCAACGACCTCGATCGCCACGCGCGACTGCGCCCATTTGCAGGCATTGTCGACGAGGTTCCCAATCATCTCTTCCAGGTCCTGCTGCTCGCCGCGAAAGCGCGCATGCTCCGGCACGTCGACGGCAATGGCGATGTCGCGTTCGCGGTGGAGCTTCTCCATGGTGCGCGCCAGCGCAGTCACGACCGGGGGCACGTCGATCAGCGTGCCGACGACGCTGGAGCGCGCCGCGAGCCGCGCGCGTTCCAGTTGGCGCGCCACCTGGTCGCGCATGATGTCAGCCTGTTCGAGCACCTTCTGCGCCAGCGGATCGCCCGGCCTTGCCCCCGCTTCGTTGACGATGACCGACAACGGCGTCTTCAACGCGTGCGCAAGATTGCCGACATGCGTGCGCGCCCGTTCGACAATCTCGCGATTGGCATCGATCAGTGCGTTGGTCTCGCGCGCCAGCGGAGCGATCTCGACGGGAAATTCGCCTTCCAAACGCTCGGCGCGGCCGGAACGGATGGCGGCGAGACTTTCGGAGATGCGTTTGAGCGGCGAAAGGCCAAAGCGCACCTGCAGCGCGGTGGTCAACAAGAGCGCGACCGCAAGCGCGGTGAAGATCGCGCCGATGGTACGGTCGAAGCTGCGCATCTCGTCGTCAATCTCCGACGCGTCGCCCGCCACCTGGATCAAATAACGGCCGTCGTCGCCAAGATCGATGTTGCGCTCGACGACGCGGAGCCGCACTTCCTCTGGGCCTTGCGCGTAACCCTTGCGGTAGCCGCCGGCGGCGGTGTCGGCTGCGGCGTCGACGATACGCGGCAGATTGGAATCCCACAGCGAGCGCGAGGAATGCAGCTCCGGTTTTGGCGTATCAAGCCGCGTGACCTGCCAGTACCAACCCGATAGCGGCAACTCGAACAACGGTTCGCCGATCGATTGCGGGAATTTGTCGTTGCCTTCCTCAGGCGACGCCACTTCGGCGACCAGCGTACGCAGATAGACATCGAGCCGGCGGTCGAAGGCGCGCTCAACGGCGTGCCGATAGAGCGAGGACAAAGCCACGCCGGTGACGATCAGGACGACCACGGTCAAGCCGGTCGCCCAGAGAAATAGGCGGAACGCGAGCGAGTTAGCGCGCATCGGGCGGGGTAAGCAGATAGCCGAGACCGCGCACCGTCTGGATCACGTCGACGCCGAGTTTTTTGCGGATGCGACCGACGAACACTTCGATGGTGTTGGAATCGCGGTCGAAGTCCTGATCGTAGAGATGCTCGACCAGTTCGGTGCGCGACACCACACGACCGGTATGGTGCATGAGATAGGAGAGCAGCCGGTATTCGTGCGAGGTCAATTTGACGGGATTGCCGTCGACGGCGACGCGTCCGGTGCGGGTATCGAGGCGCACCGGCCCGCAAGTAAACTCGCTCTTGGCGTGACCGGCGGAGCGGCGCAGCAACGCGCGGACCCGCGCCAGCACTTCTTCGAGGTGAAAGGGTTTGGCGACGTAATCGTCGGCGCCGGCATCAAAGCCTTGCACCTTGTCGCTCCAGCGATCGCGCGCGGTGAGGATGAGGACCGGCATGGCGCGGCCGGCGCGGCGCCAGGATTCCAGCACCGAGATGCCGTCCATTTTTGGCAGGCCGATATCGAGGATGACGGCGTCGTAGGGCTCGCTCTCGCCGAGGTAATGGCCTTCCTCGCCGTCGAACGCGCGATCGACGACATAGCCGGCGTCGGTCAGCGCGGTCGCGAGCTGCCGATTGAGATCGGGATCGTCCTCGACAACAAGGAGGCGCAAAAATCAGCTCCGCTCAACGCTCGCCGACCAACGTGCCTTTGACCGCGTCGACGACGACGCGAGTCACTTTGCCATCGTGGCCAAGCACTGTCAGCACATAGGCGAACCCTTCGGCGCGGCGGCAAAGCCGGGCACGCACCAGGGTTCCCGGCACGTGGCTGCGCACCGCGTGTATGGCGGCGGCCAAGTGAAGCACGGTGCCACTCTCGACCAGCGCGCGGCGTTCCTTCTGATTGAGACAGGCACGGGCCGGGTCGGCGCCGCCGTGCACCGGGTGGACGGCCTCCTGCGCGCGCACCGGCGCGAGTCCAATGGCAAGCGCGAGTAGCGCTGCGGCAAAAGCTCGTTCGGCGGTACCCATGCCAGATCATGCTCTAGGCGCTGGCCAGTGAACAAGACCTGAACGGCCGATTTGGGGCAGGCTAAGCCTAGCGGCGTGCCTGCGGAGCGCCGGATGGGCGCTCGCAATGACAAAACGCCTATTCCGCCGCCGAATCGCCGAGCCGCACGGGCCCGTGCAACGGGCGTTCCTCGACCGTGAGCACGCAAACGAGCGCGATTGCGAGGAAGATTGCGGCGGCGATGAATACGAAGCGGAAAGCATGCGCGAAATCGGCGTGCCCCGCGGCAAGCTTTTCCAGCGTCACGACGCCGGTGTGATCGCCGGCGCTGCCGAGCACGATGGCCCCGAACACGGCGACGATGACCGCACCGCCGAGCAGACGGAAAAAATTCAACGCACCGGTCGCGGTACCGAGCTGATGCAGCTTCACGGCGTTTTGCATGAGGATGGTGCTGGCGGGATACATCGGCCCGATGGCGGCGCCGAGGATGCCGAGCAACACGGAGAACACGCCGAGCGACAGCCCCGCCGGCTCGGCGGCGAGGAAGCCGAGCGTGACGATAGCGATGATGAGCCCGACAATGGGCACGCGCATGTAATGCGTCAGGCGCACGATCAGCCGCCCGGTCAGCAGCGAGCCCAGCGTTGCCCCGCCGAGGAACGCGATCAACGCAAGGCCGGAGACGCTTGCCGAAGCGCCCAGCACCATTTGACAATAGAGCGGGGTGACGATGGTCACGCCCATGATCGTGCCGATGCTGAAAAACGCGGCGCATGTGAGCGCGCTCGTCACCTTGCCGCGCAAGATCGCGAGCGGAATGAACGGTTCGCGCGCGGTGAGGAGCCGCGCAGCGAACAACGTCCATAGCACCGCGGAGCCGGCGATGAGCGCGATGATCTGCCAGGAGATCCAGCGGTAATGCGCGCCGCCCCAATCGAGCGCCAAAAGCAACGCGACAGAGGCGGCCACCATCAGCGTCACGCCGGGAATATCGAGTTGGTGTGGACGGTCGTTTCGCGGCAGACGGCGGAGCGCGCGCGAGGTCATCACCAGCGCGACGGCGCCCAGCGGCAGATTGATCCAGAAAATAAACGACCAATGCAGATGATCGGTGAGCAAGCCGCCCAGCACTGGGCCGAGAATACTGGCGCTCATGAATACGACCGACGTGTAGCTCTGCGCCATGGGCCGCTCGCGCGGCGTGAGAAGGTCGGCGATAATGGTCTGCGCAATTGGAATGAGGCCGCCGCCGCCGATTCCCTGCAACGTGCGCCCGACGACCAGCACCCAGATCGTCGGCGCCAGCGCGCAGACGAGCGAGCCGACGATGAAAATTCCGATCGCCAGCAGCATGATGGTGCGGCGGCCGTGGATATCGGTGAGTTTGCCGAACAGCGGCGTCGCCGCCGTCGCCGCGAGAAGATAAGCGGTCACCACCCAAGAAAGATTGTCGAGATCGGCGAGGCTTTTGCCGATTGCCGGCAACGCCGGGGCGACGATGGTCTGCTCGAGCGCGGAGAGGAACATCGCCAGCATGATCCCGGCGATGATCGTACGGATGGCCGCGTGATCGAGCGGCGGCAGGACAGCCGTATCTTGCAGTCCGCGGGCAAACGCCGCGGATTCGACGGACCGGCGGGTCTCGCCCTCCTCTGCACGCGCACGCGCAGAATCATCGCCCGTGACGTCAGGGGCAATGCTGTGAGCGTCTTCAGGGCTGATTTCGCGAGGCATGTTCCCGGTCATGTCGCGCGCCGCATCGCGAGGTAAATCCATTTTAGGTGAGAGTCGCAGCACTTTCGGCATGAATCGGCTGTTCGTCCCGCCCCCGCATCACTTGGCTGGCGGCGCGACGCCGCGCAACCGTGCTTTGCGCAGAGCAGGAATGCCATCCGCTCGGAAACCTCTCCCGCAGGGAGAGAATTGGTCCGAGCGGCCTCGGTCAAAGCCCGCCACGCGGAGCATGGATGGCAATGCCCACATCGTCGATGACCCGTACCCGACATTGGCGCTCGGCGTTGCTGTTTTCTAGACAATTTTAACGGCCCGCCGAACAAGTGTTTGGACCCAAGGAGGATGATTGCTTTGGTCCGTTCAGTGCGGGATCGCGAAGGACAATCATGTCTGGTCAATCCGTCACATTGCCGTTGCTGGACTCCTATCTAGCGGCGCCGCATGAGCACATGACTTTTCCACCTGCCATTGAGGCCGTCTACGACAAGCAGATGAGCCCCTATCGGCTACAGGTCATGGAAAAGGGCATTCTGCGTGCGATCATCGTCTACAATGCCTTTCTGCCTGTCCAGTTCCTGCTATTGCCGCGCACCGCGCCGCTCGCGCTGGCACTGCATCTCGGTCTGATAACGCCGGCAATTTTGCTCGTGGGATGGCTCTATCATAAGATAAATAGCCAGCTGCTGCGCGAGGTCGCCGCGGCCATTATTCCCTTAATGATGGTCGCTCAGATCATGTTCATCTATTCGCTCAATCGAGGCGAGATCGCCGATCATTACCAGTATCTGGCAATTATGATCGTGATCTACTCCAATGTGAATCAGCGACTTATCTTTCGCGTGGCGTTGGGTTTGACGCTCATACTGACCGCTGCCTATCTGGCGGTGCTGCTGCCCGGGCATTCTCCGTTCGCCACGAAGATCATAGGCTCCGTGCTCGTCATCTCAGCCGGGTATCTCAGCCTCATGGCCAATCGGCGCATGGAGCAGGACGTGCGCCAAATATTCCTGACACGCCTGCGGGACCAGCTGCGGCGCGAAGGGGCGGAGGCGGTCGCCAAGCTAGACGCCCTGACTGGCCTTCCTAATCGCCGGCAGCTCGATGAGACGGTCAAAAAGATATGGGCCGAAGGAGAAGGTGATTCGCTGGTTGCCGTCGTCATGATCGACATCGACCACTTTAAACTCTTCAACGACCGTTACGGCCACGTTGCCGGCGACACCTGTCTCAAGCGCGTGGCCGGCGCCATTGCCACCGAATTGCGCAACATGGATGACGTTGCAGTCCGCTACGGGGGAGAGGAATTTCTCGTGCTCCTGCCGCAAACCGATCAGAGCATGGCGGTTCGCATCGCCGAACGCATCCGCCGCCAGATCGAAAAGCTCGCGATCCCGCATGAACTGGGCGGGTTCGGTGTCGTGACCGTGAGCCTCGGTGTCACTGCCGGGCCGACAGCCACGCACTGCATTGCCGAGCTGATTGCGGGCGCCGATGCGGCGCTTTATGCCGCCAAACGTGGCGGGCGGAATCAGGTCTGGCCGCCTTTCGTGAGCCGGAACAATCCTGTTGCAATACTGAAGAAATCAGCGGCCGCTGGTTAGGCGCGCCCGCAGTCAACTCTTGATTCGTGCGCGCCCTGATTTTTGGGCGCGCTTCCGCGCCCGCAGCACCGGCAAATGGCAACACTTGTTGGTGCGGCGTGGTCAAAATGAATTTGGCCTTTCGGCGCTCAGCTTCCCTAGGGCTATTGCGACGATCAACAATCAGACAAAACTCGGACGCATTCGGATCGCGAGAACAATATGATTTTCAGCCTCGCCCAACGGGGAGCAATGAAGAAGGCGCGCACCTTTTACCGCCTTCGCCTTGCCCCCTTCGGCAGCTTCAGCGGCCAGCTGACGATGTAGTCTTCGAGCATGTCGTCGGGCACGTCCTTCTCGCTCGCGCCGACGCGGCCCCGGACCGAGACGCCGGCCGTGTGCACGGTTTCCGAGTCGCCAGAGACGAGCGGATGCCACCAGTAGAGGTCCTTGCCTTCGGCAAGGAGCACGTAAGCGCAGGAAGGTGGTAGCCAAGTGATGGTCTTGAGGCTCTCCGGCGTGAGTCGCACGCAGTCTTCCACTTGTTCCAGCCGGTTCGCATAGTCGCTGCAGCGGCAGGTCTTGCCATCCAGGAGCCGGCAGCCGACGTCGGTGTAGAAGGTGCGATCGGTCCCTTCCTCTTCGAGTTTGTTCAGGCAGCAGCGGCCGCAGCCGTCACAGAGGCTTTCCCATTCCGAATCCGTCATTTCGTCCAAAGACTTACGCCGCCAGAACGGGACCTCCCCGGAGCCTTGATCGGTCGCCATCTGTTCTCCCCGGCCGAGCGAAAGCGCGCCTCAGAGCCTCTTACGCCTAAATTGCCCCCAAATTCCATTCACACTGTCGCTGACGCGTCATTGGCCGGGGCCTCTGGCTCGGCTAAATCATTTTGCCTGACAGCGACAACGACGGGACCCGCACCCGTCCCGGGAGTTCTTAGCGCGTGACCGACCTGTTTCCCGATCCCCGCAGCGACTGGCGGCTTAAGCTCAAGCGGCTTTTGCTCGATCTCGACGCGCGGATCGATTTTGCCGTTTTCCAGAGCGGCAAATGGGCGCGCGAGCTGTACGAGCGTTTCACCGCCATCATGGACCGTTTCCATATCGCCGGCTGGCGGCGATGGCTCATCGTCGAGCCGCTTTCGGAAGCGGCGACGCTCGGCACAGCCGGGTTTTTGCTCATGCTGGCGCTGGCCGTACCCGCTTTCCGCGAGACCTCGGACGAGGGCTGGCTGAAAAAATCCGAACTCGCGGTCACCTTCCTCGACCGTTACGGCAACGAGATCGGCAACCGCGGCATCAAGCACAACGATTCGGTGGCGCTCGAGGAGATGCCCGACCATCTCATCAAGGCGGTGCTGGCCACCGAGGACCGCCGCTTCTACGAGCATTTCGGCATCGACTTCTACGGCACGTTCCGCGCACTCCTGACCAACGCCCGAGCCGGCGGCGTCGTGCAGGGCGGCTCCACCATCACACAGCAGCTCGCCAAAAATCTGTTCCTGTCGAACGAGCGCACCCTCGAGCGCAAAATCAACGAGGCATACCTCGCCCTGTGGCTGGAGACGCGGCTGTCGAAAAACGAGATCCTCAAACTGTATCTCGACCGCGCCTATCTCGGCGGCGGCACTTTCGGCGTAAACGGCGCGGCACAGTATTATTTCGGCAAGTCGGTGCGTGACGTAAACTTGCCGGAGGCGGCGATGCTCGCCGGCCTGTTCAAAGCGCCGAGCAAGTTCTCGCCACTCGTCAATCTACCGTCCGCGCGCGCGCGCGCCAACGTTGTGCTCGATAATCTGGTCGAGGCCGGATTCATGACCGAAGGCCAAGTCTACGGCGCGCGGCGCAATCCCGCGACCACGATCGACCGCAAGCAGGAGGACGCGCCCAATTATTACCTCGACTGGGCGTTCGACGAGATGCGTAAGCTCGTCGACACGTTCCCGAAGACGGTCAACGAAAGCTTCTTCGTAGTGCGCACAGCGATCGATCCAAATCTGCAGCGCTACGCCGATCGTGAAGTGGAATCGGCGTTGCGCCAGTACGGGCACGACTACGGCGCGGGCCAGTCGGCGGCTGTCATCGCCGATCTCGACGGCGCCGTGCGGGCAATGGTCGGCGGCCGCGATTACGGTGCGAGCCAGTTCAACCGCGCGGTCGAGGCACTGCGCCAGCCCGGGTCCTCGTTCAAGCCCTACGTCTACGCCACCGCATTGGCGAACGGCTTCACGCCGAACTCAATCGTCATCGATTCGCCGGTGTGCATCGGCAATTGGTGTCCGCACAATTATTCCGGCGGCTATTCGGGCTCGCTGACGTTGACGCAGGCGATCACCAATTCTGTGAACATCATTCCGGTTAAGCTTTCGATCGCGCTCGGCGATGGCAATCCCAAGCTCGGCCGCGCCAAGATTATTCAGACCGCGCGCAATTTCGGCATTTGGACGCCACTGCCCGATACGCCATCACTGCCGATCGGCGCCGACGAGGTCAATGTGCTCGAACACGCCGTCGCCTACGCCACCTTCCCCAACCTCGGCAAAGCGGTCACGCCGCATGCCGCGCTGGAAGTGCGCACCGGCAACGGGGAATTGGTGTGGCGCTTCGACCGTGACGGCAAACGGCCGGAGCAGGTGATCTCACCGCAGGTCGCGCTCGAAATGGTCGGAATGATGAATTCGGTCGTGCAAAACGGCACCGGCCGGCGGGCGCAGCTCGACGGCATCCAGGTTGCCGGCAAGACCGGCACGACGAATGGTTGGCGCGACGCCTGGTTTGTCGGCTACACAGGGAATTTCTGCGGCGCGGTGTGGATGGGCAATGACGATTACACGCCGACCAAACGCATGACCGGTGGTACGATCCCAGCGCTCATCTGGCACAACATCATGGCTTATGCGCACCAGAGCGTTGAATTGCGGCCGTTGCCCGGCCTGCCCCCGCCGCAGCATGCGCCGACGGTGGCCGACGCGGCGCTCCAGGGCGCACCGGCGCCGCAGCAGATTCTGCTCACGCGCAAGGGAACCGAAGCGCTGGTCCGCGTTGAGCGGCTGCTTGACGATGCCAGCCACGCGCTTTCGGTGCAGACCGTTCCCCCGGAACGCTCGGCGGCGGCGAGCGCCGCACCAACACACTAACGGCGGCGCGCGAGCAGCAATCCGCCGGAGTTTCCCGCGGCGATTAAACGCCGTTCTTGCGAGATCATCGCCATTCGATCGGATCGAAAGTGCGCCTGTTCTTCGGTTCCTGCTTCACATTGATACTTGCCGCGGCCATCGGCCTGGGCGCGACTTGGGTGACGCTGACGCGTGGCGTCGCTTTCGGCGCGCTGACGATTGGCGCATGGACCGCGTGGCCCAAGAGTGGGTCCGTCGACATCGATCCCTACGCCCGCGCCACCATTGCCCGTACCGGCGAACTGCCGATCGGCACTGGCGACGGGGTCGCCTTCTATGCCCGTAGCGACGACGTGGGAAACGCGCTCGACGGGCGCTGCACGTTTGTGATCAGCGGCATGACACCCGCGGCACGCTATTGGACGCTGACGCTCTATGATGGGAAGGGCCGGCTGGTCGCCAACACGATCGACCGGCACGGTTTCACTAGCGCGGAGATTGTGCGTGAAGCGGGCGGCCGCTTCGCGATCAATGTTGGGCCGCGCGCGCGCCCGGGCAATTGGTTGCCAAGCGGCGGGATCGAACAATTCGTTTTGGTGTGGCGGCTTTACGATACGCCGATCGGCGTCGCCTCCTTGACGACCAAGGAGGGGCCGATGCCCGCGGTCTCCCGAAAGAGCTGCTCATGATCCGCCTGCCGCTTTGGATTCTCGGCGCGCTTCTTCTTGGCGGGATCGTGCATCTGTCGACCGTGTTGGCGATGCCGCGGGCGGCGACGCAGGACGCTTATTCGCGGCTCGCGCAGCTCACACCCGTCAACGCCGTGGTGCCGCTCGCCGCGCCGTCGGCGCAGAACACGACCATGCCGTTCATGGACCCGGCCTTCGCAGTGGCGGTGTGCCGATACGATCTTTCCAGCGGCGCGCTCAAACTCAGCGCGCCGCTGAGCCAGGCCTACACGTCGGTTACGTTCTACACACGCAACAGTGTCGCCTATTACGCCATCAACGACCGCGCCGCCGGCCGCCGCGCGATCGAACTCGATCTCATGACGCCGGAGCAGCATGCACAAATGCCGGAGGAAGAGGACGTCACCGCCGCCGATCGGTTGATCATCGAGTCCCCGACCAGGCGCGGGCTCATTGTGCTGCGGGCACTGGCGCCGGAGCCGAACCTCATGGTCATGGCGCGGCGCGCACTCGCCGGCACGCAGTGCCGGATCGAGCCGGTGCCGCAGTAGAATAACGGTACTCTATCTGACGACCGGCGCCGGCCGCGCCGCGACGTCGAGCGGCCCTGCCGCGAAGGCCGGCACCTGCACCAGCTGGTTCGCCGCGATTTGCTGCTGCAACAAGGCGAGCGCTACGTCCGCTTGGGCCGCGATGTTTTCCGGCTCTGCGACCACCAGATGATCGAGCGCAAGGCGATATCCGGCGCAACGTCGCGCCAGCGAGTTTTGTACCCAGGCGATCGTGAAGGTGTTCTCGCCGACGCGAGCCAACGCGTTGAGCCGCGCCAGCGGAGAAACATCGGGAAGTAGATCCATGCTGGCTTGGCGCCGCCGATCGATTTCGATGACGCGGTGCGCCATGTCGAAGAACGGGCCGATGCGCACCACGTCATCGCGAATGTCGTCGATCAGTTGGTTGTAGCGACCGGCCGTCGAGCGATAGTTGGCGGCTAAGAGATGCCGGTAATAGGCGGCCCGATCGACCACCCATAACGCGCGCTGGAATTCGCGCTTTTGGCCGTATTCGTAAACCACCGCATCCCAACGGATTCGGTCATAGGGCGGCTCGATCAGCGGAAACGCGAGGTCGCGCAAGGCGCGCTCGTTCTCGGTGAGATTGTCGAACGAGATTGGCGCACCGGCGCGCGCCGCAGCTTCCTGACCGACCCAGGCGTGGATGTTGTCGGCGACGACCGGCTCCTGCAGCCGGCCGAAATCGCCGATGCTGGAACAGCCGGCAGCTGGAAGCAGAGCGAGGACGACAAAAGCCAGCGTCGCTGCGCGACGGCGGCGGCTGCGCGGCGACGTCCACATACGCCCGCTCAGCGGCGTCGTAAGCGTCGGCGGCCGCCATTCTCCGCCGGCGGAGGCAAGTGAGGTTCGGCGTCCTCCGCGCGCGGCTCGTCGTGCCGTTCGATGCGGACGACGGGAAGAATGATGACGGTGGCGGACTCTTCCGCCGCGTCCACGCGGCCGAAGCGCACAATGCGCCCCTCATCGGGGAATTTAATAATGGTGCCCATGTTGGCGGCCCAGCCGTTGTCCGCTTCCTGCTCGGCAGCGGACCCCCTGCCCGATGCACGCGCATCGGGTCTCCACAAATAAGCGGCATGCAGGGTTAACGCTCCGCTAACGGCAGCAGATTAGGCTCATGGCAACCGACTTGGGGCGGCCCAGATTTGGGACGCTCCAGACTTGGGGCGCTCCAGAATTGGGGCGGTCCACTGGGGCACGGTGCATCGGCGCGGTCCAGTCGGCTCCAGTCGGGTGTTGAGTTCGAGTTACGGGCAATGGAAAAACATAATTTCTTCGGCCTCGAGGGCCTCACCGATCTCGGCGTGCGCAACCGGATCGACATGCGCCCGACCTTGTTGCGTGTCCTCACCGATCTCTACGTCCACCGGTTCAGCCATACGCCCCACGAGGAGCGCCATTACACCGAGTTGGCGCTGCGGCTACTCGAAGCCGTGGATGCACCGACGCGCGTCGCCGTGGCGAGGCGCTTTGCGCGGTATCTCTCACCGCCGCTGCGGGTCCTGCAATGGCTGGCCCGCGACGTGCCCGAAGTCGCCGCCGAGCTGCGCGCGCATCCGCTGTTGCAACCGCCGGCTCTATTCGTTGACGCACCGCCATATCCCGATGCGACGCCGACCGCCGAAGGCGACATACCAGGTGAGGAGGAACATCGCGGCGATGCGTCAGGCGTAATCGATGTGATCACCGCCATCGAGCTCAACGATCTTTTCTTCACATCGGCCGCAGACGAGCGGCGGCTCATCTTGCTCAACCTCCACGTCGTCGCTCCCATTCCAGCCGGACGCGTCCGCGTTTTGGGCGATCGGTCAATCGGTCAACGGCTGGAGACAGCGGCACTCACCGGCAAGCGCGAGGATTTCGCCCATCATCTCGCACGCGCGTTGCTGATTTCACGCGAGCAGGCACGGCGCATCGCACGCGACGAGTTGGGTGAGCCGGTTGTGGTGGCGGGAAAAGCACTGAGCGTGCCCCGCGACGCGCTGGATCGCATCCTCATGTTCGTCAATCCTGTGGTCGGCCATTCGGTCGAGCGCGTGCATGCGCTCGCCGCGCTTTATGACGAGATGACCACGCCGGCGGCAGAGGGCATGCTCGCGATCTGGCAGGCGCTAGAGCGGAGCGATCACGCAAGAGCGGAACATCGGCCGCTCGCATGGGACGACGAGGCGCGAAGGCGAGCGCGCCCCAGCACGAGCGCACACCGAAGCCCTGCGGCTCCGCACATAAACGAGCGCCGCAGCGCTCCCTGAGGACAAGCTGTTCAACCGGCAACGACATCGAGGAAGTTGCGCCCGGCGCGATCCTCGACCTCAACGATCCAGATGTCGGGATCGAATTTCATCTGCCGCGCAAGATAAGCCTCGACTTCCGCATCGGGGGCCGATTGCGTGGCAAGGCTGGGCGTAAATGCGCGCGCCGTTCCTTGCGCGGCGTCGAACGCGCTTTGCGGCGCCGGACCGAATAAATCCGAAGTGCCGTCAAGTCTGCTGACGCGCACAAAGACGGCGCCGGCCTCTTCCGCGCCGCGCCGGCGCACGACGGCGGCGATGCCTTCGACGTAACAGCGCCGCACATAGGCGGCAACCCAAAGCGCAGTTTTGAGACGCATCGTCGTCATTCCGGGTGCCAACCGATCTCGGGTATTCCAAGATCGGCATTTGAATGCCAAATCGGCAACAGCCGATTTGGACGGCACGATCTCGGAATCCATAAGCACGGAAAGGCGGATT
The DNA here is from genome assembly GCA_049517455.1 of Xanthobacteraceae bacterium. Lineage (GTDB taxonomy): Bacteria > Pseudomonadota > Alphaproteobacteria > Rhizobiales > Xanthobacteraceae > BOG-931. Next base: position 13,149 of record JBEKSB010000069.1, read on the forward strand.
TGCGAGGCTTCGATCGTATCCGACGGACCGCCAGCTCTGGTTCGGCCCGAATGCAGACTATTCGATCGGACGCCCGGTCAGGTTGGCAAGTTCGTTCAAGAGCCGATCCGAGAGCCGCCCGGTCGCCGGCAATTTGTGCTCGCTCTCGAATTTCTCGATCGCCACACTTGTCGGCGCGTCGATAACGCCGGAAGGCTTGATTTGGCCGTAGCCAAATTCGGCGAGGGCGCGCTGCACCGCCATAACGCGCGATGAGGAGCCGACCGATGACCCGATGAGGTCGGCGATGGGATCGTTGCGCCGCGTCGAAGCGGTTTGTAGTGTCCGTGACCCGGTCGTCGGACGCGCGGCCGCCACTTCCCCAGGCTTCGGGGTTGGCATGAGCGCAAGGTCAGGACGAATTTCGGCTGCCTTTGGCAATGGCGGCGGATTGGCGAAAAACGGCGCCGGATGCGGACCCGATTGCAGGAAAACCGCGTTGACGATGATAATAAAGCTCGCCGCAGCCGCGCCGAAAATCGACATCGAATCGACGGGATGACGCGCGGCCTTGGTCCATAGCCGCAACCCGACCGCAGCGACAGCCCCGGCCGTGCCGGATGCGCGCACGTTGGCGCGGCGACCGTTGTTGCGGCGGTCACGCACTTTTCTTCACCCGAATGTCGATGGACGAGGCGACATCTCCGCGCCCAACAGGGTCCGTTAGCCGCGCCGCGTTGTTCACCAAATGCGCCGTCAAATAGCCTGTCACGCCAGCCCGGGCCGGGACGGAACGCTCCTTAGCCGGCTGCGCGCGCTCGCAATCGAGCGGCAGCCGAACACTGACGCGTGTGCCCTCTCCCACCCGGCTACGGATGCTGATCTCGCCGCCGTGCAGCCGCACCAACCCTTTGACGATGGACAGTCCGAGACCGGTTCCGCCGTGGCGGCGGTCATAGGATGCTCGCGCCTGAAAATATGGCTCGCCCACGCGCCCAAGATCTTCGTCGTTGATGCCGACACCGTTATCCTCGACCACGAAGGTGATGCTGCCAGCCTCCGCGCGAGCGCCGACGGTGACCTTGCCGCCGCGATCGGTGAAGCGGATTGCATTCGAAAGAAGGTTGAGCAAGATTTGGTTGAGCGCGCGCTTATCGGCGACCATTTCCGGAAGCTCGCCGGTCGGCATTTTTTCGAGCGCAACGGCCGCCTCGTTTGCTCGTAACGCCAAAAGATCGCAGCAACCGGTGATTACTTGCCCCGGCGCGAACGGCTCCGGCGTGATCTCGAAATTGTCGGTCTCGATTTTCGACATATCGAGAATGCCGTTGATGACGGCGAGCAGGTGGTGCCCCGAATCGTTGATGAGGCCGGCATATTCATTGCGGCGTGACGCATCGAGCATCAACGCCGACTCTTTCTTCAACATGTCGGAGAAGCCGATGATGGCGTTGAGCGGCGTGCGCAATTCGTGGCTCATGGTGGCGAGGAACCGGCTCTTGGCCGCATTGGCCCGTTCAGCCTCCGCGCGCGCGTCCTCAAGCGCCTGCTCCTGATGCTTGCGTTCCGTTACGTCGCGAAGCACGGCAACGACCTCGCGGCGGTCGTAAGCACCGACCTGCGCGGCGACCTGCTCAAGCGGCCGGCACCGCATCTCGATCCAGACGAATTGTGCCGCAGGGCCGCCGCTGGCATCGGACCCATCACGCCGCACGCGAAACTCGACGGACCGGCTCTCCCCCAGTACCGCCGTATCGCCGAGCGCCGTCAGATAAGCCGGCCTGTCGGCGACATGGACGCGGCCGAACAAACCCTGGCCGTGCAAGTCGGCAATTCCGCAACCAAACAACGATTGTGCGGCCGGCGATACGAACAACACGGCGCCGTTACGGCCGTGCCGCGTGATGACGTCGGTCATGTTGCGGGCCAAAAGCCGGTAGCGATCCTCTTCGGCGTATAGCAACCAGAAACTGGTGCGAGCGAGCGCCTCGGCGCCGAGTGCCAGGCCCGCCGCGTACAGCGCGGCCGATACGACGCCAAGCGTAGCGAGCGCCTTATATCCACTGGGATCGGGTGCTGGCAGCAGGTCGAGCTCGCCGCCAAGCATCAACAGGCCGGCGGCAGCGAGCGCGAAGGTCGACGCGACCGCGACAACGCGGCGCGACGCCGAAAGCGACGCCTCAAGCGGCACGACCACGAGCCAAATCGCAGCGGAGGAGGCGATCCCTCCAGTCGACGCGGCCACCGCCGTCACCAATCCGGTCAGCGCGAGCGAAGATAGGACGTGGGCGCTCTCATAGCGTCCGGTGCGGGAAAGGAAATAGGCAGTGAAGATAGGGGCGACGAGCCAGATAAATACGATCAGGTCGATTGCGCTCGGCGCGCCGCGCGCAATCAGGTAGGCCGGGAACGACGCCATTGCGACGATGCTGCCAAGCAATCGCGGGGCAATAAAGGCGCGATGGCGCGCCGCGGTCAGCGCATCCTGCTGCGCCGACGGATGCACCAGCGTCTCAATATAATCCCGTATTGGCGCAAACAGGCCCACGATCGTCGATCGCACGCCCGACGTTGCAGACGCGCTCCCCATTTTTCTATCGGGCGATCGTGTCAGACGCCGCTTAAGCGAACACTAAAGTACCCCCCGCGCACCGCGCCGGAGCAGTGCGGACAGGCTTCGTGCATCAGCGCAGGTATGGGATTCCCCTATCATGGTGAACGGGCCGTTGCCGCGGCCGGGGCTCACGCGCTCCTTGCGCTGGATATATGCGAACGAGCCTTCGCACCTATCTATTTCGTTCCGGGATGAAACATCGCGAACGACTGGGCTCGCGCGCGTTCGTTCAAATTTTAGGTAAATGATATTTTTTCAACTTGCGCGAAAATTTGCGGCGTATTCTGTTCGATTATGAGGCAAAACATTCCTGTACCGCCAACGCGGCTTTCAAAGGTGCCTGCTAGATTCAACCCACATGCGGCAATAGCGGCCGCAGGGGATGCGGGTCTCATGTTCTTTTTGTTGCGAATGACGTTCTGGCTCGGGCTCGTTCTTGTCCTGTTGCCCTTTGGCTCCGCGCAGCGAAGCCCCTCGGGCAACGACGTCAGCGCTTCCGAGGCCATTTCGGCCGCCTCCGCCACCGTCGGAGATTTGCGCAGCTTCTGCGGCCGGCAGCCCGACGCCTGCACGGTGGGTTCACAGGTGGCAACCGCCATCGGCCACAGAGCGCAAGCGGGCGCAAAGATGCTTTACGATGCGTTGAGTGAGGCGATGGCGCCGCGCGAGACCGGGTCGGTTGCGAACGGCACGACCCGCCATCCCGGTGGCACGAAAGCGGCGATGGAGAAATCTCCGGCGGAGCGAGCCTCGCAGAGCACCTTGACTCCGGCCGATCTCGCGCCCGTATGGCACGGCCCGCCGCCGCACAAGGACGCTAAGCGCTCCGTGTAATCCTTCCCTCTGGTGACGGCGTCAGCCGGAACATCGACCTCGCCGGCTCGGCGCTCTATATAAAGGGCGACGAGGAACCGCCGCCGCAATGCCCGACATTGACGAAATCATCGAGAACTTCTCGATTCTTGACGATTGGGACGATCGCTATCGTTATCTGATCGAATTGGGACGGGAATTGCCGCCGCTTGCAGAAGCGGCGCACAACGACACCAATAAGGTGCAGGGCTGTGCCAGCCAAGTCTGGCTCGATACCAACGTGCATCCGAATGGCGCAGGGGGGCCAGTGCTCACATTCGAGGGCGACAGCGACGCACACATCGTGCGCGGGCTGATCGCTGTCCTGTTCGCGATATTTTCCGGAAAGCATGCAAAGGACATTCTTGGGACCGACGCGCTGACGCTATTTGAGCAAATGGGCTTGCGCGAGCATCTCACGCCGCAGCGCTCGAATGGATTTCGATCGATGGTGGAGCGCATCCGCACAGACGCTCGCGCCGCGCTCACGGCCGCTGCCGTGTAAACAGCCGTATGACCGATATGTGACGATGCGTGCCGCGCACGCAATCCGGCAGTGCGCCTACCCGTTGGCGTGCAGGTGGCCACGCGCGCGATCGTGTTATAAATCTGCTGTGGGGGGCCGGCGCTTTTACGCCCCGGGGAAGGTCGAGCGATGGCCGTCAGCGGAGTTGGGGCAGATAGCACGTTCGGTAATCAAAAGTTCCGCGCGGCATTGACGGATGTATTTGCCGGAGCGATCTGCAGCATCCTGTCGATCGCCTATTGCCTGTCATACGCGGCGCTGATTTTCACCGGCCCGCTCGAGCACGTACTCTCTTACGGCGTCGCGGTGACTTTTCTATCAGCTGCCATCGGCGGATCGATCGTAGCGTTGCGCAGCTCGCTGCCTTTCGCCATCGCCGGTCCGGATAGTTCCGTCTCCGTCGTCATGGCGGCCATGGTTGCGACCCTCGTTCACCGGCTCGCTACGCACGGCGGCACCGAGTTTCTGGTGCCAACCCTCGTCGCCATGTCGCTGACGACCGCGCTCACCGGGCTGCTGCTTTGCATACTGGGGTTGGCCCGCGCTGGACGCGCTATTCGCTTTGTACCTTTTCCGGTGATCGGCGGCTTTCTGGGCGCCACCGGCTGGCTGATGATCCTCGGCGCGGTGCAGGTGGCGGCCGATCAGCGGCCGGAACTCGCTAATCTCAGCGCTTTCGCAAACGTCGCAATCGCCGCCAAGCTCGCTGCGGGACTGATCGTTGCGATCGCGCTGCATCTGGCGCTGCGTCGCTCCAAAAATCCGCTCATTCTGCCCGGCGTTCTGTTGGCGGCATTCGTGGCGACGTATGTGGTTCTGCTGTCGAGCGGCTTCTCGGTCGCCGAGGCGCAAGCCCAGGGCTGGATGTTCGGGTCGCAGCCGGCGGCGGGACTG
>JBEKSB010000070.1:0-29106 GCA_049517455.1 Xanthobacteraceae bacterium
TCCGCGAGCGCCGCCGACGTGACGGTGCCGGAAGTCACGAGCACGGCGAAATTCTTCGCGCGAAGACGCTCGATAAGAGGGATGACGGCGAGCATTTCGCCGACGCTCGCGCCGTGCAGCCAAATCAATGGGCCGGTCGGGCGCGGCAGGCTTGCCTGACCGTACCGCTCAGCGAGGCGTGCGGAATTTTCCTTGCCGCGTTTCAAGCGCCACGCCAATAGGCGCGGCGCCAAAGCCGGCACCGCCGCCATGGAGGCGAGTCGATAGAATCGCAGCGCGAGCGGCAACCGGTCGCGCACGCTTATTCCTCCCCGAGCGGCCGATCGGCACCCTTAAAAGCGCCGCACGTCGCCGCGTTCAGTCGCCCCCATCGTTGTCGCCCAATGTGCTTCCACAGCATGCGTCCTCTCAGCGCTGTGGCGTCTGGCTTTCCGGATCGAGCACCCGGTGCAGATGGACAATGAAATACCGCATCTCGGCATTGTCGACAGTGCCCTGCGCTTTCGCCTTCCACGCGGCATAGGCGCTTGCATAATTCGGATAAATGCCGACGATGTCGAGCTTGTCGAGGTTTTTGAACTCCATGCTCGCTACGTTGTTGAGCTCGCCGCCGAAGACGAGGTGGAGCAACTGCTTCCCTGACGGTTTGGGGATGTCCGACATAAAACTCGCTCTGCGCAATTCGCGATCTATGAAGAGGCGAGGCGTTCATCCCTAAGAAGTTCGATGAGTGTCGCGTGCCTGTCCCGGCCGGCCGCGACGAGCATCCCATGCCGCGGCACGGGACGGTTATATATGACAGCGCCGCCCCCGACGGGCGTTAGCGCGCCACCAGCTTCGTGCACCAAAAGATCAGCGGCTGCAAGGTCCCAATCGTAGCTGTTGACGCCAGCTATGGCGATGTCGCAGGCGCCGTGCGCGACGCGCGCAAGGCGCAGCGCCAGCGAGCGCACGCGCGGCATAATGGTGAAGAGTGGGGCGACGGCCGCTATTCGCTCGAGATAGCTTTTCGGACCGGCGATGCGCGCGTGAGCGAGCGAACTGCCGCCCGTGGCCGTGATCGCAGCACCGTTGCAGGTAGCGCCGTGATTGACGGTCGCCGCGAAGAACTCTTCGGTGACCGGAGCGTAGAGGCAAGCGACGATCGGTCTCCCATGTTCGACGAGCGCCGCGGAAACGGTCCAATCCGGAGAGCCTGCGAGATAGGCGCGCGTGCCGTCAATCGGATCGATGATCCAGACGTAACGCGCGGCAAGGCGGGTCGGATCGTCGACGCTTTCCTCCGAGAGCCAGGCGATGCCCGAGTCCTTGTTGGTCAGCCGCTCGCGCAACAACCGGTCGACGGCGATATCGGCATCGCAGACGGGCGAGGATCCTGCCTTGGTCCAATTGTTGATCGGAGTCCCAAACATCGACAGCGCCAGCGCGCCGGCCTCACGCACGCATGTCGCAAGCCGCGCGGTTGCTTGTGCGGGATCGATGACCTCAGTGGCCGGCAACGGTCATGCCCTCAACCCGCAGCGTCGGCGCGTTGGTGCCGTAGCGGAAGACGAGGTCGTTTGCCGGCGCGAGGCTCGCGAAGATGTCCGATAGATGTCCGGCGATCGTGACCTCGCTGACCGCATAGGTGCGTTCGCCGTTCTCGATCCAGAATCCGGAAGCGCCGCGGCTATAATCCCCGGTTACGAGATTAACTCCCATCCCGATCATGTCGGTGACGTAAAAACCATCCTCGATGTCGGCGACCAATTGGTCCGGGCTTTTGTCGCCGGGGACGAGATGAAGATTGCTCGGTCCGGGTGACGGGGTTGAGGAAACGCCGCGCTGGGCATGACCGGTCGTTTCCAGGTTGAGCTCGCGCGCGGTCGCGCAGTCGAGCAGCCAGGTTTTAAGAACGCCGTCCTCGACCAGCATGCGACGGTGGCCGGCGATGCCCTCGGCGTCGAACGGCCGCGAACGCAGGCCCCGTCGTCGCGACGGATCGTCGACGATCTCGATGCCGGAAGCAAAAATCTTCTCGCCGAGCTTTTCCCGCAAGAAGCTGGTTTTGCGCGCGATCGAGCTGCCGTTGGCGGCGCTGGCGAGATGGCCGACCAGCGAGCCGGAGATTCTGGAATCGAACACAACGGGCACGCGGCGCGTGGCGACCTTGCGTGGGTTGAGGCGCTTGACCGCGCGTTCGCCGGCCCGCCGTCCGATCGCTTCCGCGCCGTCGAGGTCGGAGGCGTGAAGCGTCGAGGAGAAATCGTAGTCGCGCTCCATGCCGGTGCCATCGCCGGCGATCGCCGTCATCGAGATGCCGTGACGCGAAGCGATGGTCGCACCGTGGAAGCCGGTGCTGGTTACCAGCACCAGCCCGCCGATGCCGGCTGAAGCCGAGGCGCCGCCCGATTTGGTGACGCCGGCGACCGCGAGCGCGGCCGCCTCGGCTTCGCGCGCGCGGGCTTCGAGCACGTCGACCTCAGGCATGTCGGGATCGATGAGATCGAGCGCGGGCAATTGGCGCGCCAACTGCGCTGCGTCGGCCAGCCCGGCGAAGCGATCTTCCGGCGCTGCGTGCGCCATCGCGACCGCCCGCTCGGCCAGCGCATCGAAGCCGTTGCCTTTAAGATCATTGGTCGAAACGACTGCCTGCTTATGGCCAACGATAACGCGCAGGCCAAGGTCGTCTCCCTCGGAGCGCTGCGATTCTTCGACGGCGCCGTCGCGCACATCAACCGAAAGCGACACCGAGCGCACGGCGAGCGCGTCGGCCTGATCGGCGCCGGCGCGGCGCGCGGCGGTCACCAGACGTTCGGCGAGATTGGTGAGGTCGGACTGGTCAAGAAGCGATGGCATGTGCGGGCCGGTTTATGTGGGGGGAGACGCGAATACAAGGTCAAGATGTAGCCGGCGGCCGCGTGATTCAACCCGTGGATTGGCGCACGTCGGCACGCAAGCCAACAAATTTGCGGCCGCCGCGGCAACGGCTCGTCAATCATGTGCGCCATTCGCGGCCGCGATACGCGCAGTTAACCAGGGTTTTTAAGCTGATTGCGACCGCGCCGTGGCATTGTCGCGGAAACCGGGCGGCAACAGCCCGGCGGGAGCCGAGTTTTCGGGGCGTCAAATGGAAGCCGGCAGGATCGCTGCCGGGTCGAGCCGCGCGTTGCGGCTCGACCCATTCTCTTTGCCCGTGCGTTTCGAAGCCGCCGACGACGCGGCCGACGAGCACCGGCGCGTCGTCGATCTTCATCGCGAGCGCGTCGTCGTGCGCCGTTCCGTCCGCGGCATGCGCATGGCGCTTAATTTGCCGGTCGCTGCCTTCCGCGGAGTCGCTATTCGCCTCATGGGAAAGGCGAGCGCGCCGACCGCTATCGCGGTCGTACTCGAGCATGGCGACCCCGCGCTGTCGCTGCCGCTGTTCTCGTCCAGCATAAGCGATGACATCGTCGCCGAATGGCAGTCGTGGGGCCGCGTGCTTGGACTGCCCCTCCTTGTCGCCGAGCGCGACGGCAGCTTGCGGGAGCCGTTCGCGCGCCTCGGCGCCGTGCGCATCGAGGCGCCGACCTGGCGGCGCCGCCGCCGTAGCGCCATTGCCCGCCGCCGCCCAACGATCCCGCTGCGGCGCCAGCCAGGGAAGCCCTCGGACTCGCCCGCTATCCATCGCCGCGAGCGCGAAATCATCGCGAGGAATTGAGGGATATAAAGTCCCGTCGCCCGCGCCCGCAGAAACCGTCAGGCAAGGCGGCGCAGCGCGGCGTCGAGCAGCAATCCGGCAAACAGGATCAGGCCGGCGTTCCGATCGGATTTGAACAGGGCAAGGCAGCGGTCGGGATCGGTAATGTCGAGCCGGACGATCTGCCAAGCAAGGTGTGCGGCAAAGGCGAAGAGTCCAAGGGCGAAGACGGCGCCGGCGCCGGCGGCGAATCCGGCCGCGCCGACGAGAATGACCGCGAGCGCGTAAAACAGAGCGAGCATCGGTTTGGTGCGCGCGCCGAACAAGAGCGCCGTCGATTTGATGCCGATGAGCGCGTCGTCCTCGCGATCTTGATGAGCGTAGATCGTGTCGTAGCCAATCACCCAGGCGATAGAGCCGGCATAGAGCAGTACCGCCGGCACATCGAGCCGGCCGAAAGCGCCGGCCCAACCCATCAGCGCGCCCCAGGAAAAAGCCAAGCCGAGCACGGTCTGCGGCCAGTAAGTGATCCGCTTCATGAATGGGTAGACCGCCACGATCGCGAGCGAAGCGATGCCGAGCGCGATGGTGAAGGTGTTGAATGAGATCAGCACCGCAAAACCGATCAGCGCCTGGAGGACGAGAAAGACCGCGGCCTGAACAACGCTGACCTGGCCGGACGGGATCGGCCGCGAGCGGGTGCGCTCGACGCTGGCGTCGAGGTCGCGATCGACGATGTCGTTCCAGGTACAGCCGGCGCCGCGCATGGCAAAGGCGCCGATGAAGAACAATGCGAGATGGACCGGGCTCGGCGCCGCTTTGTGGGCGGCCACTGCGGCAAGGGCGGACGACCACCAGCAGGGCAACAACAACAGCCATGAGCCGATCGGACGGTCGAGCCGCGCGAGCCGCAAATAAGGACGCGACCAGACTGGCGCGAGCGTATCGACCCAATTGCCGGTCGCGTCAGCAACCGAACCGGCTGCCGGGCTCATTTTGCCAACGGATTACCGTTAAGCGAGTCCAGGGTGCCGCGGCCCGTCTTAGTGTTGTTCCCGGTGTCGACGGACGGCGTGCCGATGGCGTCGCTGAGTGACGGCGGCCGCGGTTTGGCGGCGGGCGCTTCCGTGCAGGCCGCGGTGCGGAACTTCAGGGTATGTTCGTGGTTCTCTTTGGCCGCCTTGATCGCCTCTTCCGGAATACCGCACCAAGTCTTATTGTCTTCGAGAAACTTTATCACGCTGCTCTCGGCCGTGTAGAAACGCTGCACCAACACGCAAATGTCTTTGCGTTCGGCCTTATGCTGGATTGCGGTGCGCACAGCCAACGCCTTTTGCTGCGCCTCGGTCCTGAGCTGAGGGAAAGCATTGCATTGCGGTGGAGACGCCTGCGCCAACGCCGCATGCGGTTCGGCGGCAACGGCGAGGACGGCCAGCGCCATGGCGACGCTCCACTTCATGTTACGTCCTTTCCCCAGTTCCGTGCCCTAGGGGTGAGTCTCTTATACGGCCATCAAAAGGCTCGTTGATTTCGGCGACAAGGCGGCAGAACCTCCCCTGAGGGGCAGGTGCGACGCTGAAGCACTTGCCCGAGGTGATACACGCAAGCCGCGCTTCGCCGCAACGTTTCTCATATTGCTCGCATTTTCCCATGTCCGGATATGATTTTCGCAGTCCGCGCCTGTACGTTGAGGCGCCGTTGGCGGAGGGCGCGAATGTAGCCCTCGATAGTGCCCAAACGCACTATCTCGTCACGGTGCTGCGCCTGAAATCGGGTGACCGTGTTCTGGTCTTCAACGGCCGCGACGGCGAGTGGAGCGCGGCTCTGACCGTGCTCAAGCGGTCGGCTGCCTTGATCGTCGGCGCCAAGACGCGTGAGCAAACTTCGCCGGCTGATCTGCACTACCTGTTTGCGCCGCTCAAAGCCGCGCGGTTCGATTACATGGTCCAGAAGGCGGTCGAGATGGGCGTCTCGCGGTTGCAGCCCGTGCTCACCCGTCATAGTCAGGTCGCACGCGTGAATACGGATCGCATGCGCGCCAACGCCATCGAAGCCGCCGAGCAATGCGGCATTCTTTCGCTTCCGGACATTGAAGCGCCGGTTGCGCTCGCGCACCTGCTTGCCCAATGGGACCCGGCGCGTCGGCTCATGTTTTGTGACGAAGATGCCGAAGTGACCGACCCGGTTGCCGCTCTTGGCGGCCTGCCGCGTTCGCCGCTCGCCGTGTTGATCGGGCCCGAAGGCGGTTTTGCCGAGGACGAGCGCGCATCGTTACTCAAGTTGCCGAACGTGGTTCGTCTCTCGCTTGGTCCACGCATTCTGCGCGCCGATACGGCGGCGGTTGCGGCGCTGACGCTTGTTCAGGCGCTTATCGGCGATTGGCGACCAACGACCTGATCAGTGAATCATGCCCGGACGATCGATGCAGACGAAGCTGGCGTAATCGCCGTATCGGCGATGCACGCTGGTCACGTACGAAAGGCGGCCCCAGCGCGTGCACCAGTTTGCGGCCATCTCGCGGTAGACGCCTTTCGTCAGATCAGGTGAGTAGGAAATAATGCCGCCGGTATCGTTGCCCGTAAGTCCCGGACCTGGGCCGAGAAAAACGGCACCGGCCAATGCGGCGCGGCCTGCAAATGGCAGCAACAGCGCAAGCGCCGCAACAATCAACAGTTTCCGACGCATTGCCCCATTCTCCGCATCCAAGCCAACGGAACACAAGCTTAGAAGTTTGCGCCGGGAATGAAAAGCCGCTCGCGATCGCTGCCGACACCCTAGATTTTCCGGCGGGTGGCAGGCGGCTTTCTCACAACATCGAATAGGCGCTCGCGACCATGCCAACCGGCCGCTTGTCTGACGCGCCGAGCAGCATGACGCGGCCAAAGCTGGTGTTGCGGCCGATGCGCACGACGCGGGCGTCGGCGACAACGTCAAACATCACCGGGCGCAGAAAATGCGTGGTCTGATCGATCGTGCTCATCGGACGGTAGCCGTTCCAGGCCGCCGAACAAGCGATGACCATGGCGCTGTCCGCGAGCGCCATCAGCGCCTGACTGCAGATCGCCTCGCCATCGCAACAGATCTTTTTGGAGAACGGCAACCTCACCACAGCGCCCGGCTGCCAGTCCGGCAATGCTCCAGGAGGCCGCATGGCCTCCACGCTTTCTACCAGCAATGCCAGGTCCTGTACCCACGGCGCAAAGATCTTGGCCATCAGGCGCCCCGCCGCCTGCAGACCGAACGCCGGTTCGGATGTTACGAGCTGATGCACTTCGCCCATGTCCAATTCCCCCGAAGGGCCATCCGCCCTCTCGACCGGATCGTCCAAGGTCCCGACTCCTCTGCCGCGCGACCTCTTGGAAGGGACTGCGCGGAAGAAACATCCAAAAGGAGCAACAAACCGCGGTTGATCACTGAACGCCCGCATTTCCGACGAATCAGACGCAACAAGCTTATGACCGGTACCATGATGTAGCAGTACCGTCGCGCGCCGTGGTTGCAAAAAAATCCGTTATCAAAGCTCGGGCGAACGAAATTCCTGTGGACGGCCGGACCGTCGCCCATCCGACCTTGCGATTGAGTCTCGGGTCCGGGGTGGGCGTGCCTGCGGTCCCCCGGGGCCTTGCAGGGCTCGCGGTCTCCGAGCGTGGCCGGTTTGTCACGGTGACCAGTTACGCAGGCTTCGCCCGGCAAGCTACTCTTGACCGGCAATGGCTGGCGCGGCACGGTTGGTCGGGTTCTGCGCAAGAGGGGCGGCAAGGGCTAGAGGGCATGTCAGGGCGGATCGCGTGTCTTGCGCTGGGTTTGGCGCTCAGCGTTGTTTCGGCCTCGCAGCTAGGTGCGGCGGGCCTTCTCGAAAAGAATTTCTGGTTGTCCGGGCCGCGTTATGATCGTGACATGCCGGCCTGCGATTATCCCGCAGCGCTCGACCGCATCATCGGCGATTTCCATGCCAAGGAGGCTCGGTTCTGGAATTCCGACCTGCAGATCGTCGGCATTGAGAACATCCACCAAACCGCCGTGCTACCCTGGGCGGCACAATCCATTCCGCGCCGCTTCTGTAGCGGCACGGCGGTGATCAACGATGGCGTGAGACATCCGATCTATTATTCGATCGCCGAGGATACCGGGATTATCGGCGCGGATTGGGGCGTCAATTTCTGTGTCGCCGGGCTCGATCGCAATTGGGCCTACGGGCCGGCGTGCCGCGCGGCGCGGCCGTAAGGCAATTCCGTCGTCTTCCTCGCGTTCAGCGCACGCCGTGCCAAGGATCGTATTGCTTGTCCGGTAAATTGCGCAGCGCCGCGTTGTAGGCCTTATCGTTGGCCCTCACCTTTGCCGCCTCGGCGGCCTTGTCCCCTTGCGCGGATGCGGCGGCCGCATGCTGACCCACTGAACTGGAGGCGTTCATTTGGGTTTGCTGGGGGCTCACTTGGGCTTCAGCGCTCGCCATCATCGCCGTCAGAACCAATCCCGCGATCAATAATCTCGTTGGCTCAAATTTCATGGGCTGACCCTTTATCCCTTGATCCCTTGGCTATTGATCCCTTGGCTATTGTCCCAGCCGTGGTCTTCTCAGCCATCGTCACGATCCGCTCACCCGCAGTCAACTGCGCGGCACAAGTATAGCGTAGGTAGTGGAGGCATTAAAATCGGGCAATGTTTAGCCCGACAGGCCGCGACCCCGAGGCCAAAAGCTCCACCCCAGCGCCTGGAGCACAAATTGGCGCAGACGGATCGGATCGCGTTCGCCGCGTTGGGCGAACTCGATGATCTTCTTGGCGACAGCGTTTGTCTCCGGATCATCGCGATCCCGCAGCCCCAAAGTGTGGCACACGTCGGTATATGCGCTCGTCATAGTCGCGATCGCTTCAGGCTCAAACGCCTTGTTTTTGAAAAGGTGGTAGACGGTCATGATTGGCGTTCTCGACACCTGCGGACACGGTCAATCGCCGTGTGAGGCAGCCAACGCGGCAAACGTGCGGCAGCGTCCGATCGGCAAGACAAACGACGACCGTGATCCCCGAGGCAACTCGGCAACTGCCGGGGCTTGACGCAGGTCAAACCCAGCATCCCTTAATTCGCACTTTGTTCTTGCTTCGTTCAGGCTGGAGGTTATGTTAGTTGGCGGTAATGCGGGTGGGGGTGATCATGATGAGGTTCGGTATTCGGGCCGCTCTAGCCGTATTGGTGCTCGTCGCCGCCGTGATGGAGGCGCCGGCGCAAAGCTCGCGGCCAAATGAGGCGGCGCAGTTCGACTTCTACGTTCTGTCGTTGTCTTGGTCGCCATCGTTCTGCGCGGCCGCCGCCGAGCGAGGGAACGCACGGGGCCCGACACTGCAATGCGGAGCGCGGCCCTATTCGTTCGTCGTGCACGGGCTGTGGCCCCAATACGACAAGGGATTTCCGGAATATTGCCAAGTCCCGGCGCCGCGATTGTACCGCGGCATCGTTTCGTCCATGCTCGATTTGATGCCGGCGCCGCATCTGATTTTCAACGAGTGGGACAAACATGGGACCTGCTCGGGGCTCGCGCCGCGCGCCTATTTCGACGCGGTGCGCAAAGCGCGCGCGGCCGTGAAAATTCCACCCGAATATACCGATCTGCAACAGCCGCTCAGCGTCACGCCGGCTGCGGTCGAGGACGCTTTCATCAAAGCCAATCCCGACCTGCCGCGAGATGGCATGGCCATCGAATGCGACAAGAAGCGGCTGACTGAAGTGAGGATCTGCTTGTCAAAGGAGCTGCAATTCCGCGCCTGCACCGATATCGCACGGCGTAGCTGCCGAAGGGACCAATTGGTCATGCCGCCGCTGCGCGGGGGTTGATGAATTATCGCCACGCTTTCCACGCCGGCAATTTCGCCGATGTGCACAAGCACAGTGTGTTGGCGCGCATCCTCCTGCACCTGCGCTTAAAGCCAGCGGCCTTTCGCGTCATCGACACCCATGCCGGTGCTGGCCGTTACGACCTTTTGGGGGCCGAGCCGAGCCGCAGCGGCGAATGGCGCCAAGGGATAGAGCGCATTTGGCAGGCCGGGCAGGACGGAACGGCGAACGCACTCTTGTCCCCTTATTTGGCGCCCTATCTTGACGCGGTCGCGGCGTTCAACCCTGACGGCAGGCTCCGGACCTATCCAGGCTCGCCGCTGATTGCCGAAAATCTGCTGCGGCCGCAGGATCGCCTCATCGCCTGCGAAATTGAGCCGCGGTCTGCCGGCTTGCTCGCCGCGGCATTACGCGGCGACCGTCGCGCCAAAGCGCTGACGATCGACGGCTGGACGGCTCTCGGGGCTTATGTGCCCCCCAAAGAGCGGCGTGGCCTCGTCATCATCGATCCGCCATTCGAGGAAGCGGCCGATTTCATGAGGCTTTCGAACGTGCTTTCGGCGGCGCACCGCAAATGGCCGACCGGCATTTATCTGCTGTGGTATCCGATCAAGGAGCGTGGCGCGCCTGATGCCCTGGCAAGGCGGCTGCGAAAGTTTGGTATGCCAAACGTGCTGCGCAGCGAACTCACGGTCGGTCCGCCGCGTGCGGAAGCCGGCCTGATCGGCTCCGGCCTGATCGTGGTTAATCCGCCATTCACGCTCGAACAGGATTTGCGAACATTCATACCCGCGGTCTGCACAGTGCTGTCGCCTGGGGCGGCAAGCCGGACCGATTGGCTCGCCCGGGAGGGGCGGCCGGAAGGTACGGGGAGGTAGTCTCCCACTTTTCCACACGCAAGAATTGGTCTAATTGAACTGTTGCTGGCTTAGACGTTCCGCCTCCTGTGGGGGGCCGGCGGAGTGACTGAGGCCGTACGCGGCTGAAGCCTTGCCCGAGTGGATGTTTAGCCAAGCCGTCGCGCCGTGGGGGCCGGCGGCGAAGCAACGACGGGGAAGGAGTTACTCGATGGCAATGGCCGGTACGGTCAAGTTTTTCAACGGTGAGCGCGGGTATGGATTCATCAAGCCCGACGACGGGGGGCGCGACGTGTTCGTGCACATCACCGCCGTGGAGCGCGCTGGGCTGAAGTCGCTGATGGAGGGGCAGCGTATCAGTTTCGACGTCGAACCGGACAAGAAGGGCAAAGGTCCCAAGGCGGTTAATCTGGTCGTCACCGGCTAGAGCGTGATCCGGAAAGGCTACCCCGGACTTGATCGGGAAGGCGGCTTTCCGCACAAGATGACGCTTCACTAACGAGGACGAGAACGCGGTGCCTTGCGCGTAGAGCGCGGCGCCGATCCGGTGCCGGGCGGAGGCGTGCCGCCACCGCCGGAAGCTGCTATTTTGTCAAACTCGTCGTTCCGACGTTGCGCAAGCCAATTGCTGAAATCGAGAGTGCCATGATGATTTTGCGTTCCGCCGCGCCTTCTCCGTTTGGCCGCAAGGTGCAGATCGCGTTGTCCCTGCTCGGCTTCGATGACGTGAAGATCGAACCAGCCGACACCGTAAATCCGGGCGATACGCTGCGCGAGCAGAATCCGCTCGGCAAAATTCCCGTGCTGATCACCGAGGACGGCACCGCCTATTACGATTCGCGAGTGATCCTCGAATATCTCGACGACCGCGCCGGCGGCGGCAAGATTATCCCGCGCGATCCGCCCCGGAGGCTCGCGGCGTTGCGCTTGCAGGCGCTATGCGACGGTATCCTCGATGCCTCGATCTTGACGATCTACGAAAGCCGCTGGCGGGCGCCGGAAAAGCACGAGGCGAAATGGCTGGATTACCAGGCCGGCAAGGTTGAGCGCGCGCTCGCCGTGCTGGAAGCGGCGCCGCCGGCGCTAGGCCCGCTTCCCGGCCTCCCTCACGTCGGGCAGATCGCGCTCGCTTGCGCGCTCGGTTATCGCGATATCCGTTTCGGCGGAAGCTGGCGTGGCGATCATCCGCATCTCGTCGCTTGGCTGGATGGCTTCGCCGCGCGCGTGCCCGCATTCGCCGCGACGACGGTGAAGGTCTGATACCGAATTTCGTTATTCCGGGGCCGGGTGAAGCCACCATCCGGGCGGACGTCGGGGGCAAAGAAAAAGCCCGGGGGCTTTTACCCCCGAGGCGTTTGTCGCAGCTATGCTTGTTTGTAGCCGATCTCAGAAGCGGTAGTTGATGCCGCCACGGATGAGGTTCGCGCTGAATGACACGTTGTCGGTCGCCGCGCCGCAGTTAAGGCCGCAATTGAACTTGCCAAGGTTGACATAGAGATATTCCGCTTTGGCCGTCCAGCTGCCGGCGATCGCGAATTCGAGGCCCGCGCCGATCGTCCAGCCGGCATTGGTCGAACTGCCGCCGGCGAGGCCGGGCGTCGAGGCGTTGATGTTGCCGAACGCGGCGCCGCCGGTGACGAAGGGCATGAACCGGTCGGCCGCGTAACCTAACCGCCCGCGCACCGTCGAAAGCCACGAGTCACCAGTCGAACAGCCCGCCGGGCAGCCGCCGGTGGTTGAGCCCTTGATGCCGCTCCAATCGATGTCGCCTTCAGCGCCAACGACGGCGTGACCGAACTGATAATTGTAACCGAGCGTGCCGCCGACGATGCCGCCGGAGATATTGAACGCGTTCGTCGTGTCCCACGCTGAACGTCCGAGGCCGCCACCACCGTTCACGCCGAGATAAAAGCCGCTCCAAGTGTAGGGCGGGGGAACAAAAGCCGGCGCTTTATAGTAAGTCGGTGGGCCGGGGGGCAGGTCGGCTGCGGATGCCATACCAGCCAGCGCCACCAGCGCGACCGCGGCAAGAAACAAACGCTTCATTGAGGACCTCCATTGCACGTAGGTCCCCATAGTATTCACGCGCGTCCTTGCGTCTAGTGTACGAAGAACACACTCCATTTCTCTTTCGCGACAATATTGTGGCGAGAATAGACTAAGTGCTGTCAAGATTATATCTAATTATGTCTTAAACTCGTCGCAATGATGGTTAAATAACCTCTAATTTTCCCAAAGGCGCAAATAAATGGAACTTTGGAACCTTAACCCGGCCCGCCGGGCCGAATCAGAAACGGTAGTCGACCCCGAAGCGCAGCAAATTCGCGCTGAGGCCATTATTGGTTCCGGTGAGCGCGAAGCTGCGTTCCGCCAAGTCGAGATAGAGCCATTCGGCCTTTGCCGACCAGCGTTGGGAGAAGCCGACTTCGATCCCGGCACCGGCCACCCAACCGACGCTGGCGTGTGACTCTGTCAAGCCGGCGCTGTCCGCCCGGATATCTCCATAAGAGAGGCCGGCGGTTCCGAAGATCAGAACGTTGCCCATGGTGACGCCACCCCGGCCGCGCAGGGTTCCGAACCAGGGACTGGAGAATTGAAACGGGGCCACAGTCGCGTCCGCCCCAGAGAGTTCGATATCCGTCTCGGCGCCGAAGACGAATTGGCCACGTTGCCAATTGTAACCGGCCTCAAGGCCTCCAGCTATCCCGGATGGCTGGATCGGGCTATTGCTGACCCATCCCGACTGGTAGCCAGCATTCGCACCCACATAAGGACCGATCCAGCTATAGGGGCCGAGCGCTGACGGCGCGTAATAGTCGGCGGCCGCGGCCATGCCTGTCATCGCCAGCAAAAAAATTGCTGTGGCTAGAATTGGTTTCATATCGGCTTTCCGAAGATCAACGCCGTCCTTCGATTGAAAGAATTTATCGCGATTTTTAAGTTAAACCTTGATGAACCGGTAAGTAATGCCACGTCGTTATCGTTAAGAAAGTCTGTAGATCATTCGAGCCGCGCCAAGTCGGCGCTCGCGCGCCGCGGCACAACCGATCCTGGCAACGAGGCTCGAGCCCACATCGCTGGCACTGGCCCTAAGCCGCTCCAAACCTTACGTTCGCAGTTCGACTGCACGCGGCCACACCCGAGCGGAATCGATTGGTCACAGCTGAGCGTTTCGGCAAGTCAAGAGCATGAGCGTTCCGAAAAAAGACGTCGAGCCCGAGGTCGAGATCGCCGAGGAAGACGAGGAGTCGTCGCTTCCCGAGACGGAAAAGACCGACGCCGCGACCGGCGACGAGGAGTCACTTGCGGCCGGGCGTGACGCGATCCTCCATTACGCCAAGCTCGCGCCGTCCCAGCCCGGCGTCTACCGCATGATCGATGCGCGGGGAGACGTGCTCTATGTCGGCAAGGCGAAGAATGTGAGGAATCGCGTTCGCGCCTACGCCCGTCCCACTGGTCTCGACACCCGCATCGAGCGCATGATTGCGGCGACCCGTGCACTCGAGTTCGTGGTCACTCGCACCGAGACCGAAGCGCTGCTGCTCGAAGCGAACCTGATCAAGCGCCTGCGGCCAAGATTCAACGTAACCCTGCGCGACGATAAATCTTTCCCTTATATCCTGATCACGTCCGACCACTGGGCCCCGCAAATCCTCAAACATCGCGGCGCGCGCACGCGGCCGGGCCATTATTACGGGCCGTTCGCCTCGGTCTGGGCCGTGAATCGGACCGTCAACGCGTTGCAACGGGCGTTTCTGCTGCGCTCATGCAGCGATCCTTTCTTCGAGAGCCGCACGCGGCCATGCCTCCTTCATCAGATCAAGCGGTGCTCGGCGCCTTGCACCAACGAGATCGATTTCAGCGAATACGCGGTGCTGGTGCGCGAGGCGAACGCGTTTCTGTCCGGGCGCAGCAAGGCGGTCAAGGATGAGCTCGCCGGTGAGATGGAAAAGGCCTCGCTGGCGCTCGACTTCGAGCGGGCCGCCATCTATCGCGATCGCCTGGCCGCGCTCTCGGCCATCCAGGCGCATCAAGGCGTCAATCCGCGCGGCGTCGAGGAGGCAGATGTTTTTGCCCTTCATCAGCAGGGCGGCTTTGCTTGCGTCGAGGTGTTCTTCTTCCGCACCGGGCAAAACTGGGGCAACCGCGCTTATTTCCCCAGGGCCGACCGATCGATCTCGCCCGGTGAAATCCTCGCCGCCTTCCTGGCCCAATTTTACGATGACAAGCCGTGTCCGCGGCTGATCCTGATCTCTCACGACATCGAGGATCGTGAACTGCTCGCGGAAGCGCTCGGCACCAAGAGCGGGCACAAGATCGAGGTGATGGTGCCACGGCGCGGCGAAAAAAGGGATTTGATCGAGCACGCGCTCGCCAATGCGCGTGAAGCTTTGGGCCGCAAGCTCGCCGAGACATCCTCGCAGCAGAGACTGTTGCGCCAACTTGCCGAGACCTTCGGCTTGCCGCGGGTACCGCGACGCATCGAGGTCTACGACAACAGCCACATACAGGGCTCGAACGCGGTCGGCGCGATGATCGTCGCCGGGGCGGAGGGTTTTCGCAAAAAAGACTACCGCAAGTTCAATATCCGCTCGGCCGATCTTAGTCCCGGCGATGATTTTGCCATGATGCGCGAGGTGCTCGGACGCCGCTTCAAGCGCCTCCTTGCCGAGGCGCCTTTACCCTCTCCCCTTGCGGGAGAGGGTGGCGAGCAGCGTAGCTGCGAGCCGGGTGAGGGGGCGACGCCGATCGCACAACTCGACCCCTCACCCGCCCTGCCTTCGCCAAAGCTTGACGCCGGCGTCATCAAGCGTGCTCACCCATCCTCGCGATCGATCGAGGGATCGATCGCGTTGCATCCTCTCCCGCAACGGGAGGGGGAAGACACGCAAGCGGCGTTTGAGGCCGACAATGCTGAATCTCCATGGCCGGATCTCGTGCTGATCGACGGCGGGCAGGGGCAGCTCGGTGTGGCGCGCGAAGTGCTCACCCAGCTCGGTGTCGAGATACCGCTCGTCGCCATCGCCAAGGGGCCCGACCGTGATGCCGGCCGCGAGACTTTCTTTATTCCCGGCCGCGACTCGTTCAAGCTGCCGCCACGCGATCCGGTGCTCTATTTCGTCGAGCGACTCCGCGACGAAGCGCATCGTTTTGCGGTCGGTTCGCACCGGGCTCGCCGCATGCGCGATCTGCGCGAGGCCGGTTTGCAGGAGATCGCGGGCATCGGCCCAAAGCGAAAGCGCGCATTGTTGCATCACTTCGGCACGCTCAAAGCGATCGAGCGCGCCTCGGTCACGGATTTGATGCAAGTCGATGATATCAGCGCCGAAACGGCCCGGCGCATCTACGAATTTTTCCACGAGGGGCCGGCGTGAGCGGACCTCGACGAGGTTACAGGCGGGCGGGGCGCCCTGGTGCGGATGCCGCGAGGCAGGCATGCGCATCAAAGCTCTGTCGGCGGTGTCCCGGCGGCGGTATGGTACGATTATGAACTCGACCACGACGACAGGCCGGCTGCGCGTGCATCCGCTCGCGCTTCCCAATATCCTGACCTATGGCCGGATCGTCGCGATACCGATCGTCGTCGGCTGCATGTTCTGGCAAAGCATTCTCGACGGCGGCCTTTGGCTTCGGTGGGTTGCGCTCGCCTTCTTTATCGCCGCCGCCATCAGCGACTTCCTTGACGGCTATCTCGCTCGCATCTGGGCGCAGCAATCCTCGCTCGGTCGCATGCTCGACCCGATCGCCGACAAGCTGCTTGTCTCGTCGTGTCTGTTGATGCTTGCCGCGGAAGATACCATTCACGGCTGGTCCTTGTTCGCAGCGATCGTCATCCTCTGCCGCGAAATCCTCGTCTCGGGCTTGCGCGAATATCTGGCGGAGCTGCGCGTCAGCGTGCCGGTGACGCGGCTCGCCAAATGGAAGACGACGCTACAGCTGATCGCTGTGGGATTTCTGATCGCCGGCGACGCCGGCGACGCCGTCGTTCCGGTCGTCACCAAGATCGGCATCATGCTGCTATGGCTGTCAGCCTTGCTGACGATCTATACCGGGTGGGATTATCTGCAGGCGGGGCTGCATCACCTCTACCAGGAGGATGCGTGAAGCTTCTCTATTTCGCCTGGGTGCGTGAGCGGCTGGGCAAGGCGGAAGAACAAGTCGATCCGCCCGCCAGTGTTGCCACCGTGGCCGAGCTCATGTCCTGGCTTGCCGGGCGGGATGAGCAATATGCCTACGCCTTCGAGAATGCGAAGGTGATCCGTGCCGCAATAGACCATCGCCATGTGCGTTCCGATGCGGCCATCGCCGGCGCAGGCGAGATTGCGTTTTTTCCACCCATGACCGGCGGTTAGAAGCCGCGACGCCGATGACCACCATCATCCGCCTGCAGCGCGAAGCCTTCGACGCCGCCGCCGAAGCAGCGAGAATGACGCACGGCCGTACCGATATCGGCGCGGTCGTGACCTTCACCGGTCTCTGTCGCGCCGACGAGAACGGCCAACCGATCGCCGCACTGACGCTCGAACATTATCCGGGAATGGCCGAAACGGAGATCGCCCGTCACGTTGAGGAAGCGCGCGCGCGCTGGCCGCTCCTCGGCGTGACGGTGATCCATCGCTACGGGCGAATTGCGGCCGGCGAGGTCATCGTTCTCGTGGCGACGGCATCGAGCCATCGCGAGGCGGCATTCGCGGCGGCGTCGTTTCTCATGGATTACCTGAAAACACGTGCGCCGTTCTGGAAGCAGGTGGAGACGATCGCGGGCACCGCCTGGGTCGACGCCAAGGCGGCCGATGACGCGGCGGCGGAGCGCTGGTCCGGGAAACCGCCCAAGCGCGAGGCCGCAAAGTGATGCGCCGACGTTACTTACGCAGGCTCAGAATATAAGCAACAACCTGGGTGATTTGATAGTCGGCCAAGTAAGGATTCGGCATGCCCTTCGGGTGGTCCAAACCCCGATGTGTCGTGGTCATAAATTTTTGCAGCGAATCGGCGTTGGTATCCGGCCGCTGCGCTATTGTCTCGAACGACGGTGCTGGCGGGTTAAGGACGGGCATGAAGCGCTGGTCGGCCGCAGCCACATGACAATTTGCGCATATGATGGCCGCCAAGTCGTGACCTTTGCGCGCGGTCTGTGCCATATTGGTTTCTTGAGCCCACGCCGAGCAAATAGCCATCCAAAAAACAACAACCCATATCGACGCAGCGTGCATGGCCCGATCTTTCGGCTGAAATTCGCCACCTGATGATGACTACGGCGTTTTTTTGTGTCGGCAGTTGATACAGATCAATGCCCACGCGAGACAATTTTATCAATCGCTTGCTGATGAGCTAGAGCGGATTCCGATCAAGTAGAAGCATAGCCTGCATGGGCGAAGTAGTTTTTGCATTCTCTGGCGCTGAACGTGGCAATCAGTTTGCCGATCCTGCGGCAGAGATGTGGAATGGTTCGCTCGGCGGCCTTGCGGAGAAGCGCCTTCAGTTTGCTGAAGGCCTGCTCGATCGGATTGAGGTCCGGTGAATATTTCGGCAGGTAAAGAAGCTTGGCGCGGGCAGCTTCGATAGCCTTCTGCACAGCGATCCCCCTGAGCGTTGGCGCCAGACATTGTTCGAGATAGGCAAGAAAGGCGGCTCTGGTCATTGGCCCATCCACCACAAAGGGAGCAGTCATTTTGTTATGGCGAAGCCCCGCCACGAATGTGATCGTCTTCCAATGTCCCTGCGGCACGCGGCTGATCAACCGCTCGCCGCGCCGACAGCGGCCTCGAAGCCGCACCATATTGGTTGAGGTTGAGGTCTCGTCGATGAACACCAATCGGGCCGGGTCAAACATGCCTTGCTCGCGCATCCAGCGCCGGCGCGCTCGGGCCACGTCGGGTCGTTCTTGCTCCGCGGCGCGCAGGCTTTTTTTTGAAGCTGATGCCGTGGCGGGCATAGAACCGCCAAACCGCGCTGCGGCTGCCGGCGATCCGTCGCTTGCGCATCGAAACAACGACTTCATCCAGCGTCAAATCCGGCTGGTCGCTAATCAGAGCCAACAGCCAGCCGGCGTGCTTCTCCAGAGGTGAGAAGCTTCCCCCGGTCGGCTTGGCCGCGACACTTCCGGTTTCGTACCAGCGCTGCATCCATTTGATCGCCGAACTGGGGCTCACCTCAAACCGTTCGGCCACCTCACGTCGCGACGCACCCGTTTCGACCGCGTCCAGCACACGCTCGCGCAAGTCCAAAGAACATGGTTTCGGCATCGATTGCACTCCAAAAATCGAATCGATACCGCTAGACTCGCTCATCCAAAGACCCTCGGGAATCCCCCGATTCAAATCAGCCGAAATATGCTCTAGGTCAATGCGCTGGTTTTGGCGCCAATATTAGGGTTCAGTCCTCGGGAGCAGCCGCGCAACGCCAATCTGGATTTGGGCTACGTGCTTCATGAAAGGTCCGAGCCTGTACCGCAAAGCCGTTGCCAGAATAGCTTCGAAACAGATCGAGGCCCCGTCGCATGCACCGCGCGGGAGTTTTGCGGCGTTGACAATAGGCGCGCTGGGTATCGTCTACGGCGACATCGGCACGTCGCCGCTTTACGCGATGGACGCGTTGTTCCTCGGCCGAACCGGTGCCGGGCAAACGTCCGCCGACGTGCTGGGCGGCGTATCGTTGGTGATCTGGACGATCACAATCATCGTCGCCATCAAATACGCCATCTTGGTCTTGCGCGCGCAGAACGACGGCGAGGGCGGCCTCTTCGCGCTTTACGGCCTTTTGCACGAGCACAAGAAGCGCGGCACGACGCTACTCTTGTGGGCGCTGATGCTGGGAGCGGGGTTACTTTTCGGCGACGGTATGATTACGCCGGCGATCAGCGTCATCTCGGCCGTGGAGGGCCTTCAAGTCGCCGCTCCGGCTTTGGGTAATGTCGTTATACCGATCACGATCGGACTCCTGACTGTGCTCTTTGCTATCCAGTTCAAGGGCACGTCTGGGATCGGCATGGTATTTGGTCCAATTCTCGCGGTCTGGTTTATCGTCATTGCCGGCCTCGGTGCTTGGCAGATCGGACATCACCCGGAAATTCTCGCGGCGTTCAATCCCGCGTACGGCCTGGAATTTCTCGGGCACGCGGGCATGTTCGATACGCTACTCGTCTTGAGCGCGTTGATGCTGGTCGTCACCGGCGGCGAAGCGATGTACGCGGATGTCGGGCATTTCGGCGCGGGGCCGATACGAGCGAGCTGGTTTGCATTCGTCTATCCCGCGCTGCTGCTAAACTATGTCGGGCAGGGCGCCTACCTATTGACTGGGGTGCCGATCGCAGGCGGTAAGCTGTTCTACAACCTCGTACCGGCGTCGATGCTTTTCCCGATGGTTTTGCTCGCCACCATCGCCACGGTTATCGCTTCGCAGTCGTTGATTTCGGCGGCCTTTTCGCTGGCAGCACAAGCGATCCGCTTGGGTCTCTTCCCACGGCTCAATCTTTTGCACACTCATGAGAGGCATGCCGGTCAAATCTATGTACCCTTTATCAATTGGTCCCTTTTCGTTGGTTGCATTCTGCTCGTCGTGACGTTCGGCTCCAGTGCGGCGCTTGCGGCGGCCTATGGACTGGCTGTATCCGGTGTGATGGTCATAACATCGCTTGCGATGGTTCCAGTTGCCCGGCGCTATTGGAACTGGGGGCCAACCACCACGGGTCTGGTGTGGGGCGCTCTAATCGCGGTCAACGCCGCCTTTCTGGTGGCGAGCTCGCTCAAGTTCCTGGAAGGCGGCTACGTTCCGCTTTCGGTCGGCGTCGTTTTGTTCCTGGTGATGACGACGTGGCGCTGGGGTCGCAAGGCGACGTTTGCCGCCTATTCCGCGAAATCGACGATGACGATGGCCGAACTGGTCGCGCTCCACCGCGGCTGCAAAGTTTTCATGGAGCGAAACGCCGTGGTGATGGCGGCGAGCTCCTTGCGCCTGCCGAGCGATCGCGCCCCGGCGCTCATCCAAATGCTATGGGAGCGGCACGGCATCCTGCCGCGCAATCTGATCCTTGTCGAAGTCACGCACCGCAAAGTTCCCTACATCAGGGATAACCGCTATCGGGTGACGGTGTTCGACCGCGACCACCAAAGAGGCAGCATCATCGCCGTTGAAGTGAGCTTCGGCTTCATGGAGGAGCCGAACGTGGAGCAGTTGCTGGAAGAAATGGCCCGGCACAAACAAATCGATCTGCCGACTGATCGCCGGCAGTGGGTTGTGCATGTCTCGCAGGAAAACCTTCTGCCTTCGCGGCGGATGGGCTTGCTCAGGCGCCTGCGCTTCCGGCTGTTCTTGTTCCTGCGCCTGGTTTCGCAACCGGCTTATTACTATTACGGGCTCGGCGACGAAGTGCAGCTCTCTGTCGAGATCATTCCGGTACGGGTGCGGTAGAGCGCGCTCAGTTATTCCGCCGCGATCCCGCCATCACGCGACGGTTCGCGCCTTGACGCTGTCCCACCACGGACAGACGCCGGACATCACCTCGTAATTGCCCTCGATCACCTGCACCGGCCGGCGAAAGCCGTTCGCCGCGTTCGCAAGACGCAGCGCGCGGGCCTTGGCTTGGTCCTCGGCCGAAAGCCAGCCGCGGTCGTGACCCCACATGCTCGGCCCTTCCTTGCGCTCGTAGGCCTGCCAGGTGTCGACGTCGATCAAGCGTGCGCCCCAGCCGTATTCGACGATGAAGGCGGATGGCGTAAAGCTATAGAACGAGGTGATGAAATCGCTGGTATGGCGCCCGAGCGTCACCGCCACGCGGTCTTCGTTCAAAGCGAGATCGTAGCCCTGGCCGACGTCGTCGAAGCTGAAAAGCTCCATCATGAGGTGATGGACCGTATTTTTGCCGGATTGAACGAAGGCGAGACTGTGATGGCGCGGGTTGACGTGAAGGAAGCGGGCGACGAACGGATGCGAATAATAGTCCGTGAGCCGGAAGCCGAGCGCGTCGCGATAGAACGACGTCATCCGCTCGATCGTCTCCGCCGTGTCGACGTTGAGCACCGCGTGTCCAAGCCCGAGCGGGCCGGTGCGGAACCCCGAGATCGAGCGGCCGGGCTTGAAAGGCTCTGCCGTCGTTTCGGCGCCGTGAAAAATTTCGAGCCTGTTGCCTTGCGGATCGTTGAGCACGATCAGGTCCTTCACGTGCCGCTCGTCGGCGAGAGCGCGCGCACCGCGCGCCACATTGATCCGCGCGTTGTCGAGATGCGCGGCAAGCGCATCGAGCGCCGCGGCATCAGCGACCTCCCAGCCGAAAAAGCCGATTCCCTCGCCGCCGTCGGCGTCGACGATGATGCGCTGCTTGCGGTCGTCCATCCGGAAGGCGAGCGTCGAGCGCGATTTGTCGATGCGTTGCAGGCCAAGGAGGCCCGAGCCATAGCTTGCCCAATCGCCCAAATCCTTGGCGCGAACCCCGACATAACCCAAAGCCTGCGGAACAATTTGTGCAGCCATGGCAAGCCTCGTGTGCGAGCCTCGTGTGGTCGTTGCTATCTTTTTACACCGATGCCAAGACGGATGCATCACCGTTGAAACCGGCTCAAAAGGCAAATGATCCATGCTCGGGCGCACCAGACCGCCGTTCCGCGCCGACCACGTCGGCAGCCTCATCCGGTCAGACGCCCTCATCAGCGCGCGAGAAGCGGCGGAAAAGGCCGAGATCGCGTCGGGCGAACTCACGCGTATCCAGCAAGAGGCAATCCGCGACGTGGTGCGCTTGCAGGAGGAGATCGGATTCCGCCTCGCCACTGACGGGGAATACAACCGCACCTTCTGGCAGCGTGATTTTTTGCTGAAATTCAGCAACGTGCGGCAGGTGGCCGCGAAACTCACCGTGCGCTTTCACTCCGCTGCAGGCGCGCGCGACCACAGCCCACCGTCGCTGCAGGTGACGGGCAAGCTCGACCGGCCGTGCGGCATTTTTGTCGACGATTTCCGCTTCCTCAAATCGGTCGCGCACGGCACGGCGAAAATCACCATTCCGTCGCCGACCACAATGCATTTCCGCGGCGGCCGTGAGGCGGTCGACGCCGAGGCCTATCCGGATATGGGCCAATTTTATACCGACCTTGCGCGCGTCTACCGCGAGGAAATCCATGACCTCGCCCAAGCCGGTTGCCGCTACTTGCAGATCGACGAGGTCAATCTCGCGTATTTGTGCGACCCCGAGCTGCGGGCGCAGGTCCGCAATATTGGCGAGGATCCGGATACGCTGCCGAAAACTTACGCCCGGTTGCTCAACGACACGATCGCAGGCCGGCCGGACGACATGGTTGTTTGCATGCATCTGTGCCGCGGCAATTTCGCCGGCGCCTGGGTGGCCGAAGGCGGTTACGACCCGATCGCGGAGCTGCTTTTCAACGAGATCGCGGTCGACGGCTATTTCCTCGAATACGACACGCCGCGGGCCGGCAGCTTCGCGCCATTACGCTTCCTGCCCAAGGGCAAGATCGCGGTGCTCGGGCTCGTCACCACCAAGAGCGCGGCGCTCGAAACCAAAGACGACCTCAAGCGCCGCATCGAGGAGGCGAGCCGCTACGCGCCCCTTGACCAGCTCGCGCTGTCGCCGCAATGCGGCTTCTCCAGCGGAATCGGCGGCAATGCCATGACGGTGGACGACGAGATCGCGAAGCTCAGACTCGTCGTCGAGGTGGCGCGGGAGGTGTGGGGGGAGGCGTGACGGGAAGCTGAAAAAATATTTAGCTCACCAGTTTTCTCAGCCAAACCTTATTGTCATGAAACGCCGCGCCGCCAAACGGCGCGACCGGGTCGGCGCCGGTCAGGGTGTTGATGCCGCGACCGTCGGCGTAGGCGGAATTGGGCCATAGCGATTCCGCGATTAATACGCCGCGGCGCACGCCCTCGAAGAACTTGGCGTGCAGCCGTACCGCGCCGCGCCGATTGCCGAGCCTGACCTCTTCGCCGTCCGTCACGGCCAGCGCCGCGGCGTCGTCGGGATGGATCATCACCTCGGGCCGCCGCTCCCGCGCTATCGAGGTCGGCGTTTCGGTAAAACTCGAATTGAGGAAGCCGCGCGCCGGCGACGTCGCGAGACGGAACGGATGCTCGGTGTCCGCTTCCTCGATCACTTCCCAGTGGTCGGGCAGCGACGGAATCGAGGGCGAGGCATGAGTCCTGTGCCAGCGCTTGAACGGCACCGTCGGCCAGTCCGGCTTGAAGCGAAATTTGCCGTCCGGGTAGGCGAAGCCGTTGAGATAATGCGCGGTGGCAAAATCGGGCTGGCAATCGATCCAGCGTTTGGCCTCGAGCTGCGCGAGCGTACCCCAGCCGGATTTTTGCAGCGTGGCGTCGATCAATTCGCGCGGCGTCATGGCAAAGCCCGGATGCTCGGCGCCCAGCCGTTTGGCAAGGCCGCAGATCACCTCGTGGTTCGACCGGCATTCGCCGGGCGGCTCGATCAGCTTCGGCCCAAGCAAAAGGTATTGGCTGCCGCCGGCCGAGTAGAAGTCGTCGTGTTCGACGAACATGGTGGCGGGCAAGACCACGTCCGCCATTTTCGCCGTGTCGGTCATGAACTGCTCGTGCACGCACACGAACAGATCGGCGCGGGCAAAGCCGCGCTTGACCGTTTCCTGATCGGGCGCGACCGAAACCGGATTGGTATTCTGGATGAGCATCGCGGTGACCGGCGGGCCGCCGCGTAGCGCGTCCTCGTCGCCGGTTAGGATCGCGCCGATGCGCGACTGGTCGAGCATGCGGATCGATGGATCGCGCAGCTCGCTGCCCTCGATCAAACTGGAGTTAAGGTGGAAGATCGCGCCGTTGTTGTGGAATGCGCCGCCGCCTTCATAGCGCCACGCGCCCGTCACCGCTGCGATGCAGCTCGCCGCATGCATGTTGATCGCGCCATTGCGCGAGCGCGAAAATCCGTAACCGAGCCGGAAGTAGGCGCGCTTGTTCTCGCCGACGAGCCAGGCAAATGCTTCGATCGTTTCCACCGGCGCCCCGGTGATCCGCGACGCCCACTGCGGGTCTCGCGTGCGCAAATGCTCGGCAAGCTCGCGCGGCGCATCGGTGTAGCGGTCGAGATAGTCCCAGTCGGCTTTGTCGTCGCGGAACAGGCAATGCATCACCGCGCAGGCGAGCGCGCCGTCGGTGCCAGGCCGGATCAGCACCGGCAGGTCGGCCTGTCGCATCGTTCCGTTCATATAAACGTCGACGGCGACGATCTTGCCGCCGCGCTCTTTGCGGGCGCGGGTCGCATGCGTCATCACGTTGACCTGGGTGTTCACCGCGTTGGTGCCCCAGATCACGACCAGATCGGACTTCGCCATTTCGCGCGGATCGGCGCCGGCGAGCAGGCCGGTGCCAGCGATGAAACCGGTCCAGGCCGGATTGACGCAGATGGTGGAGAAGAAGCCGGAATATTTCTTGGCATGCCGCAGGCGGTGAATGCCGTCGCGCATGACGTAGCCCATCGTGCCGGCATACAAATACGGCCAAACCGCCTCTGAGCCGTGCGCCTGTTCGGCGCGGATGAAATTCTCGGCAACGAGATCGAGCGCGTCGTCCCACGAGATCGGGGCGAATTGGCCGCTGCCTTTCGCGCCGGTCCGGCGGAGCGGATACTTCAAGCGGTCAGGATGATGCACGCGCTCGGCGTAACGCGCGACCTTCGCGCAGATCACGCCGGCGGTGTAGGCGTTATCCTCGGCGCCGCGGACCCGGCCGATCGCGTTGTTGCCAAAAACCTCGACTTCGAGTGCGCAGGTCGACGGACAGTCGTGTGGACAGGCCGAAGCGGCGATGCGGGGGCGGACGGCCTGATTCATATCAATTGCACCTTACCGCGTTCCGGCCGCGTCGAACAACGGCCGATTGGGCCGGCGCTGGATGGCGCGGCCTGGGCGAGGCTCAAAGGACCGGGGGTACCAGCGGCGGGCAGGCTATTTGCTGCCTTCGAGCGTGAGCGTCTCAAGCCGCAAAAAATTTGGCGGCAGGCGCTTTTCATTTTCAAGATTACACAGAGCGGCGTCTTTGCTTTCCCGCAGATCGCATTTTGTTACTGTCTTGAAGCCGGCAAGCGTCATCGCTCCACGCAGCGTGTTTTCATCGTAGATGAAGGTATGCCCCCAATCTCTCACAAAATTATTTATGACGAATACTTCATTATCATCTGGCGCACCGGAAGTGTAGGCGTTGGCTGCCCACTTTATGTATGCGCGCTGCAAGTCGGATTTATTAGGTCTGGTAAGGTCTACAAGAAAAGCTAGATCGGGCGTCGATATTCGTATCTTGCCGGATCGTTTGAGAACTCGGAAGCTTTCGGTGAGCATCTTCACCCCGTCCCGGTATGAAAATATGCTCGATCATGTGTTCGCTGAAAATATAATCGAATGTTTCTTCCTGGAATGGGAAATGCCGCGTTGCATCAAGATGCATGACCCCAGACAGATCTGGATAGTCATCGGTATCGGCCAGCAGGTTGTCGCCGCACCCGATGTGCAATTTCGGCGCGTCGGATTGGGCAAGGTAACGCGCCGCAATGGCGCGGTCGGTAGATTTGAATGGGCGCTTGATAAATCGCCGCAGCCGCCGCGCGGGCTGCATCAGACCCAAATTTTCCAAAATACCTTTCGCAGCCGCTTTCATCATTTTCGCGAGTCCTTTTATGCACGATACCATGACCCGGAGGGAGGGCCCGCGATTCCCGCCGCGAAATTCGGCCCGGGCATCGATAGTGCGCTTTTGAGGTTAACGCAGACGTTGACCGGCCGGTCGCTCGCCGATCTCAATTAATAAGTTCGTGTCCAGCTTGGCACGCTTCCTAACGGCGGCGGTCGACCGCTGGATGTGGCCGTCGCATTTCTTCGCCCGGAATGCCGAAGTTGCGGAGATAGAGGAACGCGAACGGATAGGCGAACACGGCACCGACCAGTACGGTCAAGCTGGCGGCATAAAAGAGTTCGGAGGCCGGAACATGCGCCGCCATGAGATGGCCGCCGATGACCGGGCCGGCGATGGCGCCGATCTTGGCTACCGCGATCGCCGTGCCTTGGCCTTTGGCGCGAAATGAGGTCGGGTAGATCGTCGGCGTGATCGTCATGATGGCGTTCTGGGTGCCGACGACGAAAAAGCCGGACATGAAGGCAGTGACCATCAGCGCGATTTCCGACGTGCTGTAGCCCAGCAAGGCGCTCACGACGGCGCCGATCGTCGGAATGATGGCGATCAACAGCATGCCATAGTGATCGATCAGCCAGCCGGCCAACAAACCGCCGGCGATGCCGCCCGCTCCGTAGACGCCGGTCGTCAACGCCGCCTGCGTCGGCGTCAAGCCGACGCTTTGAATGAGCACGGGCAACCAACTGGTCATGAAAAAGACGGCCATGGAATTGAAGATGTAGAACAGCCACGCGAGCGGAGTCATAAGGAGCAGCGGTCTCTCGAACAGTAGCTTCGGCGTGAACGCCGTGTCTTGATTTGCTTCCTGACGGACGGTGAATTGCGCGTCCGCAGCGACGATGGTGCCCGGCTTCATCGCCGCGACAATCGTCCCAAGCCTGCCCCAACGCTCCTTCTTCAGCGCCAGGAAGCGGGCAGATTCGGAGAGCATGGAAATGATAAAAAACGAAACGAGCAGCGGACCGATCCCGCCAATCACGAACATGCTCTGCCAGCCATATGCAGGAATGACTACGGCGGCGACGAATCCGGCAATGGCGGTACCGACGCTAAATCCGATGAACGCGATCACTGCCCAAGTCGCCTTGAGACGCTTCGGAGCAAATTCGCTGACCAGAACGATGCCATTGGGAATGACGGCGTAGAATCCGACGCCGGCGACGAAACGCTCGATCGCAAGAACGGGCACCGACTCCGCCCAAGCCGAGGCGAGCGTGAACATACCGAACAGCCAGCAGCCCACGATCAGCGTCGACTTCCGCCCGACCTTGTCGCCGACATAACCAAAGAAGAGCGAGCCGAGCATCATGCCGAACAGGCCGATGCCGAACGCCGAGCCAAAGACGGAGGGCGGCACCTGCCATGCTTTGACCAGATCCGGTACGACGAAGGAAATTCCGGCGAAATCGAAGCCCGCGAACAGCATGGCCGCGAACACCAAGCCCATCAATTTCACGGCAAACCAGCCGATCGTCTGCTCTTCGACAATGGCGCTGACGTCGATGATCTGACGGCCGCTTCCGCCGCGCGGCGCGCTTGACGGCGGCTTCGTCGAGGCGATCGTATCCATGGCGCGCCCTGCAAGCGAAACCTTAAGCGCGCGAGCGGCCGGCCTCTTCCGTGCTCGGTGACCCCACGTCGGCGCCGAAGTAGACTCCATCAGCAGCGAGCTGCTGCTGTAGCGCGGTAACATCGATTTTCGGACAGGATACACCCGATTTCAACGCGAGCTGCGCTGCCGTGCCGGCGGCTTGCCCCATGACGTAGCAGGGTCCCGACACCCGCGCCCAGGATTGGCCTTCATGCGTCATCGAGGCGCAGCGCCCGGCGACGTAGAGATTTTCGATTCCGTGCGGGACGATCATGCGAAAGGGCAGCTGGTGGAAACCGCGCGCCTCGGCGATCGTCGGAAAACGGATGATGACGTCGCCTGCAATGTGCGCTTCTACCGGCCAGCCGTTCACGCCGATGGCGTCGGGGAAGTCGGTGCAGTTCATGACGTCGTCGACCGACAGCTGATAGCGGCCGACGATGCGGCGTGTCTCGCGAACGCCGATCTGTGGCGGAATATCGACGATGTAGGCCCGCTCGAAATCCGGCACGTTCTTGTGGATGAAGTTGAAGATCTGCCAGATCTGCCGCCGCCCTTCGAGCTCCCGTAGGTCAGGTCGTCGACATTGGTGGCGTCGAGTGCGCTGCCGTCCGGCTTTTTCTGCTGTGTGGCGTTTGCGTACCATTCGCTCTTGTGAACGATCGGATTGACGATGGCGCCCTTGCGCGGAAACCGCTCTTCGCCGCGGTTTTCCGCTTCGGCCATGAGTTTCGGAATGAGCTGGCGGGCACCCGCCGCCGTGGCCGCATTGACGCCGCTCATGCGGAACATGTGACTGGTGTAATAGGTGCCGCCGGGCTTGTTCGATTGTTCGTACGGTGCTCCCGCCCAGCGGGCGAGGTCTGCATCGCCCGAGCAGTCGATGAAGGCGCCAGCGCGAATGGCCTCGCGCCCCCACTTCGATTCGATCAGGATCGCGTCGATGACAGTCTCGCTCCGCATGGCGACGCCGACGGCGAAGGCATGAAAGAGAATGTTGGCTCGCGCGGATTGCAGCAGGTCGTCGGCGGCGAGCTTGAACGCCGCCGTGTCGTAGGCCTGCGCTATGATCTTGCCGCCATAGGCCGGGTGCATCGCGGCGAGACCTCGAAACGATCGAGCCGCGCCAGTAAATCGTCGACGATGCCGTGAACGACCTGACGGTGTTCGACGCCGTGTATTTTCGCATGCAGGCCGCAGAAGTTGCTCAGCCCCGACATCGTCCCGGCGCCGTCAAGGAAGCCGTAGCGCTCGACCAAGAGCGTCGAGTTTCCCTTGCGGGCGGCTGCCACCGCTGCGGCAATTCCTGCCGGGCCGCCGCCAAGCACGACGACGTCGTACTCGCCGCGGATTGGCGTTTTTTTGGAGGTCTCAACAACGACGCCGCTTATGGCGTGCTCCATTGCACGCAATGGACCAGCGCTATGCGGCCGCGGCTTTGCCCTTCGGCTGCACCTCGGCGGTGTAGTCGCTCATCAACTGGTGGGTGATGCGGCCGGGCGTAAAGCTCC
>JBEKSB010000071.1:0-17758 GCA_049517455.1 Xanthobacteraceae bacterium
GCCGAGACCACCACGATCGGCAGGCCGGGATATTGCGCGCGCAAATACATCAGGCCGGAAAAGCCGCGCACGCCGGGCATGCTCAGATCGAGCAGGATCAAGTCGACGTCGCCGCCGCCGCGTTCGAGAACTTCGCTGACCTCCTCGAAGGTGCCGGCCTCGGCGATTTCAGCCGGGCGGAAAACTCCCGTTACCGCTTCGCGTAATGCGCCGCGAAACAGCGGATGATCGTCGGCGATCAACAGATGATGGGATTGAGCCTCGCTCAACGGAATGACCCAGGCCGTTCAGGCGCGGAGGCGCGCATGTAAATCACGGCCTGGGCTAATGTTACCGCCGATTACGGCGTGTGGTCCACCGCGCCGAGCGGCGCCGAAATTCAAACCGGCTCGCTGTCCGAAACGCGCAGATTGCAGGAGTGCCGGTCATCCGGTCAAACCAACGGCCAACAGTATCATGCCGACCGCCGAGGACGTGACCAACGTCACGGCGGCGCTGAATTCGAAGCGGAACATGGCAATTGCCGCCGCGATGAACAACGTCAGCGCCCAAGGGTCGAGGGTCGCGACATTCGGCATGTCGATTGTGAGCCCCGCATAGTGAACCTGCTCGATGTGATGGAACATCGTGCGAATGGCAAACCAGACCGCGAGGCTGACAAGCATGCCGACCGCCGCGGCGGTGATGCTGCGCAGAGTGCTGTTCAGGAATGTGCGGCAGCGCAAACCGTCGATATACGGCGCCACCACGAAGATCATCAGAAGGCAGGGAGCGAACGTCATCCAGGTCGCCAGCATTCCACCAAGCCGCCGGCAACGAGCGGCGGCAGTAATCCGGGATCGCGATAGGCGGTGATGAGACCCAGAAATTGCGTGACGATCATGATCGTGCCGGGGACCATCTCGCCCATCGCGATCGCGTCCTGCATTTCCGACGACGAGACCCAATGATACGAATCCACAGCCTGCTGCGCAGCGTAGACGTGACGGCAAAATCACCACCGATCGCCATCATTGCGACTTTGCCGAATACGAACGCTATCTGCGTGTAGATGTTCTGCGGGCCGAAAATCGCCAACAACGCGATCATCGGCGCTAGCCATAACGTTAGCCACGTCGCCAGCGAGCGAACGAAGTGGCGCGCGCTCGGGGGCGTGTGACTGGAGAATTCATGATGCTTTTGATCGGAGACCTCCTCGCGAATTGAGGAAGGCACGACTGCCAATTCCGCGCAGATTCCGATCAGTGCGGCGCCGAGCACAATGATTGGGAAGGCGATCTTTAAGAATGCCGCAATGAATGCAAGCGCCGCAATGGCAAGCATCAATCTGCCGCGCAGCACGTGTCGCCCGAAGCGCAGGATTGCTTCGGTCATCACGGCCAGGATCGCGGGCTTCACGCCAAGGATGACAGCCTGACCGATCTGCGATTCGGCGCCCGTGACATAGGCAATCGACAGCACCATCATGCAGAACGCGCCCGGCAAGATAAACAGGCCGCCGGCGATGATTCCACCGATCGTGCGGTTTGCCAGCCACCCGACATACACGGCAAGCTGCTGCGTCTCCGGCTCGGGCAGCGCGATGCAATAGCTCAGCGCGTGATAAAAACGCTTTTCGGAAATCCACTGCCGGTCTTCGACAAGCAGCCGGTGCATGGTCGCGATCTGCAACGCCGGCCCGCCGACGCCGGCAACAGAGACGTGCGCCCATATTCGCAGTGCCTCACCGAGGCTGGCGCGGTTCGGTGCTGCCACCGAACCTTTTTGGGCACTCATACTCACAACTGCGTCCATAGGACTACGTCACCGACTTTCGGGCGCAATTGCAAGAGGTGGGGCCGAGGCTCATCCCTCTCGGCACGCGCCGAGAAACTGTAAAACCACCTCGCGCCCATGCGGACGGGCGCGATGCTCGGCGACATAAATCCCCTGCCAGGTGCCGAGCGTCATTTTGCCCCTAACCACCGGAAGGTACAGCGAGATGCCGTTGAGCATGGATTTGATATGCGCCGGCATATCGTCCGGCCCCTCGGCCTCGTGAACCCAGCCGGCATTCGCCGGCGCGAGGCGTTTGAGCGCGGTGACGAGGTCGGTGCGCACGTCCGGATCGGCATTCTCTTGGACGACGAGGGAAGCCGACGTGTGGCGGATGAAAAGCAATAGCGCGCCGTCGCGCGCGTTGATCCGCTCGAGAAAGCGTGCGGCCTCGTGCGTAATTTCAAAAAAACCCTCGCCCGAGGTTTCGATCGCAAGCACCGCGGTGGCGATGGTCTCCACGCGCGCGGTGTGGATGGCGGATAAATCGGGACGCACGCAACCGCCGCTTAGCTTTTGTTCAACATTTGCTTTTGCGCACGCGCGATCGCCTCCACGAACCGATGCCATATCCGGC
This sequence comes from Xanthobacteraceae bacterium, assembly GCA_049517455.1. Taxonomy (GTDB): domain Bacteria; phylum Pseudomonadota; class Alphaproteobacteria; order Rhizobiales; family Xanthobacteraceae; genus BOG-931. Next base: position 2,393 of record JBEKSB010000071.1, read on the forward strand.
CGACATAGGCGACAGCGCGATCGACATCGGCGTTGTCGGGCAAGTGCACGATCACGTCGCCGTCATGCGCGGTCGGTGGCTCCGGCACGGCGCCGCTGGGCAAGGGCAGGCCGTGCGAAAGAATGTCTTTTTTCAGCACGGCGTTTTCGCTGCGCAATCGGGCGATCTCGCTCTCCAGCACCGCGCGGTCCTCGGGTGCCGCCTGGCAGGCCCAGCCGACCGTGCGCTGACTGCACACCGAAACCTCGCCGGTTTGCGTATCGAGCCGCAAGAGGCCGTCCGCGACTTTGTTGAACGTGTAACGGCCTCCCGCATTATCGGGCGTCGCGTCGTCAGCCAGAGCGGGCAGGATCAAACAGACGCTGGCGGCGCCGATGGCAAAGGTCTTGCTGATCATGATCATCTCCTCGCTGCCGCGCCGAACCGCGGCCGGCTTTCGGCGGCCACATTCGCGGGATGCGAAGTCCTCATTGGGGCATCATTGTAACGACAACGGCTTCGCGGTGCACAATCGATCTTCGATGGCAGCCCAAAGCGGTCCATATCTCTAGTAGTTTCAATGGATTAGGAACCATGGCCGTTTCTTGACTTGGGGAAACCCAGTCAGTATGGTCCGCGCGGCTTCAGGGGGCGGGCCCGTCGCGATTGCCGCAAAGCCGCGAGTGTCGAAGTGATGAACGACGGCACGCGCAAGACCGGCAACCGCGACAAGGCGCACACCGATGAAGCCGCCCTCTCCGCGAGACTCCGGCGTCTCGGTGAAGGTCTAGGCCAGGCGCGGGAGCGTGCTGGTCCGCCTTCGGATGACACTGGTGGAGATCGGGCAGCGACTGCATCGGGCTACGCCAGGGGCTTCCGGCTCTCAAGCGAACTCGTTGGAGGCGTGCTGGTCGGCGCCGGCCTCGGCTGGCTGATTGACCGGTTGCTCGGTATCTCGCCCTGGGGGTTCATTGTATTTCTTTTGCTCGGCTTCGTCGCGGGCGTGCTCAACGTAATGCGCTCCGCGGGGGTCGTCCCCGGCCCCACGCCGGGCGGCGGCACGTCGGGAAGCCCGAAACAGTGATGTTGCGCGCTCGGCGCCTGACGGCGATGGAACCATGACGATCGATCCGATCCACCAATTTCGTATCCAAAACCTGGTGCCGATCATCACTATTCATGGTCATGAGATCGCCTTCACCAATTCCGCGCTGTTCATGCTGATCATCGTCGTTTTGGTGTCGGCGCTCCTGATCGGCGCGACCACCCCGCGCGCGGTCGTGCCGGGACGGCTGCAGTCGGTCGCGGAAATGTCCTACGAATTCGTCGCCAATACGGTGCGCAGTACGGCCGGTAGCGAGGGGATGAAGTTCTTTCCCTTCGTGTTCACGCTGTTCATGTTCGTGCTGTTCGCCAACATGATCGGTCTCATCCCGTATTCCTTCACGGTGACGAGCCAGCTGATCGTCACGGCGACGCTGGCGCTGCTGGTCTTCTTCATCGTCGTGATCTACGGCTTCTGGCGGAACGGCCTCGGCTTCCTCAAGCTCTTCGTTCCCAAGGGGGTGCCGATCTACATCCTGCCGGCGATCGTGGTCATCGAGGTTCTGTCCTTCATCTCGCGCCCGATCTCGCATAGCGTGCGATTGTTCGCCAACATGCTGGCCGGCCACATCACGCTTCAAGTTTTTGCCGGCTTCATCATCATGCTTGCCGGTTTCGGCGTCGCGGGCTGGTTCGGTGCGGCGCTGCCGCTCCTCCTCGTGATCATGCTCACGGCGCTCGAATTCCTGGTCGCCTTCCTGCAGGCATACGTCTTCGCCATTCTCACCTGCATCTATCTCAACGATGCGATTCACCCGGGCCACTGACGGCACGATCGTTGCAACCTCGAAAAGGAGCTTTCTCATGGATCCGACCGCCGCAAAATACATTGGAGCCGGCATTGCCTGTATCGGCATGGGCGGCGCCGGCGTCGGCGTGGGCATCATCTTCGGCAATTACCTGGCCGCAGCCCTCCGCAACCCTTCAGCCGCGCAAGGCCAGTTCGGCAACCTGATTTTCGGGTTCGCCATCACCGAGGCGCTCGGCATCTTTTCGCTGCTGATCGCGCTCCTGCTGTTGTTCGGGCTCTAACGTTTCGCCGACCATGGCCGAGCCGACCGCCCATACCGAGACGCCCGCGGAAGCGCACGCGTTCCCGCCGTTTCAGGCGCAGCACTTTCCCTCGCAGCTTCTCTGGCTGACGCTGACGTTCATTCTGCTCTACGCGTTGATGTCGAAGGTGGCGTTGCCGCGGATCGCTGCGATCCTGGCGGACCGCAGCCGGCGCATTTCCGACGACCTTGCGGCGGCGCAGCGCTTCAAGGAGCAGTCGGAGGCCGCCAACGCGGTCTATCAGAAGTCGCTGGCCGACGCGCGCAGCCGCGCGCAGGGGATCGCGAACGATAACCGCGAGGAGCAGGCGGCTGCGGCCGACGTGACCAACAAGCGGCTCGAGGCGCAGTTGCATGAGAAGCTCGCGGCGGCGGAGCAATCCATTGCCGCGACCCGCACGGCCGCCATGGGCAACGTCGGCAGCATCGCGGTCGAAACCGCAACAGCCATCGTCGAGCGCCTGATCGGAACAGCACCCGCCGAGCGCGACGTCGCCGCCGCCGTCGCCGAAGTGTCGAAGCGCTAGTTTTTTGTTTGAACATGATCTTTTCCGAAAACCGGCTTCCACTTTTCGGGATCATGCACTAGGGGACGATCATGATCGAAGCCGAAGCCTGGGTCGCGATTGCCTTCGTCCTCTTTCTCAGCCTGCTCGTTTATCTGGGCGCGCACCGCCGGGTGATCGACGGCATCGATCAGCGTCAGGCGCGCATCAAGGCCGAGCTCGCCGAGGCGGTCCGGCTGCGCGAGGAAGCGCAGGCCGTGCTTGCCGAATTCGAGCGCAAAGGGCGTGAGGCCGAAGGCGAGGCTGCCGCCATCATCGCCGGCGCCAAGGCCGAAGCCGAGCGTCTCGCCGCCGAGGCGAAGACGAAAATGGAAGACTTCGTCGTGCGACGGACCAAGATGGCTGAAGCCAAGATCGCCCAGGCCGAGGCGCAGGCGCTTGCCGACGTCCGCTCGGCCGCGGCCGACACCGCCGTCGCTGCCGCCGAGAAAATCCTCGCCGCTGCCGCCAAGGGCAAGGTCGCGGAAGACCTGCTTGCCCAGGGCATCGAAGACGTCAGGAAGAAGTTCAATTAATTCGCCGCACTGTTCCAGGCTCCCGCCGCTGGCGCGCCCCGGAATGACGTGCGGGTTCAGTTCGCGCTGGCGGCCGGCTTGGACTTTGGCTTCGCCTTCGGCTTCGGCGCTTGTTTGGCCTGTGCTTCGGCGGAAACCGGATCGAAGCCGACATAGGCGATGTAGTCGTCGAGCAGTGATGTCGGCGCCGGCAGCGGGAAACTCAGCCCTTCTTCGATGTGGGTGAAGAGCACGTTGCCCTCATTGGGACCAAGCGTGACCGGAACGATAAAAAACTTGGTCACGATTGGCCTCATGCCTCCCGGCGTTTCCTGAACCACGGCGATGCGCAACGGCACATTCACCTGGCCTGGCCCGCCCGCGGGGCCGACAACGAGGCGTCCCTCGATGCCGATCTTCATCACCATGTTGCCGTCGACGACGGCGCAGTCACGCGCCATGCGCGCAAAGCTGCCCTGGTATTTCAGCGTCATCGCCGCCTTGTCGCCGGTCGGCCCGATGGTCAGCGTGGATGCGCCACGGCGTATTTCGACGGATGGGCAATTCACGTCCGGCTGCGCGCCGGTCACCGTTTGCTGGCCTTTCGCCGAGGATCCGGAGAAGAAATCGGCGATCGAGCTGGAGCCGCCGTAGCCGTGCGTCGTCTCCGCGGGGCCGCCGCTCGAGCATCCGCCGGCGAGAAGCGCAAGCAAAAGCGAGGGCGCAACCAAGCCGCGCCCGCAGCACCGCTTCATCCGTCGACTGGTCCCCGGCATTCCCCCGCCGCTCATCCGAGATGTCCCCGATGCCTTTGTTATATCAAGAGAACCGTGGCCTTCCCAAGGCGGCCCGAACAGCGTGGTTAAGGCCCGCGCGGCCTTACGTCTTGGGGTCTTTCAACCGGCCATAAAGCAGGTGGTCCTGCCAAATTCCGTTGATACAGAGATAGTCCCGCGCATAACCCTCGCGCACGAAGCCGGTGTTTTCCAGGAGCCGGATGGACGCCGCGTTGGTCGGGATGCACGCCGCTTCAAGACGATGCAACCGCAATGTTGCAAAGGCAAAGGGAATGACGGCGCGTACCGCCGCGGTCATGTAGCCGTGACGCGCGTAGGGAAGGCCCATCCAGTAGCCGAGACTGCCGGCCTGCGCGACGCCGCGGCGGATATTGGCGAGCGTCAATCCGCCGACCAGCGTGTTGTCCGCACTTCGCACGATTAGAAACGCATAGCTTTGGTCGGTCCGCAGATCCTCGGCATAGCGCCGGATCCGGCGGCGGAAGGCGCTGCGGCTAAGATCGTCGGCCGGCCAGGTCGGCTCCCATGGGGTAAGAAAGTCGCGGCTCAACTCACGCAATTCCGCCCATTCGCTGTAGTCGGTCACCTGTGGCGTGCGCAGTATGACGCCTTCGCCGACGACGGACGGCAGCGGGTCGGAGAAGTTGAGGGTGCGGAAGAACGCCATCGGCGCCTGTCGTCATGCGGCCCGGCGCGTCAGAGTCTCGGCAATAGCCGCGGCGTTTTCAAGTCCGGACCCGAGCCCGAGCACGGTAATCGCCGGTTTGCCGCGGCGGATGAGCGCCCGTCCCGCCGCGCGCGCGCTCTCGACCGTCACTGCTTCGACCTTCGCCACCAGCTCGGCGAGCGGAATCGGCCGGCCCCAGGCGATCATGTGCCGCGCGAGTTGCCCGATGCGGTCGCCGGAGCTTTCCAGCGCCATCAGCAGGCCGGCCTTCATCTGCGCCTTGGCACGCGCGATCTCCGCTTCGGTAATGGTCTCCGTGGCATTGGCGATCTCGTCGACGATGAGCCGCATCAGCTCCGAGGTGTCGGCGGCGTCGGTGCCGGCGTAAAGGCCGAACATGCCGACGTCGGTGTAGGGCGCATGGAAGGAATAGATCGAATAGCACAGTCCGCGCTTCTCGCGGGCTTCCTGGAACAGCCGGGACGACATGCCGCCGCCGAGAACGTTGTTGAACATCTGCAAGCTGTAAAGCCCGGGATCGTTCTGCGCCACGCCGGGAAGGGCAAGCGCGATGTGGACCTGCTCGAGCTCGCGCTTCTCGACGTGAGCGCCGCCGCCGTAGCGTGCCGGCTCCGGCGCCGGACCGGCGGGGCCGTTGAAGCTGGCGAAGCGCTTTTCCACGTCGGCCACCACGGCCGCATGATCGACCGCGCCGGCGGCGGCGACGATGATGTCAGGCGCGCGATAGTGCTGCGCCAGGTAGTCGCGCAATTTCGCTTCGTCAAACGAGCGCACCGTCTTGGCGGTGCCGAGGATGGAGCGGCCGAGCGGCTGATCGGGAAAAGCGATGACCTGAAGGTGTTCGAAGATGAGATCGTCGGGCGTGTCGGCGACGGCGCCGATCTCCTGGACGATGACGCTCTGCTCGCGGGTGAGTTCGTCGGGAGCGAATGCCGGCTCGGACAGGATGTCGGCGAGGACGTCGAGCGCCAGCGGTACGTCGGCCTTGAGAACCCGCGCGTAGTAGGCCGTGTTCTCGGCGCTGGTCGCGGCGTTGAGGTCGCCGCCTACCGCTTCGATCTCCTCGGCGATCTGGCGTGCGCTCCGCCGCCGCGTGCCCTTGAACGCCATGTGTTCGAGGAAATGCGAAATGCCATTCTCGTCGCGCCGTTCGTGGCGGCTGCCGGATTTGACCCACACGCCGAGCGAGGCCGTCTCGAGATGCGGCATCGTATCCGTCACGACATTGATGCCGGATTTCAAGGTGGTCACCGCTACGCTCATGCCGCCGCTCCTTCCTGTGCGGCGCGGCTCGTCGACAGGACGAAATGCTCGACCGCAGATTGATCGACCGGCAGCGCTGTGACGCGCTCCGGACGTTGATTGAGATCGCAAAGCCATTCCGGCAAAGGAGGCCGCGCGCCGCAGGCCGCCTCGACCGCGTCGGGGAACTTGGCCGGATGCGCGGTCGACAGCACCACCATCGGCACCGCCGGGTCGCGCGGTTCCTTCTCCGCCACGGCAATGCCGACGGCTGTGTGCGGGTCGATGAAATTGCCGGTCTCGCGCCTGACCGTGCGCATGGTCGCGGCGACTTCTTCTTCGTCGGCGCGATCGGCGGTGAACAACGCGCGGATTTGCGAAAGCGCGCGGGCCGACAGCGTGAACCGCCGCGATTGCGCGAGCGAACCCATCAGCGCCCGCACCGCGCCGGCGTCGCCGTCATTGGCGTCGAACAACAGGCGCTCGAAATTCGAGGAGACCTGGATGTCCATCGACGGCGATTTCGTCGGCACGACGTCGCGCAATTCGTAGGTCCCGGTGGCGAGCGTCCGGGTCAGGATGTCGTTGACATTGGTGGCAATGACCAGCCGGTCGATCGGCAGGCCCAGGCGCTGCGCCACGTAGCCGGCATAGATGTCGCCGAAATTGCCGGTCGGAACGGTGAAGGCGATCTTGCGATAGGGCGCGCCGAGCGCCACCGCGGCCGTGAAATAATAGACGGCCTGCGCTACGATCCGAGCCCAGTTGATCGAATTGACGCCGGAGAGATGCACCCGGTCGCGAAAGGTTGCGTGATTGAACAGGCCTTTCACGATCGCCTGACAGTCGTCGAAGGTGCCGTCGATGGCGACCGCGTGGATGTTGGCTGAGTCCGCCGTCGTCATCATGCGCCGTTGCACGGCGGAGATGCGGCCTTTCGGGAACAGGACGATGAGATCGACCTGACTCTTGTCGCGAAAGGCTTCAACGGCGGCCCCGCCGGTATCGCCCGATGTCGCGACGACGATGGTCCGGCGCTCGTCGCGCGCGGCCAGAACATGATCCATGAGCCGCGCCAAAAGCTGCATCGCCAGGTCTTTGAAGGCGAGCGTCGGACCGTGGAACAATTCAAGCGCAAAGGTATTCACGCCGAGTTGCGCAAGCGGCGCGACCGCTGGATGGCGAAAATTCCCGTAGGCCTCGCGCGCCATGCGGGCGAGGTCGGCTTCGCGAATGGAATCGCCGGTGAATAGCCGGATCACCTCCACGGCGACTTCGGCATAGGGCCGGCCGGCGAAGCCGATAATGGCCTCGCGTTCGAGCCGCGGCCAGGCCTCCGGCACATAGAGGCCGCCGTCGCGGGCAAGACCCGCGAGCATTACCTCGGCGAAGTCGAGCGCCGGGGCCTCGCCTCTGGTCGAGATGTGACGCAAATCAACGGCTTCCTGGGCCCCCGGCGCGAACCCCGTGGGCGATCTAAACTATTGATTTTCCAGGATGTTCGCTGTGAGAGGCCAAAAGCCGCCCGTCCCGGACCGGGGCCACACTAACGGAAAGGCCGGCCTATTCACAAGGAACGCGAAGCTCGCTCGCGCGGTTGTTTTTGGTCTTCCTGCCTGGCCTCACGGCCCGATTTAAAGGCCCAGGAAGCGAAAACCACGACCAGGACGAGCGCCAGGCCGTACCAGGTCACAGCGTATTGCAGGTGCTCGTTACGCAGTTGCATCACAAGCTTTCCCGGCTGCGGTAAACCGCCTGGCGGCACCGGGGATTCCTGCTCGACGTAAAATGGCGCCACCCGGTTTATCCCCTTGGCGGCGGCGATCGCCTTGGGATCGCGCGCGAACCAGAGGTTATGCGCAGCATCGTCGGCGGGCGAGAACCAGTTGCGGGGGTCCGGCCAGCGGATCGCGCCAACGATCTCCACCGGTCCCGCGATCTGGCCGTCGGCCCGGGAAGCTGCGTCTTTGCGCGCCTCCGGAACGAAGCCGCGGTTGACGATCACGAGAGACCCGTCGGCGAGCCAGGCCGGCGTGAAAATCCAATAGCCGCGGCCGGTGACATCGGGACGGAAAGCCGAAGCCGCCGCGTAGACCGTTGCTTCCTTGCCGTGATCGAAGGTGGCGCTGAATTTGACGCGGCGATATTCGTCGTCGGCCTGATCGAGACTCGCCCAGCTGCGGGGGGCCGGCAACGCCGACGGCGGTGCGGCCAGCCGCTCGGTGAGCGCCGCGATCAGCCCCTCTTTCCAGCTTTTGCGCTGAATTTGCCAGGTGCCGAGTGCAATAAGCGCGGCAAACGCCAGCACCGCCGGGAAGAGCAGACCAAGCCACGACCGCCGCTTTGCCGGCGCACTCAAAGCTCGCGTCCGCCGAAACGTCCTTCGGCGGCCCTGTGATGATACTGCAACGCGATCATCAGGCCTTTCATCGGCCGCAACGGTCCGAGCGTGACGATGAGAATGAGCGGCAGCCACAGTACCGCGTGCACCCAGAGCGGCGGGCGATACAGCGCCTCGGTGATGAGCGCGGCGCCGACGACGATGAAGCCGGCCAACAACATGATGAACACGGCTGGTCCGTCACCGGAATCAGCGAAATCGTAGTCGAGCCCGCAAGCCTCGCAGCGCGGCCGCAACGTCACGAAACCCTGGAACAGTTTGCCGTTGCCGCAGCGTGGGCATGCGCACGACAAACCGGCAAGGATCGATCCTGAAAGTGTATCGATCGTCTTTTCAGTCATGACTGCGCCTTCGTCCGGCCGCTCGTCCCCACAAAAGCGAGGACCCAGCTTATTATTGCGCCGGTACTGGATTCCCGCTTTTGCGGGAATGAGCGGACAATCCGCCGCGCGCTATTCGGGTGTGGGTACGCCGGAGCCCCACACATAGATGCAGGCGAACAGGAACAGCCACACCACGTCGACGAAGTGCCAGTACCAGGCGGCGAACTCGAAACCGAGATGCTGGGTCGGCTTGAACTGGCCGGCCTGCGCCCGGAACAGGCAGACGATCAGGAAGATCGTGCCGATGATGACGTGCGCACCGTGGAAACCCGTCGCCATGAAGAACGTGGCGCCGTAAATGTTGCCCGAGTAGTGGAATGCCGCGTGAGCATATTCATAGGCCTGCACGCAGGTGAAGGTGAGGCCGAGTGCGATGGTGCAGACCAGCCCCCAGACGAGGCCTTTGCGGTTGTTCTCCAGAAGGGAATGATGCGCCCAGGTCACCGTCGTGCCGGAGGTGAGCAGGATCAGCGTGTTCAGAAGAGGCAGATGCCACGGATCGAATGTGTGGATGTCCTTGGGAGGCCACACGCCGCCGAGAAACGCGGTCCGCGCTACGTCCCTCAGCTCGGCGGGGAACAGCGCGGTGTTGAAGTATGCCCAGAACCAGGCGACGAAGAACATCACTTCCGAGGTGATGAACAGGATCATCCCGTAGCGGTGCGAGATCTGCACCACGCGGGTATGGTCGTGCTCGACCTCAGCCTCGAAGATGACGTCCCGCCACCAGCCGATCATGGTGTAGGCGATGCCGATCCCGCCGACGCCGAGAATGATCGGCGCATAGGCGGCCAGATGGTGCATCCACAGGATCAGCCCCACGGCGGTGATGAATGCCGAAGTCGCGCCGAGCGCCGGCCAAGGGCTGGGATTGACCAGGTGGTAATCGTGGTGCGGTTTGGCATGCGCAGCATCAGCCATCTTCGTCATCTCCACCTTGGCGCGACCAAGTCTCCGGGCGCGCCGCTTTCGTTGCCTCTAGCCCTTGACCCGATTCACTTGAATCGGATCAAGGGCTAGTCTTTTCGTTTGAGCGTGATCTTATCCGAAAACCGGATGCCACTTTTCGGGATCATGCTCTAGATACGGCCGGACTTTTCCGGCGCTGCGCTCTCCGCCGCCGCCTGATCCGGCACACGCACCGGATAGAAGGTGTAGGAGAGCGTAATCAGATTGGTGTTGTTCTGCTCGGAATTCTCGGCGAGCTTGGGATCGACGTAGAAAACGACCGCCATATCGCGCTTCTCGCCCGGCTTCATGGTCTGCTCGGTGAAGCAGAAGCAGTTGATCTTCTCGAAGTAGATGCCAACTGTCGACGGGCTGACATTGTAGCCGGCTTGTCCGGCGGTCACGCGCGCGGCTTCGTTGGTGACCTTATAGTAGACGGTGACCACCTCGCCGAGTTTGACCTCGACGGTTCGGCGCTCGGGCTCGAACCGCCACGGCAGGCCGGCGGCGACGTTGGAATCGAAGCGCACTGTGATGGTGCGATCGGAAACCTGCGTGGGCAGCGCCTTCGCGACCTGTGTGGTGCCGCCGTAGCCGGTGGTGCTGCAGAACCAGGAATAGAACGGCACCGCGGCAAACGACAGGCCGACCATCGCCGCAACGACGCCGCCGCACAAAAACGCGATAAGAAGATCGCGGCGCGGCGCGGACAAAATATTCGGCTTCTGGGTGCTCATCGGCGATTCTTAAAACCTAAGCATTCACAGCGGGCGATTGAGCACGCCCGGGCCCTTCACCAGCGTCACGATGTAGAACAAGATCACTAGCACGCCAAGCGACACCGCAATCGCGATCGAACGCGCGCGCCGGGCGCGCTGCTGCTGTTCGGTGAGCTTGATGCCGGTCTCCGACTTATCCTCGTTCATGATCACGCTCATCGTCATGCAGCAAAACGGCCGAACAGCCCTCCGGCCACCCAATCGACCAGCAGCGTGGCAAACAACAGAAACAGATAGAGGATCGAGAATGCGAACATTTGCTTGCTCGCGGCATGGCCGCTTCGTTCGCCGCGGACCCGCAACGCCAGCGCGACGATGACGGCGCCGGCCGCGATGGCGACCACCGCATAGAGCGGCCCGGTATAGCCGAGGAACCAGGGCGCGACGCCCAGCGGCGCCAGAACCAGCGAATAGAGCAGGATTTGGCGGCGCGTTTCGGCTTCGCCGGCAACGACCGGCAGCATCGGTATGCCGGCGCGCGCGTAATCCTCGGTGCGGTAAAGCGACAGCGCCCAGAAGTGCGGCGGCGTCCAGAAGAAGATGATGAGGAAAAGCACGATCGGCTCGATCGCGAGGCCACCGGTCGCCGCCGCCCAGCCGATCACCGGCGGCAACGCACCCGCGGCGCCGCCGATGACGATGTTCTGCGGCGTCGCACGCTTGAGCCACATCGTATAGACGAGGACGTAGAACGCGATCGTCAGCGCCAGCAAAGCGGCAGCGGCGACGTTGACCAGAAGGCCGAGCACGACCACCGCGAAGACGGCGAGCGTGAGACCGAAGGCCAGCGCTTCACCCGGCGCAACCCGCCCCGAGGGAATCGGCCGCGCCGCCGTGCGCGTCATGCGCTCATCGATGTCGGCGTCGTACCACATGTTGAGCGCGCCCGCGGCGCCGGCGCCCACCGCGATGCAGATGAGCGCCGTGAGGCCGATCACCGGATGCAGATGGCCGGGCGCTATCATTAGACCGACGAACGCCGTGAACACCACGAGCGACATCACCCGCGGCTTCATCAACGCGATGTAATCGCCGGCTCCTGCGATGCTTGGTTCGGCGCGGGTAAGCGTAACGCTCATCGGATCAGCGGCAGGGTGTCGAATTGGTGGAAGGGCGGTGGCGACGGCAGCGTCCACTCGAGCGTCGTGGCGCCGGCGCCCCAGGGGTTCGCGCCCGCAGGCACCTTGCGCATGAAGGCTTGCGCGACGCCGAACAGGAACACCAGCGCGCCAAAGCCCGAAATGTACGAGCCGATCGAGGAGATGAAATTCCAGTCGGCGAACGCGTCGGGATAGTCGGCGATACGGCGCGGCATGCCGGCGAGCCCGAGGAAGTGCTGCGGGAAGAACACCAGGTTGACGCCGATGAAGGTGAGCCAGAAGTGCAGCTTGCCGACGAACTCGCTGTACATGTAGCCGGTCATCTTCGGGAACCAGTAATACCAGCCGCCGAAGATGGCGAACACGGCGCCGAGTGACAGCACATAGTGGAAGTGCGCGACGACGTAATAGGTGTCCTGCAGCACGCGGTCGACGCCGGCATTGGCGAGCACCACGCCGGTGACGCCGCCGACGGTGAACAGGAAGATGAAGCCCATCGCCCACAGCATCGGCGTCTTGAACTCGATCGAGCCGCCCCACATCGTGGCGACCCAGGAGAAAATCTTCACCCCCGTCGGCACCGCGATCACCATGGTGGCGGCGACGAAATAAGCCTGCACGCTCGCCGACATGCCGACCGTGTACATGTGGTGCGCCCAGACGACGAAGCCGATGCCGCCGATCGCCACCATCGCGTAGGCCATTCCCAGATAACCGAAGACCGGCTTCTTCGAGAACGTCGCCACGATCTGGCTGACCATGCCGAAGCCCGGCAGGATGAGGATGTAGACTTCCGGATGGCCGAAGAACCAGAACAGATGCTGGAATAACAGCGGATCGCCGCCGCCGTGCGGATCGAAGAAGGTGGTGCCGAAATTCCTGTCGGTGAGCAGCATGGTGATGGCGCCGGCAAGGACCGGCAGCGCCAGCAGCAGCAGGAACACCGTCACCAGAATCGACCACACGAATAGCGGCATCTTGTGCATGGTCATGCCGGGCGCGCGCATGTTGAAGATCGTGGTGATGAAGTTGATGGCGCCGAGGATCGACGAGGCGCCGGCGAGATGGATCGACAGAATGACGAAATCCATCGCCGGGCCGGGATGGCCGTAGGTCGACAGCGGGGCATAAATCGTCCATCCGGTTCCGGCGCCGTTGGCGCCCGGCTCGCCCTCGAAGAACATGGAGGCAACAAGCAGCGCGAAAGATGCCGGCAACAGCCAGAACGAAATGTTGTTCATGCGCGGGAACGCCATGTCCGGCGCGCCGATCATCAGCGGGACCATCCAGTTGCCGAAGCCGCCGATCATCGCCGGCATGACCATGAAGAAGATCATGATCAGACCGTGCGCGGTGACGATCACGTCGAAGAGGTGTGTCTCGTGGAAGATCTGCAGGCCCGGAAACATCAGCTCGGCCCGGATCAGGATCGAGAAAACGGCGCCGATCACGCCGGCGATCAGCGCGAACACCAGGTACATCGTGCCGATGTCCTTGTGGTTCGTCGAATAGACGAAGCGGCGCCAGCCGTGCGGGATGGCATGCCCGTTGTCGTCGCCGTGTGCCGCGTGTGCCATCGTGTCCATTGTCGGTCCTTGCGTTAGCGAGTGTTCTTATCGGCGTGACGTCGTCAGCGCGCCGGCGCGCCGGCCGCAGCGAGTGCGGTCGGCGAAGCGCGGTCGAGGCCGGCATTCTTCTTTTCCGTCGCGACCCAAGCGGCGAAATCGGCGTCGTTCACCACCCGTACCGTGATCGGCATGAAGGCGTGATCCTTGCCGCAAAGCTCCGAGCATTGGCCGTGGAACAACCCCTCGCTCGTCGCCTTGAACCAGGTGTCGTTGAGCCGGCCCGGAACGGCGTCGATCTTGATGCCGAATGACGGCACGGCGAAGGAGTGGATCACGTCCGCGCCGGTCACTAGTACGTGCACGACCTTGTTCACCGGCACCACCATTTCATTGTCGACGGTGAGAAGGCGCGGCTGGCCGGGCTTCAAATCCTTGTCCTCGACGATCAGCGAGTCGAATTCGAAATTGCCGTTATCGGGATAGTTATAGCTCCAATACCATTGCTTGCCGGTCGCCTTCACCGTGAGATCGGCTTTCGGCTCGTCGAGTTCCAGAAACAGCAGCCGAAAAGACGGGATCGCGATCGCTACCAGGATGATGACCGGAACGATGGTCCACATCACCTCGAGCAGGGCGTTGTGCGTGGTGCGAGACGGCGTCGGATTGGCGCGCGCATTGAAGCGAACGATGATGATCAGCAACAGCACAAGGACGAAAACCGTGATCGCGGTGATGACCCAGAGCAAGAAGTTATGGAACGAGACGATGTCCACCATGACCGGGGACGCGGCCTCTTGGAGGCCAAGCTGCCAGGGCGAAGGCTGCCCGACGCCGGCCGTCGCCACCCCCGTGCCCGCGAGCAACGCTCCGACTGCCACCGCATACGCGCTCAAGCGCGAGAACACCGGCATCTGCATCTCTGCTCCTGTTCCCTTAAGTCTGGTCATGTCATGACTGCCGTTTCTAGGCGCCAAAACCCAGCGCGACCGCGACAGCCTGACGCCACCTGCTGCCGATGAGGTTTGCGCCGCGGATCTGGTCCTTGGCAGGCATTGGCGGGATGGGGGAATCCCAGTCCCTCAAACCACAAATCTGGGCTTACCGCAATGCACTCTTCACCGCCGGCATGCCGCTGTGCGCTGAGCGTCGCAGAGTCCCCGCGTCCAGGGACTTGAGCGTCCTTCGCCCGGCCACAATGGCTTGGTTTTCATCCGATCTTGACACCGTAGGCTCACCATGTAGGCAGGCTCGCGCGGCGACCGGCCTGCAGGAAGGTGATTCGTGCCGCAAGACCTGCGGGCGGCGTTGCGGCGGGCACAGAGCCGGCTGGTCAGAGGAAGCGATCATGGCCATTTTCGATGTCGGGCGGATGCTGCGGCCGATGGCCTCGGCGCTCGGCGGCGCCGCCATCCTGCTCGCGGCCGCCTCGACGTTCGGCGGCCAAGCCGCGGCCCAGGGCGCGGTCCGCTCGGTCCACGGCGATTGGCAAATCCGCTGCGACACGCCGCCCGGCGCGCAGAACGAGCAATGCGCGCTGATGCAGAGCGTGACGGCGGAGGACCGGCCCAATGTCGGGCTAACCGTGATCGTGCTGAAGACGTCCGACCAGAAGAGCCGGCTGATGCGCGTCGTCGCGCCGCTCGGCGTGTTGCTGCCCTCCGGCCTCGGGCTGAAGATCGACAACAATGACGTCGGCCGCGCCGGCTTCGTGCGCTGCCTGCCCAATGGCTGCGTCGCCGAAGTGGTCATGGACGACAAGCTGATCGATCAAATGCGCAGCGGCCAGACCTCAACCTTCATTATTTTCCAGACGCCCGAGGAAGGCATCGGCTTCCCGATGAGCCTGAAAGGCTTTGGCGAAGGTTACGACAAGCTGCCGTGATTGCTTTCGATCGACGCGGCTAAGCTAGCCTGAGGGCCTAGGCGCCTGGCGCGGGATAGATATCAGCGATCGAAAGTTCAATTCCCGGCGGGTCGAGGATGATAGTACCCTCGCTTACGATCCGCGTCAGGATCGAATCGTCGTCCTTACGGGCGTGGTGAATGACCAGGGGCTTGTCGGGATCGATGACGAGATAGTGCGCTACGCTCGAGAGGCGGAAATAGCCCGCGAGCTTGATCTGCGCGTCGACGTGCCGCGTTGACGGAGGGAGCACCTCGGCGACGATGACGGGGTTGGGCACTTCAAGTGACGAAGGCGCAAGGCGTGGTCCGCAATAGACCAGCGCATCGGGCTCATGCGCCGTTGTATCGTCGATACGTACA
>JBEKSB010000072.1:0-17304 GCA_049517455.1 Xanthobacteraceae bacterium
CTTCCCGCTTTGCCGATTCGCGCGGCGTGTTCGCCGGCATTGTCGAGATCGCGATCGTCGGCTACGCGCTGATCAAGGCCATGACGTTGATCCGTCGCCGGCTGCTGGTGTGGCATCACGAGACGGAAGAACGCGCTTGATCCGGCTAACGTTTCCTCATCGAGCTTTTTCCAAGCTGCTGGGAGAATCCGGCGCGTCGGAATCATGGACCGCAACCCCGACCATCGGATCGATAGTCGTCTCCCACGGCCGGCGTTCCAGGGTGCGCTTGGTGTCGGCATAGCCGGACTGCCAGCGCCTCTGAATGCCGCTGCGTGAGAAGTCGAGATCGCGCAGATAGTCCTCATGGTCGGAGGGGGTGGCGTTGATACGCACGATGTGCATGAGCGTGCCGCAGCCATAGCCGGCCATCTCTTTGACTTCCGGGGTTTCGCGCAGGCTTTCCGGCATCAGGCGAACCAGTTCGCGCACCATGTGCCGGAGCTGGTGGATATGCTCCTGACGCGGAATGTGACTGTCGGCGCGGCTGGCGAATTGAATGTCCTTTTGCCGGCTCAGCACCTGCCAGACCGATTCCGGCTCCGGTCCGGCGATCGGGAAGATCTGAACAGAGAACACCACGGAATCGCGCCGCGGATTGTCGTCGAACACCACCTCGATGGGCGTATTGGAATAGAGCCCTCCGTCCCAATAAGCATCGCCATCGATACGCACGGCCGGGAAGCCGGGCGGCACGGCGCCGGAGGCAAGGACGTGGTCGAGGGTGACCGAGACTTCGCGGCTGTCGAAATAGTTCATCTTGCCGGTCCGCACATTGACCGCTCCAACCGTCAAGCGCGGATGCTTGGTCTTGATGCGCTCGAAATCGACGACATCGGAAACCGTCTTACGCAAGTCATCGATTGTGTAGAAGGCTGCTTGCTCGACGCCGACCAATGCGTTGAGGCCCCAGGCAACGGCACTGTTCGGCATAAAGTAACCGGGTACACCGCCGAAAATCGTCGTGAGGTAGGCGGCGGCATTGCCGGCCATTTGGCTCCACGGCGTGTCGCCCCACAACGGCTTGCGCTCTATCCGTTCCCAGAACTCGCGCAGGCGATCGAGCCGCGCACTGACATCGTTGCCGGCAATAATGGCGCCGTTGATTGCTCCGATCGACGTGCCGACGACCCAGTCAGGCTCTATTCCGGCCTCGTGCAACGCCTGATAAACGCCGCCCTGGTAGGCGCCCAGCGCGCCGCCGCCTTGAAATACCAGGACCACCTGACCCGGCAGCTTAGGGGGCTCTCGCACCGCGCCGGCGGGTTGGTGTTTGACGTAAATCTGGTCCATGATTTGTCTCCCCACTCGGGCGATAGCAAGTATCGGGCGCTAGCAAGTATTTGTGCAGCCCCCGGCCAGAGGGCAACGCCGGATCGCCCGTTTTTTGGACGCTATGCCGCTAGCAGCTTGATCGCTAAACTTGAAATAACGTGTGCTTGACGAAGCTGTAAATCGGTAATGCGGAGAAGCCCATGTGCGTAAAAATAGGATTGGCGGCCATTGCCCTGCTGGCGTTCACCGCCGGATTTGCCCGAGCGGAGCCGGTGACGCTTCGGGTGGCCTGGGTGGCGCCGCTCTCCGATCTGGCTTCAATCTGGCTGGAAAAGAAGGATCTCGCCCGCAATTACGGCAAGTCATATGTGTTCGAACCCGTTCGCTACCGCGGCACTCCGCCGATGATCACGGCAATCGCCAACAATGAGCTGGAGATTGGCGCTCTGGCCTATTCGACCCTGCCGATCGCAATCGAGAACGCCGGCATGGACGACATCAGGGTGATTGCCGACGATTTCCTGGACGGGATCGATGGCTATTATTCCAATGAGTTCGACGTGCTCGCGGACGGTCCGATCAAGAAAATAGAAGACCTGAAAGGCAAGATCGTTGCCACCAACTCCGCCGGGAGTGCCGTCGACGTGGCCATGCGCGCCATGCTGCGCAAGCACGGCCTGGAGAGCAACCGCGACTATACGATCATCGAGACACCGTTCCCCGCCATGCGCGCCATGCTGGCGGAAAAGAAGGTCGATTTGATATCGGCGGTATTGCCGTTTTCGCTAGACCCCGAACTTAAGAAGATCGCGCGTTCCCTCTTCACCAGCAAGGACGCGATCGGCATTTCGCAGTTCATTATGCTGACCGCGCGCAAGCCGTTCATCGAGGCGCATCGCGCCGCGCTCGTCGACTATCTGGAGGATTCGCTGCGCATCGTTCGCTGGTTTCTGGACCCGCAAAATCACGATGCCGTCGTCGCAATCGCCGCGCGGGTTACCAAGCAGCCGGCCGATCGCTTCGATTGGGTCTTCACCAAGAGCGACTATTACCGCGATCCATTTCTGCTGCCGCATCTCGATGCTTTACAGCGCAATGTGGACATGACGAAGGAGCTCGGCTTCGTCAACGCGAGCTTCGATGTCCGTACCCATTCCGACCTTAGTCTGGTCGAAGAGGCGGCGAAGCGATTGAAGTGAAATCAGGCCGCGCTTTAGATCATTTGTTGAGCGCGCGTTCGATCATCGTGCCGATGAGGGCGCGGCGGTAGGCGCCGCTGGCGTGAATGTCGTCCGGCGGATCGACGGCAGCACGGGCGGCGGCAGCACTGGCTGCAATTGTCTTGGCGTTTATCTCATTGCCGTTGAGAGCGTCTTCGACGGCAGCAAGGCGCAGCGGCCGGTCGGCGGCGCCGATGACGCCGACATGGGCGTCGCGCGCTTTTCCGCCATTGTCCTGATCATAAAACAAAGCGGTTCCGGCCAGGGCGAAGTCACCCTGACGGCGGGCGAATTCGGCAAAACCGAAACGACGGGGCGACGGCCATGCCGGCAGGCGGATTTCGGTGATGATCTCGTCGGGCTTGAGCGCCGTCATCAGCGGGCCGAGGAAGAACTCTGCCGCGGCGATCACGCGCGTTCCGGATTCGCCGACGACGGCAATTTCGGCCTCGCAGGTTACGGCGATGCACGGCATCTCGGCCGCGGGATCGGCATGCGCGATGCTGCCGCCGACCGTGCCGCGATTACGGATCTGATAATGCGCCACGTGCTCGATGGCTGCGACCAGGAGCGGGTGCGCCGTGCGCAGCGGTTCGTGGTTGAGGATGTCGCACCAGCGCACCATGGCGCCGAGTGTGACGCCGCCGCCGGATATCTTGATCTGGCGCAGTTCCGTAAGCTTGCCCAGGTCGACGATGAGGGAGGGCGCGGCAATGCGGAATGCCAGCATCGGCACGAGGCTCTGGCCGCCGGCCAGCGGTTTCGCCTCGCCGCCGTGGGAGGCCAAGAGCGCGACCGCTTCGGCAATGCTGGTTGGGCGGGCGTATTCGAAGGGCGGTAATTTCATGGCCGAAGGTGTCCGCTCCGAACCGCAGCAAAAGAAAGTGCTGAAACGCTTGGTAGCATCGGGCTAAGTGAGCGGTCAAACGCCCCACGGGGGCGGCCTCGTCTCGACATTTTCCCGTGTTCCCGCTAAGCGGGCCGGGCCGCACAAGGCCGGGATCGCGATTGACGCCACATGCCATGATGGGATTCGACGACAGCCACCGTCCGTCTGCGCGTTTGTTATGGCCGATCGCGTGTCTGGTCTGTGCGATCGTTTCGGTCATGGCTGGCGAGCGGCAGGCCGCAGCGGCCGGCGAGAGTGTCTCGCAGCCCCGCGCCGTTGTGGTTCCGGGTTTTTGGGACCCGCGCCGCCGGCCCGAGCGGCCCGATCTCTCGCGCATCCAGACCATCCGATTTCTCACCGATATGGACTATCCGCCGTTCGACTATGCCAGGCCGGATGGCAATCCGGCCGGCTTCAACGTCGATCTCGCCCGCCTCATTTGCGATGAGATCAAGATCAGCTGCACCATCCAGGCGCGCCCGTTCGGCACGCTGCTCGATGCGCTCAACGACAATCGCGGCGACGCCGTGATCGCCTCGATCGCGCCCACTGCGGAGACGCGCCGCCATGCCGATTTCACCGACCCGTACTACCGCACGCCGGCGCGGTTTGTGGCGCGCGTCGACAGCCCGATCGCCGACGTGCTGCCGGAGCGCCTCGAAGGAAAGAAGATTGCCGTGATTTCCGGCACCGCGCATGAGGCCTACCTCAACGCGATGTTCACCGAGGCCGAAGTGCGGCCCTATCCCAATGCCGAGGCGGCCCGCGATGCGTTGCGCCACAAGGATGTCGATCTTCTGTTCGGCGATGGCATCGCGCTGGCATTCTGGCTCAACGGCACCGATTCGGAAGGCTGCTGCGCCTTCCGCGGCGGACCATTTCTGGAGAGCCGGTTTTTCGGCGAAGGCGTCGGGATCGCAGTCAAGCGCGGCAACGATCTACTGCGGTTGGCGTTGAATTGGGCGCTTTTCCAGCTGTGGGAGAAGGGAAGCTTTACCGACCTATGGCTGCGCTATTTCCCGCTCAGTCCATTTTGATTTCATGAGCACCGATTACGGTCTATGGACTTAAATGATGACGGCCGTGGCCATTGAAAATCCAGCAAACTTGCGCGAACTTGCCGAGCAGTCGCACGCCTGGCCGTTCGAGGAGGCGCGCAAGATCGTCGCGCGGCTGAAGCGAAAGCCGAAAGATGAAGTGATTTTCGAGACCGGCTATGGACCGTCCGGCCTGCCGCATATCGGAACGTTCGGCGAGGTCGCGCGCACAACGATGGTGCGCCACGCTTTCCGCGTGCTCACCGACGACAAGATCAAGACGCGTCTGATCGCCTTCTCCGATGACATGGATGGACTTCGCAAAGTCCCCGACAACGTGCCGAACAAGGACTTGCTCGAAAAGCACCTTGGCCAACCGCTCACGCAGGTGCCCGACCCCTTTGGCACGCACAACAGCTTCGGCGAGCACAACAACGCGCGGCTGCGCGCCTTCCTCGATCATTTCGGTTTCGACTACGAATTTCTGTCCTCGACGCAATGCTACAAGTCGGGCCGTTTCGACGCAGCGCTCCTCAATGTGCTCGATCGCTTCGAAGCGGTGATGACGATCATGCTGCCGTCGCTGCGCGAGGAGCGGGCGCAATCCTATTCGCCGTTCCTGCCGATCTCGGAACGAACGGGCGCTGTGTTGCAGGTGCCCGTGGTCGCTCACGACGCCAAAGCGGGAACGATCACCTATGAGGATCCCGATACGGCCGGGCGCGTGACGACGCTCGTCACCGGCGGGCGCTGCAAATTGCAGTGGAAGCCGGACTGGGCGATGCGCTGGGTCGCGCTCGGCGTCGACTACGAAATGGCCGGTAAGGACCTCATCGATTCCGTCAAGCTGTCGAGCGAAATCTGCCGCGCGCTTGGCGGCGCGCCGCCCGAAGGATTCAATTACGAGCTTTTTCTCGACGAGAATGGCCAAAAAATCTCGAAGTCGAAGGGCAACGGCTTAACCATCGAGGAGTGGCTTCGCTATGCCTCACCGGAGAGCCTGTCGCTCTTCATGTACCGCGAGCCCAAAGCCGCGAAGCGGCTCTATTTCGACGTCATCCCGCGCCATGTCGACGAGTATCAGCAATTCCTGGAAGCGTATGAACGGCAGGCCCCGAGGGAGCGGCTGGCGAATCCGGTGTGGCACATTCACTCTGGCGCGCCGCCGAAAGCGGACAATCCGGTGACATTCGCGATGCTTCTCTCCTTGGTCACTGCGTCGAATGCCGAGAACGCCGAAACCCTTTGGGGCTTCATCGGCCGCTACCGGCCGGGCATCACCAAGACCACGCATCCGCACCTTGCGGCGCTGGTCGATTACGCCATCCACTATTTCCGCGACTTCGTGCTGCCGGCGAAGAAATTCCACGAGCCGGTTCCGGCCGAACGCGCGGCTCTGATCGACTTGCGCGATGCGCTGTCGCAGCTGCCGGCGGATGCATCCGCGCAAGCGATCCAGGACGTGGTCTACGAAGTCGGCCGCCGCGAGCCGTTTCTCGACCAAAAGAAAAAAGCCAAAGACGGCAAGCCCGGCGTCTCGCTCGACTGGTTCAACATGCTCTATCAGGTGCTGCTCGGCCAGGAGAAGGGCCCGCGCTTCGGCTCCTTCGTCGCCGTCTACGGCATTCAAAACACCATCGACATGATCGACGGTGCACTGGCACGCTCGGCTTGATCCATTCTGTTCACCGTCACCCTGAGGTGCGAGCCAACGGGTCCGGCCCGAAGTGGCCGGCCCGATGATAAACTCCGCGAGGCAATCCAGTCAGCGGCGAAATTCTGGATTGCTTCGTCGCTTCGCTCCTCGCAATGACGATATTCGCGGCTCGCTGTTACTGACTAGCCCACAGGATCCGCGCGATCCACAGCACGTCGGCGGCGGCGATGGTGCGGTCGGCGTGCTCGGTGTTGAGCGAGCGCAGCTCGATCGACTTTGCGGTCCGGCGCTTGAGCTCCTTCGCCATCACCTCGCCGCTCTTGGTTTTGACCACGACGCGGTCGCCGCGGCGGATGGGAGCGGAGGGCGAAACCAGGATCACGTCGCCGTCGCGGTAGGCCGGCTCCATGGACTGGCCGGACACTTCCAATGCATAGGCGTGTTCATCGCTGACCGCCGGAAAGGCGATCGCGTCCCAGCCTTCGCCGGCCGGGAAGCCGCCATCGTCGAAATAGCCGCCGCTGCCGGCCTCGGCAAAGCCGAGCAGCGGTACTGGCCGGGTCGCCGACGCGTCAGCAGAATTGATCAGGCCGACGAACACATCGATCGGCGTGCTGGTTGTGGCAAGCGCTTTGGCGATCGACTCGGTCGAGGGCCACCGCGCACGACCCTCCGCCGTGATGCGCTTCGATTTGTTGAATGTGGTCGGATCGAGACCCGCGCGCCTTGCAAGCCCCGAAGCCGAGAGGCCGGCCCGGGCCGCCAGGCGATCGATGGCCGACCAGACCTGCGCGTGGGTAAGCATCAATGCCCCCTAAATGCCTGCGCGATGATAGGAATTATTGCCTGCGCGCTCAAGGCCCGAGCGAGGCGGAGGGCTCCTGAACGGAACCATGGCAATGCCGACGCCGAAATTCGCCGCCTTGAACTGGCGATTTCGCGCCGATAGGGTCGCGCGCACGCAGGACACGGGTGTGACCACGATCTACAAGATCTGCGACCAAGCTTTGTGGCGTAAGGCCGAAGCCGAACGGCGGTTTTTCGGAGCGCCAGTCGATCTGCGCGATGGCTTCATCCATTTCTCCACGGCCGCCCAGTTTGCCGGGACCGCCGCTAAGCATTTTGCCGGGGTGTCGGACTTGATTTTGGTCGCCGTCGATGCCGATGCGCTCGGCGCGCAGTTGAAGTGGGAAACTTCGCGGGGCGGCGATCTTTTTCCCCATCTCTATGCCCCGCTGCCGCTCTCGGCGGTGCAATGGGCGCGAAAGCTGCCCCACGAGGTCGATGGCCGACGGCCCATTCCGGAGCTCGATTCGTGATCGGCCCGTTCGAGCGTCTGGTGCGGCCGCTCCTCCACGCGCTCGATCCGGAAGACGCTCATGGGCTCACGCTGCGGATGCTGAAATTCGCGCCGCCGCTTCGGGCCGTTCGCGACGACCAGCGGCTCGCAATGCGCGCCTTCGGGCTCAATTTTCCCAACCCGGTCGGGATGGCGGCGGGGTTTGACAAGAACGCCGAGGTGCCGGACGTGCTGTTGCGCTTGGGCTTCGGCTTTGTCGAAGTCGGCACCATCACGCCGCTGCCGCAACGTGGCAACCCGCGCCCGCGGGTCTTCCGTCTGGAGGCCGACGGCGGTGTCATCAACCGGCTCGGCTTTAATTCGCAAGGCGCCGACGCCGTTCTCAAGCGCCTCGCCGCGCGCGCCAATGCGGGCGGCATCGTCGGCATCAATGTCGGAGCAAACAAGGATGCTCCCGATCGCGTCGCCGATTATGTGCACTTAATCGAGCGCTTCGCTTCGGTGGCTAGCTACGTCACGGTCAACGTCTCTTCTCCCAACACGCCGGGCCTTCGCGCTCTGCAGCAGGCCACTGCGCTCGACGATCTTCTTGCCCGCGTGATTGATGCGCGCGAGCGCGTGGCGCAGAAAGCGGGTCCGACGCCGGTGCTCTTGAAGATCGCACCCGATCTTTCGCTCGGCGATCTCGACGATGTCGTCGGCATCGCCCGCTCGCGCCGGGTCGATGGCATGATCGTCGGCAATACCACGCTCGCGCGGCCGCTTAGCTTGCGCGACACCAAGCGGGCCAAAGAGGCGGGCGGCTTATCGGGCCGCCCGCTGTTTTCGCTGGCGACCCGGATGCTGGCCGAAACCTACGTGCGTGTTGAGGGTGTTTTTCCGCTGATCGGCGCCGGCGGTATCGATTCCGGCGGCGCCGCTCTCGCCAAATTCCGCGCCGGCGCAAGCCTGATCCAGCTTTACTCGGCTTTGGTGTTCCGCGGCCTGGGGCTTGTCGCCGAGATCAAGACCGCGCTGATCGCCGCGCTGGAGCGCGAACGCCTCGACAGTCTGGTCGAGCTTGTCGGTGTCGACGCTGCAGCGGTGACGGCGGAGCCGTGGCCGGGATGAGATCCCGGTAGGCTTATAAGTCCTCTTGGTGATCGTCGAATTGAGTGAGTGACGCAGCTCCCGGCGAAGGCGCCAGCACCGGCTGGAGGGCTGGCACGAGGCGCCGCCGCTCGCGCCGGGTCGGGACCGCGCGGTAAACCTGCTTCGTCGCTTCGACAATATGAACGCCGGCAAAGGGGGCCGAGATCGTCGAGCCCGCACGCTCCCAAGCCACGGCAGAACGCAGAAACCAGCCACGTGCGATCGGCGGCACGTAGAGCGCCTCGCCCCAGCCGGTCGGGGTGAACCAGGTTTCGCGCAAAAGGTGGGTGATCTGCGAACGTGAATACGGCCAGCCGTGGCCGAACGGCGTCGTGTCCATTCGCGCCCACAATCCGCGCCGGTTCGGCACGACCGCGAGCAATCGCCCGCCGCCGGCCAGCACACGCCATACCTCCCGCAACAGCCCGACCGGGTCGGTCGAATTTTCCAGCGCATGCACCAGCAATACGCGATCGACCGCTGCGTCGGTCAGCGGCAAGTCGTCCTCCTCGACGAGTGCGGCAAGCGCGGGCTTCGATGACGGCCAGCGCACGACCCCTTGAGGCGCCGGCATCAAGGCGAGACAACGCTCCGCCTCCTCGCGAAACAGCCCGAGATAGGGCGTGGCGTAGCCAATCCCGAGCACGCGCAAGGACGTCGTATCGCTCCAGCGCGCGCGAATGCCGCGGCCGATGAAGCGCCGGGCCACAATGCCAAGCCGCTGAGCGTAGAAATTGCGCAGGTCGACGACGTCCATGGCGGCAAAATAGCATGGATTGGGTTATCGTTCCGTGGCGCTATCGCGTTAACCCTACGTTGTTGCGCCGTTCCCCGTGAAGGCGGATGATCTGGCTACCAAAGGATCGAGAAAAACATGCCTGCGCAGACCTATCTGTTCCCTTGTCTGACGGACAATTTCGGCGTGCTCCTGCACGATCCGGAAAGCGGCGCGACCGCGGCCATCGATGCACCGGAGGCCAAGGCGGTCGAGGACGCGGTGGCAAAGACAGGCTGGCGGTTGACCGATATTCTCGTCACCCATCACCATGGCGATCACACCGCCGGCATTGGCGCGCTCAAAACTCATTACAAATGCCGCGTCGTCGCGCCGCGGAACGAAGCACAGCGCATCGCGCAGGTGGATGAAACGGTTGGCGAAGGCGACACTGTGCGCATCGGCGCGCTCGAAGGGCGCGTCATTGAAACACCGGGCCACACCGCCGGCCACATCTCGTATTTCTTCCCGAAGGAAAAACTCGCCTTTGTCGGGGATACGCTGTTTTCGATCGGCTGCGGCCGTGTCATCGAAGGCAATCCGGAAATGATGTGGCAATCGCTGCTCAAATTGCGCAGCTTGCCCGATGACACGCAGTTGTATTGCGGTCACGAATATACCGCGGCCAATATTCGCTTCGCCAAAACCATCGAGCCGAACAACAAAGCGCTTGCCGCGCGCGCCGAGGAGGTGGCGCGGCTGTTGGCTGCGGGAAAACCGACCATTCCGGCAACGATCGGCGCGGAGAAATCGGACAATCCGTTCTTGCGCGCCGATGTGCCGGAGGTGGCAAAGTCGGTCGGTCTTGCCGGCAGCCCGGCCTGGAAAGTGTTCGCGGAAATCCGCGAGCGCAAAAACAAATTTTGACGGCCGCACTCACCGCTGACGACGTGATCCGGCTGCTCGATCTCAAGCCGCATCCGGAGGGCGGCCATTTCCGCGAGACCTTTCGCGGTCGTCCGCGCGGCGTCGACGGCGATCTTCTTTTTGCTGGCGCGCGGCGAGCGCTCGCACTGGCATCGGGTCGACGCAGCGGAAATCTGGCACTGGTATGCCGGCGGGCCGCTCGATCTCGATATTTCTTCGGGACGCGGAAAACGCGAGCGGGTGACGCTCGGGAGCGATCTTGCCGCCGGCGAAAGGCCGCAGGCGGTCGTTCCCGCTCACGCCTGGCAGGCAGCAAAAACGCTCGACGATTGGACGCTGGTCGGCTGCACCGTTGCGCCTGGCTTCGAATTTTCGCGGTTTGAACTGGCGCCGAAGGGGTGGGAGCCGGGATAGCGCCGCGTCATTGCGAGGAGCGAAGCGACGAAGCAATCCATAACCGCGGCGTCTGGATTGCTTCGCTTCGCTCGCAATGACGCTCAGGTAATATATTGCCCGCCATTCGCGGTCAGCGTCGAGCCGGTAATGAGGCCGGCATCGTCGGCAGCCAGGAACACCACGCACCGCGCGATCTCCTCGGGCTCGCCCAGCCGCCCGATCGGAATCGTCGGCAGGATACTCTTTTCCAGCACGTCTTTCGGTACCGCTTGCACCATCTCGGTATTGATGTATCCGGGACAAATCGCGTTGACGGTGATGCCGACGCGCGCGCCTTCCTGCGCCAGCGCTTTGGTAAAGCCGATCTCGCCGGCCTTGGAGGCGGAATAGTTGGTTTGGCCGAACTGGCCCTTCTGGCCATTGATGGAAGAAATATTGATGATGCGGCCGAACTTGCGCGCACGCATGCCCTCGATCACCTGCCGGCACATGTTGAACAGCGAGCCGAGATTGGTGTTGATCACTTCCGTCCACTGTTCCGGCTTCATGCGGTGAAGCTGGGCGTCGCGGGTAATGCCGGCGTTGTTGACGAGCACATCGATCGGGCCGAGTTCGGCCTCGACCCGCTTCACGCCGGCGGCGCATGCTTCGAACGAAGAAACGTCCCACTTATAGACGGCGATGCCGGTCTCGGCCTTGAATTTTTGTGCCGCCTCATCGTTGCCGTGATAAACGGCCGCTACGTTGTAGCCGGCCGCCTTGAGCGCCTTGGCGATCGCCGCGCCGATACCCCGTGTTCCCCCCGTCACCAGTGCGACGCGTGGCATGATATCCTCCCTACGACTTCGGGTCGCGCCCGGGCTCGTTCCGGGTCTCCCTTAGCTTTCCAAGCAGCTTAAAGACAAGCATGGCCGGGACAAAGGCGAGCGAAGCGACGCCGTTCTTCGAACGGCTATGCCCGGCCATGAACTACGTCAATGGAGTGCGTTTTTGCTGGTTCACCGCTCCACGCACATGGCGATGCCCATGCCGCCGCCGATGCAGAGGGTCGCCAGACCCTTTTTCGCGTTGCGCTTCTGCATCTCGTAAAGCAGCGTTACCAGCACGCGCGCACCCGATGCGCCGATCGGATGGCCGATCGCGATCGCACCGCCGTTGACGTTGACCTTGCCGGTGTCCCAGCCAAGGTCCTTGTTGACGGCGCAGGCTTGCGCGGCAAACGCCTCGTTGGCCTCGATCAGATCCAGATCGGCCACGCTCCAGCCGGCTTTCTTGAGCGCGGCACGTGATGCCGGGATCGGGCCGGAACCCATGATTTTCGGATCGACGCCTGCTTGAGCCCACGACACGATGCGTGCCAGCGGCGTCTTGCCGAGCTTGGCCGCTTCGCTCGCCTTCATCAGCACCATGGCGGCCGCGCCGTCATTGATGCCCGAAGCGGTGGCTGCGGTGACTGTGCCTTCCTTGTCGAAGGCCGGCCGCAGTTTGCTGATCGATTCGAGCGTGGTGCCGTGCTTGGGATATTCGTCGGTATCGACAATGATGTCGCCCTTGCGGTTCTTGACGGTCACCGGTGTGATCTCGTCTTTGAACTTGCCGGCTTTTTGCGCCGCTTCCGCCTTCTTCTGTGAAGCCACAGCGAATTCATCTTGCTGCTGACGGGTGATCTGCCATTGGCGCGCGACGTTTTCCGCCGTGTTACCCATGTGATAGCCGTTGAAGGCATCCCACAGGCCATCCTTGATCATGGTGTCGACCATCTCGAAGTTGCCCATCTTCACGCCGCCGCGCAAATAGGCGCAGTGCGGGGCAACACTCATCGACTCCTGGCCGCCGACGACCGCGATCTCGGAATCGCCATTGACGATGCCCTGATAGCCGAGCGCTACCGCGCGCAGTCCCGAGCCGCAGAGCTGATTGACGCCCCATGCCGGCACTTCGACGGGGAGGCCAGCCGCGATCGAGGCCTGGCGGGCCGGGTTCTGACCCTGCCCCGCCGTGAGAATCTGCCCCATGATCACCTCGGACACACGCGACGCCTCAACGCCAGCCTGCTCAATAGCCGCCTTTATCGCGACCTTGCCGAGTTCATGGGCGGGTATTGTTGCGAACGCCCCATTGAATGCGCCGACTGGCGTCCGTGTCGCGCCGACAATGACGATATCGTCCTTCATGGGAGGTCCTTTCGAGGTCGGAGGCTTACTAAAGCGGGATTGCCGGAGGTCTCATTAATATATGTCATAAGGACGCGACGGCCTGCCGACAAGACGGAAGGAAGTCGCATCGCTGGCATGCCCTGGGCGCCCCCAAGGTATCGAGCGGCCCAACGTCTGGCCGGGCTTTGCCAAATGCCTCTCACAAAACGGTAGCCGAGCCCCGAGAAACCGCCTATTTTGAGGGCGAAAACCGCACGGTCCCCGCCTCATGTCCGAGACCATGACCAAGACCGAGACCAAAACCAAGACCGAAGAACCGGTCACGATCAAAAAGTACGCCAACCGGCGGCTCTACAATACCGGTACGAGCACATACGTCACGCTCGAAGACCTCGCCTCCATGGTCAAGATCGGCGAGGATTTTGTCGTCTATGACGCCAAGACCGGCGAAGACATTACTCGCTCGGTTCTCACCCAAATCATTTTCGAGCAGGAAAACAAAGAAGGCCAGAACCTGCTGCCGATCGCGTTTCTGCGGAAGCTTATTCGTTTCTATGGCGACAGCATGCAGATGCTGGTGCCGCGCTATCTTGAAGTCTCCATCGAATCGCTGACGCGCGAGCAGGAAAAATTTCGCAACCAAATGGCGCAAGCATTCGGGGTAGGCGCATTCACTTCGCTCGAAGACCACGTGCGGCGGAACATGGAAATGTTCGAGCGCGCCTTCACCATGTTTGCACCGTTTGCCCGGCGCGAAACCCAGGATGGCGCGGCCGAGGTGGAAGCGAGTAATACGCCGCCCAAGGTAGGCGACATCGACAATCTCAAGCGTCAGCTCGATGAAATGCAGAGAAAGGTCGATCGTCTATCTCAAAGCAACACCGGCGGCGGCGAAGGCAAACAATAGGTCAAATGACCTGCTCGCGAGCGGTCAGCCATGGCCGCTCGGTCGAAGCGAGACCGACCAGCGCGCCTTGCAGGTAATCGCAGCCCCACGCCTCCAACATTTTCGCGGCGTTTTCGTCCTGGACCCACTCGGCGACCGTGGCCAATTTCAGCCGTTTGCCGAGGTCGATGAGCGTGTGCACGAAGGCGCGATCGTCTTCCGAACGCATCATATTCTGCACGAAAGCGCCGTCGATCTTGACGATATCCACGCCGAGTTTGCGCAGGTTGCGAAATGAGGTGTAGCCGGCGCCGAAATCGTCGATGGCGATACGACAGCCGAGATCTTTCACCCGAGCCACGAAGCCGCGTGTTTCGTCGATGTCGTGGATCGCGGCGCTCTCGGTAATTTCGATGATGAGGCGTTCCGCTACCCCGCTATGCGCGCGAAGCAGCGAGCCCAAACCAGCCCACCAGTCGGGATCGGTCGTCGAGCCGGGCGAGACATTGACGCTCGCCCGCAATGCGGGGGCGCCGACCAGTTCATCGACCACAAGTTCGAGAACGCGGTGGTCGAGCAAGCGCACGAGTCCAAGGCGTTCGGCGACCGGGACCACGTCGTTCGCTCCGAGCAGGCTTCCGTCGCTGCGGCGGACGCGCATCAGGCATTCATAGAAAGCCGGGCGCCGATCGGTTGCCGCCGCCACGGTCTCGCAGGCAAGAAAAACGCGCCGCTCATTGAGCGCCGCGACAATCTCGTCGGTCGCCTTCACGTTCTCGCGGCGTTGTGCCTCGCGCTCGATGTTGGGCCGGTAGGCGAGGAATGAACCGCGGCGTTTGCCCTTCGCGGTATCGAGCGTTTCCTGGGCGCGAGCGAGCACTTCCGTTACGTTGCGGGCGTGGCGTGGAGCCGTCACCCCGCCGATGGTGACCGTCACCGCGACCGGCCCCGCGCTGGTCGGCACCAACTCGTCACGCACCCCGGTAAGCATGCGCTCGGCGGCGATTGCCATGTCGTCCGGCGTGCAGTCCTTGAGCACGAGGCCGAATTTATTGCCCGAATAGCGGCCCAGTGTGTCCTTGCCTCGCATCAAGCTGCGGACGCGCTTGCCGACCGCGCTGATCACCTGGTCGGCGATGTCGAATCCGTAGGACTCGTTGATGCGCGCCAAATCGTCTATAGCGACCAGCAGGAAACCGCACGAGGAGCGGAATCGTATCGCCTCGTCGAGAGTCTGCCCAAGGACCTCGGTGAGATGATGCCGGTTGAGCTCGCCGGTGAGATCGTCGAAGCGGGCGAGATAGCTGAGCCGGCTTTCGCGTTCATGGCGCTCGTTGATGACGCGCACGACACCATGCGCGCGTGACGGCTTGCCGTCAGGCCCGGCAAACCAACAGCCGGTATCCTCGATCCAAAGCCTCATTTCCGAGCCAGGATCGGGGCGGATACGGTATTGAATTCGATAAACGACACCGCCCCCTTCGTCGCGCCGGTCGGATCGGATGACCGCGTCGAAGCGAGCCTGCGCGTTGTCCGGCTCGAGGAAATGGGCGTAGGCGTGGCCGGTCGAGATGGCCGCGGGGTCACGGACAAGCAGAACGTCGCCGGCATTCGCGCTCCAGATCAGGACGTCGCTCTCGATATCCCAGCGGTAAAGCGCTTCGCCGACCGAGGCGAGAATTTCGGTCGCGTCCAATCTGGCGGGGGCTCGCGCTGCGGCAAAGCTTCCGCTTGCGACGCCCGCCCGATTGGGTCGACCGATGGAGTTTGGATCGTGCGGCCCGTTATCGCTCACCGTCGCCTCGTTGACGTTGCTGCAGTCGGCATAAGGGCGAAAGCAGATGGCCGGTTTAGCGCCAAAGTACCGGAGGAACTTAAAGAAATCGGAAATCTTAAGGCCGAATTCGTGCAACCGGAGGGAGCGGCACGGCGTTTGCGATCTAGAGCCCGGAAAGCGGTGGGCGCCCCACTTTGAAATGGCGGGCGTCCCATTTCGGCACAGGAAGGGCCACCAAGTGAGCAGCACCGCCCTGGTCCAGGTCTCGCCAAGCGATCACGATGCGCCGACCGAGCATGGCAGCAGCCGGCCACGGGCGGACTTCCTCGCGCAGCTGATCGCCACAATCACACAGGCGCCGCAGACGCGGATGCGCCGACGCGCCGAGCCGGGCGAGGCGATTGCCGCCTACGGCGCGCGCAGCCGATTGCCGATGGTGGCCGGTTACGCGCTGTCGTGTTCGCTGTGAACTAGAGCATGATCCGGAAAAGTGGAACCGGTATTCCGAAAAGATCATGCTCCACCAAAAGCTCTACGACGCGAATCTCATAAATCGAGATTCGTGAGCAGCGGCAGGTCAATGTCTTTGGCGCCGATACTGTTGAAAAAGTCGATTTTTTCAAATGTGCAAAATTTTCCAGAGGCGCTGGTGCGTTCGTCCGGAAATTATATGGGGGGACACATGAGCAGTCCCATTTCCAACCGGCAGGACTCGTAAACTCACTACAAGGCATTGAGTGCCAACTGCCGTGTTCAACGGGAGCGCGGCGAAATTTTATCGCCACCCCCCTTTTTTAGTTTTTCAACAGTATCTGCCCATAGCAGACATGTCACATGTCGATCCGGCCCGGCCTTCGGACGGCGGCTGCCGGACGGCGGTGCTGAACCTGCCGCTACGGCGCATTCGGGGTTACGCATCGCGTTACCACAAATTGGCTTGCTCGATGAGCAGAGGAATTTGATCGAGGGGCGTAGCGGTGACGGCGAAATACATAGTAACCGCTAACCCGGTAAGACAAAAAACAACGACGGCAAACAGACCCGGGTCCGCCGCCGGGCCACCATTCAACCGCGCTGCAGACACCGCAAGTTCGCCTCTCATCGGCATGTCATGCTCCTGTGATCTAATGAAACCGTCTGTATGAAAGGAACTCACATCCAGCGTGCGCGAAACTTGGGAAGCTAACGGCCTCGATAGCGACGCGTCCCTACCGTTTCGGGTAGTGCTGGAGATGTTTTTGTGCTTCAATTTTTGTCAGATACATCGTGAGCACTGGAGCGTTGCGCCGTCGCGGGTTGCCGTTTTGCATGGTTGGGGAACAACCGGAAGCGTCGGCCGAACGCCGCGCCGTTGACGTAACGCTCCAGGCTGTCAGACCATCTGTCCTGCCCGTATATCGCTTAGAGGACACGACAAATTTGCGCACCTCTCCAATTGGAGGGGTTTGGATTTTTGCGGTTCGCCGATGGCTCGCTGGTCGAGCCGATTTGCACCGTAATATGTCTCATGCGAACGCAATTCGTATAAGGGTGGGGCACGCAATGAATTTGACCGACGCAGCGGCCTTCATCGAAGGTCTCCCCAACCATAATTCTTCACGTGATGTCGGCGCGGCATTCGCAAACTGGATCTCCCGCGCCGGATATCTTGCCGTTTCCTGCGGCGAGTCTCGCGAGATGCCCGTCGGTCGCACCTGGGAGTTCTTCTTCAATACCTGGCCGATTGAATGGCTGCTTCAATATCAAAAGAACGACTATGTCAGGCATGATCTGGCACCCACGATCGCACGCCTCACGGCGCACCCTTTTACGTGGCGCGAAGCCATGCTGGGAAAGGAGCAGTCACAAGCGCAGATTGATTTTAACAAATGGGTCGCAAGTCTCGGCGTCGTCGATGCT
>JBEKSB010000073.1:0-17174 GCA_049517455.1 Xanthobacteraceae bacterium
GAAGGCTGGTTCGAAGGCGAACTGGTGAAAGCACTGTTTGGTTTCGACGCCGTGGTCGGCAACTACGCGAGCCCCTACACGCCAGGCAGCGCCTACGTGATGCTGCATCACACCATCGGCGAGGTAAACGGCAAGAAGCGCGTCTGGGGCCACGCCATCGGCGGCATGGGAGCGATCAGCACCGCGATGGTGAAGGCGGCCGCCGCTTGTGGAGTCGAGATCGAGACTGCGGCGCCGGTGCGCGAGATTATCATCGCGCGTGACCGCGTCGCCGGCGTCGCTTTCGAGGACGGGCGAATGCTGCGCGCCGATGTCGTCGCAGCGGGTGTGAATCCGAAGCTGCTCTATACGCGGATGATACCGGCGGATGCCCTGCCCGCAGCGTTCCGCGAACGCATGCAGCGATGGCGTTGCGGATCGGGGACGTTCCGCATGAACGTCGCGCTGTCGAGGCTGCCGCAATTTGCGGCGTTGCCCGAGGCCGGAGATCACCTCACTTCGGGGATCATCCTGGCGCCGAGCCTCGACTACATGGACCGCGCCTATCACGACGCCCGCAATTTCGGCTTCAGCCGCGAGCCGATCATCGAGATGCTGATCCCCTCCACGCTCGACGACAGCCTGGCGCCGCCGGGCGCGCATGTTGCAAGCCTGTTCTGCCAGCACGTCGCGCCGCAATTGCCGGACGGCAAGTCGTGGGACGACTGTCGCGACGCGGTCGCCGACCTGATGACCGCGACGGTTGAGCGGTACGCGCCGGGCTTCGCCGCCAGCGTGGTCGGTCGCCAGGTGCTGAGCCCGCTCGACCTCGAACGCGAGTTCGGCCTCCTCGGCGGCGACATTTTCCACGGCGCGATGACGCTCGATCAACTGTTCTCGGCGCGCCCAATGCTCGGATACGCCGACTATCGCGGTCCCGTCGCCGGGCTCTATCACTGCGGCGCCGGCGCCCATCCCGGCGGCGGCGTCAGCGGCGCGCCCGGTCACAACGCGGCACAGGTGATCCTGTCGGACCTGCGGAGACGCCGCAAATTTCGCGGTTTCGGGCGTGAGGATTGATCTTACGTCCCGGCCGTGGCGAAAAGCATGATTTTGAGGCGATCCCGCTCGCGGATCGGCCCGTCGCCACCTATCTTTAACGGAAAGCCGCAACGAGGAGCGCCGTCATGGACCCGATTTCATCGCTCGTCGACCGCGCCGGGCTCGATCGGCCGCGCCTCGCCAAGATCATCTCGCGTGGCCTCGAAGGCGCCGACGATGGCGAACTTTTCCTCGAATATCGCCAGGCCGAAATGCTCGTCTTCGACAACGGCCGCTTGAAGCAGGCGACCTACGACACTTCGCAAGGCTTCGGGCTGCGCGCCGTCAAGGACGAGGCGGTCGGCTATGCGCATGCCTCCGACGTGTCCGAAGCCGCAATTGCGCGCGCCGCCGATACCGTGCGCGCAGTCAAGGGCGGCTATTCCGGCCACTATGCCGGCCCCCCTGCACGCACCAACGTGAAGCTCTACGGTGAGGATAGCCCGCTCGGCGATCCAGCGTTCGAGGCCAAGGCGCGGCTTCTTGAATCCATTGACGCTTACACCCGCGCCAAGGACTCGCGCGTACGTCAGGTTTCGGTCAGCCTCAGCGCGACCTGGCAAGCGGTGGAGGTCGTGCGCGGCGATGGCGAGACCTATCGCGACGTCCGCCCGCTGGTGCGGGTCAATGTCTCAGTCATGGTCGGCGAAGGCGACCGGCAGGAAACCGGCAGCGCCGGCTATGGAGGCCGCGAGGGCTACGCGCGCTTCATCGTCACCGACACCTGGCAACACGCCGCCGACAGCGCCGTGCGCCAGGCGCTCACCAACCTGGACGCGGTGCCGGCGCCAGCCGGCGAAATGGATGTCGTGCTCGGCTCCGGCTGGCCCGGCGTCATGCTGCACGAGGCGGTGGGCCACGGGCTCGAAGGCGATTTCAACCGCAAGAAGACCTCGGCATTCGCCGGACTCATGGGTCAGCGCGTCGCCGCGAAGGGGATTACCGTCGTCGACGACGGCACCATCGCGTTGCGCCGCGGCTCGCTTTCGATCGACGATGAAGGCACGCCGACCAATCGCACAATGCTGATCGAGGACGGCATTCTCGTCGGCTATATGCAAGACCGCCAGAACGCCCGACTGATGGGCATGAAGCCCACCGGCAACGGTCGCCGCGAGAGCTTCGCCCATGTTCCGATGCCGCGGATGACCAACACCTACATGCTCGCCGGCACACACGATCCCGAAGAGATCATCGCCTCGGTGAAGAACGGCATCTATGCGGTGCATTTCGGCGGCGGTCAGGTCGACATCACCTCGGGCAAATACGTGTTCGAATGCACCGAGGCTTACCGCATCGAGAACGGCAAGCGCGGCGCACCGATCAAGGGCGCCATGCTGATCGGCAATGGGCCCACCGACCTCAACCGCATCTCGATGGTCGGCAACGACCTCGCGCTCGACGACGGCATCGGTTCTTGCGGCAAGAATGGTCAGGGCGTGCCTGTTGGCGTCGGCCAGCCGACGCTTCGCATCGACGGCATTACGGTCGGCGGGACGGGTTGATCAGCGCGCGGTCCTTTCGGCACTGTCTGGGCTTCACCCCCGGTGATCCATTTATCGCACCACGCCGGAAATGCAGCATGGTCGCAGTCGCGGCGGCTTGATCGCGTCCTTAAGGTAGCAACGCGGGGCTGCCGTTCCATATCCCGGCCGCCGGTAGGTCCAGGCACGGCAGCGCGATTCGGTTTGGCAGGCCGCGGCACAGGCTTTGCCGCGCGGATCGGGCGTCGTTTCGAAGGACCGGTAATCGCCGCCCACGCGATCGATTGAGAATTCGAGTTCGCCCAGCTTCGGCTCGATGACGGCAGCGCCGCGCACGCCCGACACGCAGCAATTCGCCTTTGCGCGCGGCGCTACGACCCGCTTGAGCCAGCACCTGGCCGGCTCGCCGGACGCCGACGGATAGGAGAAGCTCCAGGACTGACAACTCTTGTCACGCTCGCACCGCGCCGCGCACACGGCCGGGTCGCCGCTTGCAACCGGGGCGCTGGCGTAATCCCCTCCGGGCCGATCGAAACCCGACTGCGCCGAGGCAGGCGCGATAGCAGCCACGGCCGCAGCGGCTGAGAAGAGGGCGGCAAAGCCCGTAGTGCGTGCGCGCATGCGCGGTCTCGCGTTGCTTCGCGACGTCACCCCCATACACAGAAGAACGCCCTTCCCGACGGAATGCCACAAGAATTTTAGGCTGCGAGCCCGCTCAGCACCGAAAGTGCTTCGATAATTTGAGGCCCTGCGCCTGATAGTTCGAGCCGATGCCGCTGCCGTAAAGCTGGTCGGGGCGCGCCAGCATTTTTTCGTAGACCAAGCGGCCGACGATCTGGCCGTGTTCGAGGATGAACGGCACTTCGCGCGAGCGCACTTCCAGAACAGCGCGAGCTCCGAGACCGCCGGCTCCGGCATAACCAAAACCCGGATCGAAGAAGCCGGCATAGTGCACGCGGAATTCGCCGACGAGCGGATCGAACGGCACCATCTCAGCCGCGTAATCGGGAGGCACCTGCACGGCCTCGGTCGAAGCCAGGATGTAAAACTCGTCGGGATCGAGGATCAGACTCCGGTCGGCGCGTGCAACAATCGGCTCCCAGAAATCGCCGACTTCGTAGGCGGCGCGACGCTCGACCTCGATGACAGCCGTATGGCGCTTGGCGCGATAGCCGACGATGCCGGCTCCGTTTGCCGATCCTCCTCCGGAAAGGTCCACACTCACCGCGACACCCTCCCCCATCACCGCCTCGGCGCGGTCGACCAGACGTTCCCGCGCGTGCAGTGCGCGTAGCGCCTCGCCATCGAGTACCGCGTTACCGTGGCGAAAGCGGATTTGCGACAGCCGCGATCCTTCGCGCACAAGGACGGGGAACGTCTTTGGACTAATTTCGGCGTAGAGCGGCCCGCGATAGCCTCCCTCGACGCGATCAAAACCGCGCGTCTCGTCGGCAATTACGCGCGTGAATACGTCGAGACGCCCGGTGGAGCTTTTCGGGTTGGTAGCTGCTGCGATATCCGCCGGCAGCGCCAGGCTTTCGATCAGCGGCACGATGTAGACACAGCTTGTTTCCAGAACGGCGCCATCGGTGAGCGCGAACTCGTGAAGCTTCAGTTCGGCAATGCGGCGAGCGACGGCGGTGCCGGGACCGGGCAAAAAGCTCGCGCGCACGCGGTAGGCAACGGCACCAAGCCGCAGGTCGAGACTTGCCGGTTGGATTTGGTCGGAAGCGAAGGGGATAGCGGCCTGAATCCCGCCGGCTTCCGCCAGCGCCGCAATCTTGCGGTCGGGAAGAATGCCCTTGTCCGAAGGTGCAAAGGAGAGCGGCACGCGATCACCACGTCGACCCACCGCATGGAGCGGCGGCAAATGCTGGTCCGTGCGATCTAAGCCTATGCCCGGCTTGACGGAAAGACGGGCGCGGCGTATGAGCGACTTTATCCCGTGGTCATTTGAGCCGGCCGGCTTGCAGCCACGTAAAACAAATTGCTAAAAGGCCGGGGACGCTTGAGCCCGGCCCGAGGATCATGTCCTCCCGGCCGGGTTTTATTTTTGGCCAAGGAGGGCCAGATGTCCGCGTCCACGCCAGATCGTTATCGTCCCGAAACCCGTCTTGTCCATTCCGGCACGTTGCGCTCGCAATTCGGCGAGACGTCCGAAGCGCTGTTTCTCACCCAGGGCTACGTCTACGAGAACGCCGCCCAGGCCGAACGCCGCTTCAAGAACGAAGAGCCGGGCTTTCAATATTCGCGCTTTGCCAATCCGACGGTCGCCATGTTCGAGGCGCGCATGGCGGCGTTCGAAGGCGCGGAGGCCGCGCGCGCGACCGCAACCGGCATGGCCGCGGTCACGCTGGCCCTCACCGGTCAGCTCCGGGCCGGCGACCATGTCGTGGCGGCAAAAGCGCTGTTCGGCTCCTGCCGCTATATCGTTGAGGATTATCTGCCGCGCTATGGAGTCTCCTCCACCCTGGTCGATGGCACGGATCTCAACCAGTGGCGCGATGCGGTGCGGCCGAATACCAAGACGTTCTTCCTGGAAACGCCGACCAATCCAACTCTTGAAATCATCGACATCGCCGCAGTCGCGGAGATCGCGCACGACGCCGGCGCGACCCTCGTAGTCGACAACGTCTTCGCCACGCCGATCTTTCAGTCGCCGCTCGCGCTCGGCGCCGACTGCGTCGTCTATTCGGCGACCAAACATATCGACGGGCAGGGGCGCTGTCTTGGCGGGATCATCTTGGCTTCGGAAGACTTCATCCAGAAGCACGTTCACGTTTTGCTGCGCCAAACCGGGCCGTCGCTGTCGCCATTCAATGCCTGGGTTTTGTTGAAGGGACTGGAAACGCTGC
Source organism: Xanthobacteraceae bacterium (assembly GCA_049517455.1). Lineage (GTDB taxonomy): Bacteria > Pseudomonadota > Alphaproteobacteria > Rhizobiales > Xanthobacteraceae > BOG-931. The sequence continues at coordinate 5,420 of JBEKSB010000073.1, forward strand.
CGGTGCGCGTGCGGCGGCAGACCGACAGCGCCGCGACGCTGGCGGTCACGCTTGCCGAACATCCGAAGATCGCGCGCCTGATCTATCCCGGCCGGCCCGACCATCCCCAAGCCAAGGTGGCGCAGAAGCAGATGCGCGGCGGCTCAACTCTCGTCGCCTTCGAGATCAAGGGCGGCAAGACGGCCGCGTTCCGCTTCCAGGACGGGCTCAAGCTCGTCCGCATCAGCAATAATCTCGGTGACGCCAAAAGCCTCATCACCCATCCGGCGACGACGACGCATCAGCGCCTTACCCCGGCGCAGCGGGCCGAGCTCGGCATCGGCGAGGGCTTGGTGCGCCTGTCCGTGGGACTCGAACATCCCGACGATATCGTGGAGGACGTGCTGGCCGCTTTAGAGGCGGTGTAGCTTCAGCGAAGCCGGGAGGACTCGGTTCAGCGGCCGGAGTGGGTGGCGGCCGACGCGACCGGGCGGGTCGCCGCCTCGGTGATCGCAGCGGCAAGGAGCTTCGCCACGCAGCCATAGCTCCAGTCGTTCATGTGCAACTGGTCTGGCGAGACGAACACGTCGAATGGGATGTGTTGGACTTCGTACCAATTTCGCATCACGGCAAAGCGGCCAAACAGATCGACATTCTCCTCCTTGGCGGCGAAAGCAATCTGGTCTTCCATGCCCTGCGTCTCGGGCTTGGCGAGCACCCGCGGCGCATACTGCATATCGATCAGCACCACGTCGGCGCCCGATTCTTTGAGTTGCGCAATACCGTCGTGCAGCAGGACGGAATGCGGCTTGAGCGGATAATCGCGCAGGACGGAATTGGTGCCGACTTGCCAGAGGACGAGGTCGGGACGTGCCGCGATGACGCCGGTCTCGAACCGCGCCATCATTTGCTGGGTCTGTTCGCCATTGACGCCGCGGTTGAGCACGGTGATGTCATGCCCCGGAAAGCGTTGCTTAAGCTCGACGGCGAGGCGGCTTGGATAGCTTGCCGCAGGCGAGGTCGCCCCCGCACCGGCGGTCGAGGAGGAGCCGATCGCGACGATGGTGAGCGGCTCGCCGCTTGCGAGACGCCGCGCCGTGTGCCGGAGCGGACGGCTGAAGCGGGCGAGCTCGGCGGGAGCGCTACAGGTGGGCGAAGAACTCGCCAGCGGCTGCGCATGCGCAGGTACCAGCATTGCCAGAGCAACCACTCCAGTTGCTAAGCACGCGAAACGGCTAATCGACGTTTTCTTGATTGATGACATCAATGCGTCGTTTGCAATTTCCCGTCGTCGAGATGAGCAGCATTAATGATCTGCGACGCCAGGGCTCGGCCAATGCATTCGTGAACACGACGGGCCATAGCATACCCATTGGTGGCCGCATAGAGGTCAAACGTGCCCTCATCGCTCCAATAACGCATGATAGCCAGCCGGTCGAAGAGCAGGACACTGCGCTGCTCCGCCACCCAGCGCATGACGTCGGCAAAAGCGGAAACGCCCAGCATGGATTCGGTGCGCGGGCTGTATTGCATATTCATCATGATCACGTCGGCGCCGGCGGCCGCAATCGCATCGAGGCCTTGATCAAGGCTGGTACGAAAATCCTCGGGTTCGACGCCGCGCAATGCGTCAACGGTGCCGGCCTGCCAGATCACTAATGCCGGCCGGTCGTCGGACAGGATTTTTGGCAGTCCCGCGGCCATATCCGCCGTCGTCTGCCGTGATGGAACATGCGCAGTAACCTTAATTTCATTACCCGGCAGCCGCTCCCTGAGCGCCTGCTCCAATTGCGCCGGGTAGGCAAAGCGTGCCCCGTCAGGACCGGACAGCGCGGAGGATCCGGAGCCGACGACGCTGATATCCAATCGATGGCGATCCTTGATTTCGTTGCTCACGCGCGTCAGATCGCTCGCTGCAGGTATGAGCGATTCCGGCACGTCGCATGCCTGCGCCTGGGCCTGCTCGGCCGCGGCGGCGCTGTTTACGAGCGCCAGGGTGGTCAAAACGGCGATCACGAACGTCATGCCTCGCCTCCCGCGAGGTCTGCGTCAGGAGATTTGACGCGCGATACGGGGCTTCGCCCTTCTATGGCCTTGTACCACGATACCAGGTTTGCGGTAGCAATCATGATAATGATCCCTAACACGCTGATTGCCGTCTGCAGTAGCGGGCCGCCCGAGGATTCGGCGATGATGAATTGGCCGGCAAAAGCGAGGAATACGCCGAGGCAGAAAATCTCCAGCGAATGCTGGCCGCAGACGATGGCCGGCCGAAAGACCGGCCACTTCAGAGCCGGCCAGTCGCGCGGCACGAAATTGACCGTTACGACCGCAAGCGCCAGGAAGTGCGCGAAGCGCAATACGTCCAGATTGGTCTTGTCGATGGGATACATCCAATCGGCCAGCCAACCCGGCACGAAACGGTCGAGCGATTCAAAATGCCAAGTCAGCGTTATGGCGAAAGCGAACAATAGATAGGCGATGGCGACCGCAAGCACCGCACGCGAGCGCAACACCGCGGCCAGCCGTTGAGCGCCGCCGAGCGCGCACCAGGCGCCGAACACAAACAGCAATTGCCAGGCGAACGGATTGAAAAACCACACGCCGTTCGGATAGGCGGGCAGATTCCAATCCAGTCGCCATGCGAATGCATAGAGCACCGCCGATCCCGCAAGCGCCAAATTCGGTTTGCGCAGCAGCAGAAACAGCGTGGGGGGAAACAGCAGCAGCAGGATGATGTAGAGCGGCAGCACGTCCATGTTGACGGGCTTGAACTTCAGCAACAAGGCCTGAAAGATCGTGATGTCGGGCTGCTTGAGAAAATCCAGGATTTTCATTTCCTCCGCGTAAAGCGGATTATCGAAGGTCGCCGCGACGTAGGCGATCTCTGCCATGAAAATCGTGAACAGAAAGATGTGCGCCACATAAATTTGCCAGGCGCGACGCAAAATTCGCGCGCTCGAAAGGATGAAGCCGCGGTCGCGCATCGCCTTGCCGTAGACGAATGCCGCAGTGTAGCCGGATATGAAGATGAAGATTTCAGTAGCGTCGCTGAACCCGTAATTGCGGATGGTGAACCAGCTCACGACGTTTTCGGGAATATGGTCGAGGAAGATCAGCCACAGCGCAAGGCCGCGGAACAGATCGAGCCGCAGGTCACGTTCGGTCGTGGCCGCTTGAGGCGGAGGAGCCATCGCCATGGGGTCTGCAACCATTGCCGGCCGACGGGCGGCAAAGCCCAATCCTCGGACGCCCCCCGCTAATCTAATGTCCCGATTCCGAAATTCGCAAGCAATTGTGGCACAACACTCGGGCGACCTGGTCCGGCGACGACAGCTTGAGAAAGCCCGTCCGCACGGTTATTGCAACGCTAGGCTCGGCGCTATTCACTCATGCGGTTGCGGACCACCGTCGGGACCAGTGCCGCATTACGCCAGGATATTGCGCAAATGTATCGTGCCGTCACCCGTGATATCGAGGTCGTGGTGACCCCGCGCTTCGTTGCGGACCGCTCATCGCCGGAGAATAGCTATTTTTTTTGGGCCTATACCATCGCCATCACCAACAATGGCGATGACACGGTGCAACTCAAGACCCGCTATTGGCGCATCATCGACGCGAGCGGTCGCCGCCAGGAGGTGCGCGGCGCCGGCGTGGTTGGCGAAGAGCCGGTGCTGAAGGCTGGAGAATCGTTCGAATACACCAGCGGGGTGCCGCTGCAGACGCCGTCGGGATTTATGGTGGGCACCTACGGCATGGTGACCGCAAGCGGCGAGCATTTCGACATCGAAATTCCGGCCTTCTCGCTGGATTCAGGCGACAGCAAGCGCACGCTCAACTGACAGGGCTCCTGGAGCAAAAGTTCCACATTTTCACGCGGATTGACTTTTGCGACGGACGGAACAAAATAAGAACGCGCCGCCCTCGGGAAAACAAGGTGGATTGAACAATGCGAAGAGCGGGAAGCGCTGACCTGCCGCTTCACGGCGGGCATGTGCCGAAATGGCTGTCCGACCGCATGATGCGGCTCGGCGCCATCTTGTGCCAGGCAATCGTCCATCATTACGGACGGGATGAGTTTTTGCGTCGCCTCGCCAATCCCTTCTGGTTTCAATCTTTCGGCGCGTTGATGGGAATGGACTGGCATTCCTCCGGCATCACAACGAGCGTGCTCGGCGCCCTCAAGCGCGGCCTTACGCCGCTCAGCCGCGAACTCGGTCTCCACGTCTGCGGCGGGCGTGGAAAACATTCTCGCCAAACGCCGCGGGAACTTGTGACCATCGGAGACCGCGTCGGCTTTAATGGCGGTAGGCTTGCTACCGCGAGCCGCCTCGTCGCGAAGGTCGACAGCGCCGCGGTACAGGACGGCTTTGACCTCTATTTGCACGGATTTGTCGTCACCGACGACGGGCGCTGGGTCGTGGTCCAGCAAGGGATGAATGGCGAGCGTAAACAAGCACGGCGTTATCACTGGCTATCGGAGGGCCTGAAGAGCTTTGTCGACGAGCCTCACGCGGCCATCGAAGGGCTCGCTCAAGGCGACATCATCAATCTCACCGATCGGCGCGCCGAAGATTCCCGGCGCAAACAGCTTGAGCTTCTTGCCACGCTTGGTCCCAACGGGATCACGCGCGAACTTGATTCGATCGCGTCCCGCCCTGAAGAACTTCCGTTACAAGCGACATTGCCGCACCTCGTCCTGCCCGCTCATCACGACGTCCGGGCCAGCGACATTCATTTGCGGCGACTGCACGGCAACCTCGCCGCCGCGGCGGAGCGCGGCCCGGCCGATTTTTCCGATCTGTTGCTCACGCCGGGCGTCGGCGCGCGAACCGTGCGAGCGCTTGCTCTCGTCGCCGAGGTCGTACACGGCGCGCCTTGCCGCTTTGGCGACCCGGCGCGTTTTTCTCTCGCCCATGGCGGCAAGGACCGGCACCCGTTCCCTGTTCCGCTCAAGGTCTATGACGAGACCATTCGCGTAGTCAGGTCGGCAGTCGAGAGGGCAAAGCTCGGCCAAGACGACGCGCTGTTTGCACTCCAGAAGCTTGACTACGAGTCGCGGCGGCTCGAGCGTGTAGCAAACGGCCCGACAGTGGAGGGGTTGATTTCTCAAGAATTCGAACAATCCCATCAGTATGGGGGCAGGAGCGTATTTGGATGGGAGCGCCCCTTGGCGTCTGCAGTCGATCGTCGCGCCTCGGCAGCGCGGCAGAAATAAAGCGGCCTACTTCGTCGCGGTCGGACCGCTAGACGTCGCGGAATTGCTCGTTGCTATCTCGGCGGGCTCGAAAACGTAGGTCGAGCTACAGAACTCGCAGGTCACGGTGATCTTGCCGTCCTCGACCATGTCGTCGCGATCTTCTTGCGGAAAGCTCTGCAACATCGCTTCAACGTTTTGGCGCGAGCACGAACACTGTGCCTGCACCGGCGCTGCCCGGAATACGCGCACACCGGGCTCATGAAAGAGACGGTAGGCAAGCCGCTCGCTCGATAGCGCCGGATCGATCAGCTCAATGTCGTCGACGGTATCGACGAGCGCACGGCCTTCGATCCACGCGTCATCCTCCGGCGGAGCGTAAGACTCCGTACCGGGCGGAGCGTCGCCGGGATCGAGATCCGCCTGGCGCGCGCGTTCGGGCGATTTTGGCAGGAATTGGAGCAGAATTCCGCCGGCCCGCCAGCGCCGGCGCGCACCCTTCTCGCCGCCGCGGAACTCCTCAGCGACCGCAAGCCGCACGCGCGTCGGAATCTGCTCCGAGCGCAAAAAATACTCGTGCGCAGCATGTTCGAGGTCATGCCCTTCCAGCGGAACGAGCCCTTGATAACGGCTCATGTCGGGGCCCTGATCAATGGTCATGGCGAGATGACCGTGGCCGAGCAGCTGTCCCTGCTCGGCTTCGCCGGCAGCGATCGCCGCCGCGACACGTTCGGCATCAAACCGCGCGCAGCCACGCACTTTGTCGGGCGTGGTGAAATCGACCACGAGCATGCGCACCGGGCCGTCGCTCTGCGTCTGCAGAATGAAACGGCCTTCGAATTTTAGAGCGGAGCCCAGCATGACGCTCAGCACGATCGCCTCGCCCAGCAGCTTCGCCACTGGAAGCGGATAATCGTGGCTGCTGAGAATGACATCGACCGCCGGTCCGAGCCGGACAATGCGGCCGCGCAGATCGAGCGCGCTTACTTCAAACGGCAGGATGGTGTCATCGAGACCGGTTTGTGACGGCTCTCGAACGGGGATGCCTACATTGGGACTGTTCATCACACCGGAATATAGGCGACAGCGGAGAAATTTTGAGCCCTCAGCATCGCTCGCTGTCTGCGGTCACCGGCCGTTCGCCAGGCACCAGGTCAAAATTCCCTTCTGCGCATGCAGCCGGTTTTCGGCCTCGTCGAACACAACCGAATACGGTCCGTCCATGACCTCGTCGGTCACCTCTTCGCCGCGATGCGCGGGCAGGCAATGCATGAAAATGGCGTCCGGCTTGGCCCGCGCCATGAGCCGCGCATTGACCTGATAACGCTTAAGCAGGTTATGGCGTCGGGCGCCGTTGCGGTCCCCCATGGAAACCCAGGTGTCAGTCACGACGCAGTCGGCGCCTTTGACGGCCTCTTCCGGATCGGTCCCAATCGTGATGGTTGCGCCGGACGACTTGATCCAGTCGATGAGCGGCTTTTTCGGGGCGAGTTCCGGCGGGGTCGCGACACGCAGGCGGAACGCGAACCGCTCGGCGGCGTGCATCCATGAGGTCAACACATTGTTGGCATCGCCGGTCCACGCCACGGTGCGGCCGCGAATCGGACCGCGATGCTCTTCAAAGGTCATGACGTCGGCCATCAGCTGGCAAGGGTGCGAGCGCCGGGTAAGGCCGTTGATCACCGGCACCGTGGCGTATTCCGCGAGCTCGGCTACGGCATCCGGATCGAGCGTGCGGATGACGATGGCGTCGACGTAGCGCGACAGCACGCGCGCCGTATCGCCGATGGTTTCGCCCCTGCCGAGCTGCATCTCGTCGGCGGTCAACATGATGGCATCACCGCCGAGCTGACGCATGGCAACTTCGAAAGAAACCCGCGTGCGCGTGGAAGGCCGCTCGAAGATCATCGCCAGCGTCTTGCCGGCGAGTTGACGAACGTGGCGCGGACCTTTGGCCTTCATGGCGCGCGCCAGATCGATCATCTTGCGCAGGTCCACGGCCGGGACATCGATCAGATCGAGGAAGTGACGAACCGTATTCATCGGATCGCCTTATCCTTGAGCGGCGCTGCATGCGCCCGCTCGAGCCGCGCGCAAGCGCGGTCAAGGCGCAGGATGCCCTCGGCGATTTCTTGCTCGCTCACGATCAGCGGCGGCAGCAGCCTCACGACATTGTCGCCCGCCGAGACCGCGATCATCTTCTCGTCGCGCAACGCATCGACAAGTTCGCCGGCCGGCACCAGCGCCCGTAACCCGATCAGCAGCCCCTCGCCACGCACTTCGGTGATTACCGAGGGATGGTGATCCTTGATTTCCGCGAGCCGCTGCTTGAACAGCAACGCCGTCCGCCGAACCCGGTCGAGAAAGCCGGGCTCGAGCATCACGTCGAGGACCGCATTGGCCGCACTCATCGCCAGCGGATTGCCGCCGAAGGTCGAACCGTGGGTGCCGGCGGTCATCCCCTTCGCCGCTTCACGCGTCGCCAGGCACGCGCCGACCGGGAACCCGCCGCCAAGCGCCTTGGCGAGCGCCATGATGTCGGGCTCGACGCCCACGCGCTGGTAGGCGAACAGCTCGCCGGTCCGGCCCATGCCGGTCTGCACCTCGTCGAACACGAGGAGCAGGTGGTGTTTGTCGCAGAGCTCACGCAAAGCCCGCAGGAAGGAGGGCTCGACGACGCGGACGCCGCCTTCGCCCATGATCGGTTCGATCAGGATCGCCGCCGTTCCGGGCGTGATCGCGCGCTTGGTCGCCTCGATGTCGGCGAATGGCACTTGATCGAAGCCCTCGACGACAGGACCGAAACCGTCGAGATATTTTTTCTGTCCGCCGGCGGCGAGCGTCGCCAGTGTGCGGCCATGAAAAGCGCCCTCGAAGGTAACGATGCGGTAGCGTTCCGGCGCGCCGTTGGCCGACTGATATTTGCGCGCCATCTTGATCGCGCATTCCATGGCTTCCGCGCCGGAATTACAGAAGAATACCACTTCCGCAAAGCTTGCTTCGCACAGACGCTCCGCGACGCGCTCGGCCTCGGGAATTTCGTAAAGGTTGGAGACGTGCCACACTTTGTGCGCCTGCTCGGTAAGAGCGGCGACGAGTTGTGGATGGGAATGCCCCAGCGCGTTCACGGCGACGCCGGAGGTAAAATCGAGATAGCGATCGCCACTTGTCGCAATAAGCCACACGCCCTCGCCCCGCTCGAAGGCGAGGTTGACGCGTGCATAGGTCGGTAACAAATGCGATGTCACGGTCGAGCCCGCACGGCAGTGCAGCATCAATCTGCGCGGCCGAAACGAAATGTGCCGCCTCTCCGGGCGGCACGCTTTAGGTATTTTATTTGCGCGGCGGTCGCCGGTCAACACGTTAAAAACGAGCTTGACCTGTCGGGTTGTCCCCGATCGTCCACATCGGACAGGAATATGTGGACGCGCGTTGCGCGGACTCTTGCGCCCGACTCGCGCCATATTGTAGGCTTTTGATTATCAAGTACGACATCTCGTGCGGCGGACAGTCCTCTAAAGCGTTGATCAAGCGTTGCGTGTTGGGCGGCGAGCGCCGCCTGGCTCGATGGGGGATTCCGTCAATGCTGCGCTCGCATCTTTGAGGAGGATTTGAGCATGTCGTGGACCGACGAGCGGGTCGAGTTGTTGAAGAAGTTATGGTCCGACGGCCTTTCGGCGAGTCAGATCGCTGCGGAACTCGGCGGTATCACGCGCAACGCGGTGATCGGCAAGGTGCACCGGCTGGGACTGTCTGGACGTGCTAAGAGCGCGTCGAGCTCCTCGCCGCGTCAACGCAAGCCGCGCTCTTCCACGCATATGTTGCGCATCGGACGAAGCGCAATGCGCGGCAATACCGCGCTCGCGCACGCTTACGAGATCGAAGCGGACGCCATGCCGGAGCTGATCGAGAACATCATCCCGATTGGGCAGCGGCGCACCATTCTTGAACTGACGGAACAAACCTGTCGCTGGCCTATCGGCGATCCCAGCAGCACCGATTTCTTCTTCTGCGGCGGCAATACGATCAACGGTCTGCCCTATTGCGCTTACCACTCACGAGTCGCCTACCAACCGGCCGGCGATCGCCGCAGGGACAGACGCCCGGTACGCTGATCCGATTTCCGTTCATTCCCGCGCATGAGTATCTCAAGGCGAACCATTACCCTTGCAAATGAGTCTGCTCGGTCCCCACGATCGCGGGGACGAGCGGATCGTTGCTCAGCTCGCCTTGCCGAAACGATCGTCGAGCGAATAGCCGGCGCCGCGCACGGTGCGGATCGGATCGGCGCCGTGGCCGCGGTTGAGCGCCTTGCGCAGACGGCCCACATGCACATCGACCGTGCGCTCGTCGATATAGACGTCGCTGCCCCACACACCGTCCAGCAATTGCTCGCGGGAAAAAACCCGGCCGGGGCGTTCCATCAAGAATTCGAGCAGGCGGAATTCGGTCGGCCCGAGATCAACCGGCCGGCTTGATCGCGACACGCGCTTCTTCTCGCGATCGAGCTCGAGATCGCCGATCAATAGCACCGTGGCGACGCGTTCGGGGCTTGCCCGGCGCAGCAGGGCGCGAATGCGCGCCAACAGTTCCGGCACCGAGAACGGTTTGACGAGATAGTCGTCGGCGCCAGTCGCAAGCCCCCGCACGCGCTCGCTTTCCTCGCCGCGCGCGGTGAGCATGATGATCGGCAGCGACTGCGTTTGCGGCCGCGTCCGCAGCCGGCGGCACAATTCGATGCCGGAGAGGCCGGGCAGCATCCAGTCCAGCACGATGAGATCGGGTGCGGTTTCGCGCAGTCGCGTGTCGGCCTCGTCACCGCGGGCTACGGCGTCGACCTCGTAGCCTTCGGCTTCGAGGTTGTAACGCAACAGCGTAATCAGCGGTTCCTCGTCTTCTACGATCAGGATGTTGGCTCCCATCGCCGTCTCCTATTCATTTCTGCAGCAAAGCTGCGCCAAAACTCGTGGAGTCGCCTTTCGGGCGCTGGTCGGTGATCGGGCGACCCTCAATCATGTAATAGACAGTTTCTGCGATGTTGGTGGCATGATCGCCAATGCGCTCGATGTCCTTCGCACAAAACATCAGATGCATACAAAACGTGATATTGCGCGGGTCTTCCATCATGTAGGTCAGGAGCTCGCGGAACAGCGACGTACACAATGCGTCGACTTCCTCGTCGCCGTTCCATACCGCGAGCGCAGTCGCGAGGTCGTGACTCGCATAGGCGTCAAGCACCTGCTTGAGCAGGGCCGATACCAGCGACGCCATATGCTCCACGCCGCGGATGAGCTTTTGCGGATGGAGGTCCAGATCGACCGCAACGACGCGCTTGCCGATGTGCTTGGCATGATCGCCGATCCGCTCGAGGTCGTTGCAAACGCGCATGGCGCCGACGATCTCACGCAGATCGACGGCCATCGGCTGCCGGCGCGCAATCGTCAGGATCGCCTTTTGCTCGACCTCATGTTGCATGGCGTCGATCAATGGATCGGTGCCAATCACGTGCTCCGCGAGATCGGTATCGCGTTCGACCAGGGCCCGCATTGCATCCGCGATCTGCCGCTCCGCCAGCCCGCCCATCTCGGCGACCTTGCGCGTGATCTCCTGCAGATCGGTGTCGAAGGCCTTGGCGGTGTGGTCCACTCTGGTGCTGATTTCCGTCATGATGGTTACCCGAAGCGGCCGGTGATGTAGTCCTGCGTTCGCTGGTCGTGCGGCGCAGTGAACATTCTGCTCGTCGAATCGAATTCAATCAGCTCACCCAAATACATGAAGGCGGTTAATTCGGAAACCCGCGCGGCCTGCTGCATGTTATGGGTGACGATCACGATCGTATAATCGTCCGTCAGTTCGTCGATCAATTCCTCGATCTTGGCGGTCGAAATGGGATCGAGCGCCGAGCAAGGTTCGTCGAACAGGATGACCTCGGGCCGCACTGCGACGGTGCGCGCGATGCACAGCCGCTGCTGTTGGCCGCCGGACAGGCTCAGTCCATTGGTGCCGAGCTTGTCCTTGACTTCGTCCCACAGCGCCGCACGGCGCAACGAAGACTCCACCCGCACATCGAGCTCGGATTTGGGCAGACGCTCATACAGCCGGATGCCGAAGGCGATGTTCTCGTAGATCGTCATCGGAAACGGCGTCGGTTTCTGGAACACCATGCCGATGCGTGCGCGCAACAAATTGAGATCTTGCTTTGGCGAAAGAATATTCGTGCCGTCCAACATGACCTCGCCGGTTGCACGCTGGTTTGGATAGAGGTCGTACATCCGATTGAGGACACGTAGCAAAGTCGATTTGCCGCAGCCTGACGGTCCGATAAAAGCGGTGACCTTGTTCTCATAAAGCGGAAGGCTGATCGCTTTCAGCGCTTGGGCATCGCCGTAAAAGAAATCGAGATCGCGGATCGTGACTTTTTCGGCGAGGCCGGACCGCTCGCTCGGGGCGGCGGTAACGGACGGAACGGCGACTGAGGCTATGCTCATGACTGTCTACTCGATCTAACCAGGCTGCGCGCGGTGATGCTCAGGGCTAGTACCGCCAAGGTGATGATGAGGGCGCCGGTCCAGGCCAGCG
>JBEKSB010000074.1:0-22736 GCA_049517455.1 Xanthobacteraceae bacterium
AAGGACTTCGAAGCCAGCATCCAGAGCGCCGTTGCCTGGACCCTCATCGCCCACATCCGCCGCCTCACAAGGAGGCTGGTGCGGGCATGAAATCCTGACAACCTTTATGAGTCAGACTCTAATCAAGAAGCTGTAACCGCTCGGGCAAAAGTGCGACGCGCGGCCGAGGTAATCTCCCCAATTTTGGAATGCGGGCGACCATCGAGGCCGTGCTGCATCTGAGTGGCAAGGCTGTGGGCCTTCCCATCTGACGACGCCGCGGCCAAGCTGCTATATTTGGTCTTGTGAACCAAATGCGGGCCGGCGGTCTTGTCCCGAGCGCCGTCGGCGGACATAACGACGATTGGTGTTTTGAAGATTTCCGGCTGCGCACGCAGGGCCTGGATCAGCTCGATGCCATCGCCATCGGGTAGGTCGAGATCGACCAATATGGCGCCGTAGTGGATTGCCCGCGCTCGCGTGATGGCGTCCGCCGGAGAGTGGGCGAAATCGGTGCTAAATCCGGCCGGCCGCAGGCGGTCGCGCAGCGCATAAGCGACATCGAGATTGTCTTCGCACAACAGGATACGCGCCGCATGCGGGTCGCCTCCTGTGTCGCTCTCACGGGCGGCCACCTTCGCCCAGCTTGGCAGTTCGATGCAAAAGATGGTGCCGCCGCCGATAGCGTCGTCGAAACCTACTGTACCGCCTAACCGCGAAACGATTTGCTTGACGATGCTCAGCCCGAGACCCGTCCCCGTCTTTTGCCTCGCGTCGCTGGCGTCGGCCTGGGCAAATTTCTCGAAGGCGCGCGAACGAAACGGTCGCGGAATTCCTTGACCGTGGTCGCACACCGCGATGCGCACGCCGTGCTCGTCTTGTTCGATTGCGACCACGACTTCGCCGTCGGGCGGAGAAAACTTGATTGCGTTGGACAGCAGATTGGTAATGACCTGTGAGAGCCGGTCGGGATCGGCATACATCTCGCCGGCGGCTGCTTCGGCGTCGAGGCGAAGGTGGACGTGAAAGCCATCAGCGTAGCTCCGGCTCGCTTCGATCAACTGCTCAATCAGCGGCCGCGCATCGAAACGTTTGAACTTGAATGAAACCTGGCCGGATTCGATCTTTTCAATATCGAGGATGTCGTTGATTAGCCGCACCAGCCTTTTGTCGTTGCTCTCGGCGATGTGGATCAAGCGCGCCGCGGGCTCCGGCAGAGTCCCGGCAGCGCCACCGGTGAGCAGGCCGAGCGAGGCTGCGATCGACGTCAGCGGCGTGCGAAGTTCGTGGCTTACCGTCGACACGAATTCGTCCTTCAGCCGATCCATGCGACGGCGCTCCGTGATATCGATGATCATGCTGAGCACCAGCACGGCTTTGCCGCTGTTGATTGGGTAGAGTCCGATTTCGACCGGAAACTTGCTGCCGTCGCGGTGGCGGCAGAGCAGTTGCCGATTGTGTCCCAACGGGCGATGCTCGGGATGACGCGCGAACGCAGCGCGATGCCGAAGGTGCGTGCCGTGCAGCCGCTCCGGCAGAAGGATTTCAATTGTCTGGTCGATGAGCTTGCTGCGCTGGTAGCCAAATAGGCGTTCGATCTCGGTATTGGCCAACAAGATCCTGCCCGCGCTGTCCGTCATCACCATTCCGTTAGGACAAGCTTCGACTGCGAGCCGGAATATTTCGTCCGCCTCACTCTGCGGCGAAGGATCGTGCGTGATGTAAGTGGTGTCGGCCATTTCCCTGCAGTCCGTGACGCCTGAATCTTGCGCCAACGACAGGGAATAATGAGTTAAGAGCAAGCCGCACCAAACAAAAACGCGGATACGTGCAAATAGCTAAGCAAAAAAGCTTACACCCTCTGCTACCTAAAATTTCTTTCAGATACTTACCGCGATGCCGGAAATAGGCTGTCTGCGGCGCGACGCCCCCGGTTCAGCGTTGCCCGCGGCCCGAAACTCCAAAAATCACCGTGCCGATACAGAGAATGCTGCACGCGGCCGAAAACAGAAACAGCGCCCGCGGCTCGCCCTGGTCCATCATCATTCCGTAAATCATCGGCGCAATCATGGAGCCGATGTTGAAGCCGGAAGACACGAAACCAAAGACGCGTCCGAAAGCGCCCGGCGGCGTCACGGCGCGCACGAGCATGTCGCGAGACGGGCTGGCCATACCGACGAACAGCCCGGACAGCGACGTCATCAGCACGAGTGCGTACGACGAAAAGCCAATGACGCCGACGAGTGCGGTGGCGATGCCGGCGAAGGCAAGGCTAAGCGCGGCAACAACAGCATGACGCGTGGTGTGCGAAGCAAGCACGCCGCCGACCAACACGCCGAGCGCATTCATCAACAACAGGGCAGTCAGCGCCACATTGGCGAGCGTGTTGGGCGTACCGTAAAGCGCGCCGAGCGCGACCACGAGGAATGTATTGAGTCCGCCCATGACCGCGATCAAAACGAAGAAACCGAGATTGAGCATGATTGGCGGCGAGAGCAGGAGCCGCCAGCCAGCCTCGCCGGTCGACGACGTATCGTCCGGGGTGCCGTGGGCCGGTGTGCCGCGCGGCGCTTCGGCCGCCCGGTCTGCGGCCGTCGGCCGCTGCGCGATCAAGAGTGCCAGAACCGCGACGCCGAGAATCGCCGCGCCGACATAAGCGCCGCGCCAGCCGAAGCGGCTCTGCATCGCCAGCAACGTAGCCGGAGCGACCGCGGCCCCGAGAATCCCGGAAAAGGTATGAAACGAGAAAACCTGGCCGATGCGCGACGGTGCGGCATGGTGAGATAACAGCGAATAATCGGCCGGGTGATACACGGTATTGCCGAGGCCCGCGACCGCATACATGGCGATGAATACGACGAATGAATTGACGAGCCCGGCGACCGCGAAAGCGGCGGTGCCAAGTGCGACTCCTGCGATGAGCACCCCGCGCGCCCCAATGCGGTCGACCAGAAAGCCGGCCGGTGTCTGGAATACGGCTGAGACCACATTGAAGGCCGTGAGCGCGAGGGCCAGATCAGTATAGCTCACGCCGTAATCGGCGCGCACGAATGCGAACAGCGGCGCCAGCATGATCATGTAGTAGTGGCTTACGAAGTGCGCCGCGCAAACCGGCCCGACCACCCGCAACTCGCCGAACCGGCGCGCGGGCACCGAGACGGTTTGTGTCATCGGATCGGCTGCGCCGCGCCGGCCCCGTTCGCTTCGTGCAGAGCCTGCCAGATGCGAAACGGCGTCAAAGGCATATCGAGGTGGCGGATGCCGCGATCGGCGAGCGCGTCGAGGACCGCATTCATGACCGACGTGAGTGAACCAGCGCAACCGGCTTCGCCGCAGCCTTTGACGCCGAGCGGGTTGGTTTTTGCCGGCACCGGGTGATCGGCCAGAACCAATAACGGCACATCGGCGGCGCGTGGCATCGCGTAGTCCATGAACGAGCCGGTGAGCAATTGTCCGTCGCCGTCATAGACAGTCATTTCCATAAGCGCCTGGCCAATGCCCTGCGCGACGCCGCCATGGAGCTGGCCCGCGACGATCATCGGATTGACGACGGTACCGAAGTCGTTGACGGACGTGTATTTCACCAATTCGGCCACGCCGGTCTCGGGATCGACCTCGACCTCGGCGATATGGCAACCGTTGGGAAACGCGGCGGCGCTGGGTCCATCGCTGATATGCGTAACGTCGAGCGATTGCGGAGCGTCCGCCGGCAGTTTGGCGTCGCCGTTGCGCAACGTCTGCGCGAGCTCCATGACCGAGATCGAACGGTCCGTTCCGGCGATGACAAAGCGGCCTCGCTCGAACTCGATGTCGGAAACCGCTGCCTCGAGCACGTGGCCGGCGATCGCCTTGCCCTTTTCGACGATCTTCGCGGCGGCTTCGACGATCGCGGTGCCGCTGTGCATGAGCGATTTTGAGCCGCCGCTGCCGCCGCCCATGGCCAGCCGATCGCTGTCGCCCTGGACGAGCGAGATTTTCTCGAAAGGAATGCCAAGCTTTTCACTCAACACCTGCGCAAACGGCGTGGCGTGGCCCATGCCGAAATCCATCGTGCCGGTCGTAAGCGTGACCGTACCGCCGGCATTGAAGGCGATGTCGGCCAATTCCTTGGACGGCGGCGCGGTCACTTCCAGAAAGTTACCGATACCGAGGCCGCGCAGCTTGCCGCGCCGCGCGCTTTCGCGTTTGCGCCGGGCAAAGCCTTTGCCGTCGGCCAGCTCAAACGCCTGCTTTGTCAGCGCCGCGAAGTCGCCGCTGTCGTAAGTTACTTCTGACGCGGTCCTGTAGGGCAGCTCCTGGGGGCGAATCTGATTGCGCCGGCGCAACGCCATGCGATCCATGCCCATCTCGGCTGCGGCGGCGTCGATCAGCCTTTCCATAAAGTAGTTGCCCTCGGGCCGGCCCGCGCCGCGGTAGGGACCGATCTGTGAGGTATTGGTGAAAACGCACTTTGACGAAACCTCGATCAACGGTGTCCGATACATGCTCTGCACGTTCTTCACGACGTTGAGCGTGCCGGGTATCGGTCCCATGGGCGAAAGGAACGCCCCCATATCGGCGAAGCCGGTTAAACGCAGCGCGAGGAAAGTGCCGTCTTCAGCCAACGCAAGCTCGCTGATGAAGTCTTGATCGCGGCCGTGACTGTCGGAGAAAAAGCTGCCGGAGCGTTCGTCTGTCCATTTCACCGGTCGGCTAAGCGCGCGGGCGGCATGCAGCACGCAGACATATTCAGGAAACAAAACGCCCTTCATGCCGAACGAGCCGCCGACTTGTCCGGTCATGATGTGCACGGCCTTGGCGTCCACACCGAGCGCGTCGGAAACCTGAGCGCGCATGCCGGTAACGCCCTGCGAGCCGACATATAACGTAAAGCGACTGCCGTCATAGGTCGCGAGCGCGGCGCGCGGCTCCATGGCGTTCACGATCACGCGGCTGTTCACAAGTTTCAATTTTGTGACGTGCGCTGCGGTGGCGAAGGCAGCCTCGACCGCGGCGGCATCGCCAAAGTGAAAGTCGAGCGGAACATTGCCCGGCACATCATCGTAGAGAAGCGGAGCGCCATCGCGGGCGGCGGCTTCGGCCGAGACGACGGCGGTGAGTGGATCGATGTCGACTGCGACGGCTTCGGCAGCGTCTTTTGCGGCGAGTATGGTCTCGGCGATCACGCAGGCGATCGGATCGCCGACGTAGCGCACCTTGTCCTTCGCCAACGCGCCCCGCCACGGTTTCTTCATCGGCGAACCGTCGCGATTTTTAAACGACGCGATGCACTTGAGGGGGCCGTAGCCCTCGAGATCGGCGGCGGTATAGATGCCAAGCACGCCCGGCATTTTTCGCGCGGCTTCCGTATCGATCGCGCGGATGACGCCGTGGCCGTTGCGGCTGCGCACCATCACCGCATAGGCCTGTCCGGGAAGATTGACGTCATCGGTATAGCGACCTTCGCCGCGCAACAGCATCGGGTCTTCACTGCGGGGCACCGATTGGCCCACGGCGAATTTCTCAACGGCCAATCGCTCGACCGCTAAATCGTCCGTCGCCAATTTGTCCGCCTGTTCGGCAGGCTGATGCAAATTCATGGCTCTCCAATCCCGCAAGATTCGTATTGTGGTGACATAGTGGACTTGGTGCAGCGCGACAAGCTAGGCGCCACACATGGCTCATAGGCGCCAAAAGCACAGTATTGGCCCTGCCGCCTATGGCTGATACATTTGCTGCGATTTGAGCTTGACCATCGCCGCGGCCGTCGAGCTGCAGAGTTCTGGCGCGGCAGGAAGGTACTGGATGAACCAGGAAGCGCCGCCGACCGGCGGCCTTGATGGCCGTGGGGCGTCGAGGCGGCGCTGGCCTCGCCGAACGCCGTATGGCGTTCGGCGCGATGGTTTCCGCCGCGACGACGACCGGGCGCTCGCGAACGGGCATTCCAACGGAACCTACGCGGCGCTCGATCTCGGCACCAACAATTGCCGCTTGCTTATTGCGCGGCCGACCGCGGACGGATTTCGCGTTGTCGACGCGTTCTCGCGCATCATTCGTCTTGGGGAGGGCGTAGCCGCTACGCGCCGCATCAGCGAGGCTGCCATCACGCGCGCCGTCGAGGCGTTGCTGGTCTGCCGCGACAAGATGCGGGCCCGCGGCGTGAGGCGCGCCCGGCTTATTGCGACCGAGGCCTGCCGCGCGGCGGAGAATGGCGAAGCGTTTCGCGCCCGGGTCGCCGAGCAAGTCGGCCTTGAACTCGAGATCGTCGATTCAGCGACCGAAGCAAGGCTGGCGGCGGCCGGCTGCACGGAGCTGTTCGACCCGGCAGCTACCGGCGTCATCCTGTTCGACATCGGCGGCGGATCGTCCGAAGTGGTGCGGCTCGGCCGGCCTAACGGCGTTCGCCGCGGGCCGCCGCAGCCCGATATCGTCGGCTGGGCATCGCTTCCCGTTGGGGTCGTGACCCTTGCGGAGCGTCATGGCGGCAATGTCGTGTCGAGCGAAATCTACAACGCCATGGTCGAGGAAGTCGCCGCCTTGGTGGAAGATTTTGCCGCGGCTCACCGCGGCGACCTCGACGGCTTCCACATGCTCGGCACGTCGGGCACGGTGACGACGATTGCCGGGGTGTTCTTGAGACTAAGGCGTTATGACCGCCGGCGCGTCGACGGCTGCTGGCTGTCGCGCGATCAGGTATCGCGAGTTGTGGCCGAACTTATGGAGATGAGCTTTGACCAACGCGCGGCCAATCCCTGTATCGGGGCCGAACGCGCCGATCTCGTGCTGGCCGGCTGCGCCATCCTCGACGCCATTCGCCGATATTTTCCTTGCGAACGATTGCGCGTCGCCGATCGCGGCCTGCGCGAAGGCATGCTGGTCGAGATGATGCGCGCCGACGGCGTCTGGGGCGAAACCTGACGCGTCATGGAGCGGCTCAAGCGAGACAAACGCCGTACAGCATCCTCGCGCGCCTGGCTCGATCGCCAGATCAACGATCCCTATGTGATGCGCGCCAAGCGCGAAGGATTTCGCTCACGCGCCGCCTACAAGCTCGCTGAAATCGATGACAAATTTCACCTGCTCAAGCCGGGGAAGCGCGTCGTCGATCTCGGCGCGGCACCGGGCGGTTGGAGCGAAGTGGCAGTGCGGCGGGTCGGAGCGAGCGGGCGTGTGCTCGCGCTCGACATTCTCGACATGAAGCCGATCGTTGGCGTCGAATTCCTCAAGCTCGACTTTCTTGACGATACCGCGCCGGAGCGCCTGAAAGCGATACTGGGTGGCGGCGCCCAGGGAACGGTCGACGTCGTCCTCTCCGACATGGCGGCCAATGCGACGGGCCACCGGCCGACCGATCATTTGCGGATCATGGCACTGGCGGAAGCGGCGGCGCATTTTGCCCGCGAGGTGCTCCGCCCGGGCGGGAGCTTCATTTGCAAGGTTTTGCAAGGGGGAACCGAAGCGGCGTTGCTGGCCGAACTCAAGCGCGATTTTTTGACCGTCAAGCACATCAAGCCGCCGGCAAGCCGCAGCGATTCCGCTGAACTTTATCTCCTTGCGCGGGGCTTTCGCGGCAGCGGAACGGGACATGCGCCGGGGTGAAGCGGGAGGCTGCTTGCCGCCGATTTGATCAAGCTGATTAGAGATTGCGCGGGCATTCGCCGGCTCGCGGTGCTGATTGCGTTGCGCCTGGCGTTTCAGGATTTGCAACCATTACGGACGCTTTTCGGGCTCCGCCGGTATGGAGACGCTTCGCCCGGCGAGCTCGGCGCCGGCGTCTGGCGGCAGCCGCAAAAACACCAGGCTTGCGGCGGCGGTCAGCGCGCCGACCACGAGAAAGGCCGGCGGAAAATCCATGGCGCCCATCGTGCTGCCGTGCTTGAGCCGCAGCGTGATCTCAACGACGAGCGCGCCGACGGCGACTCCGGTCGAAATCGCCAATTGCTGAGCGACGGAGACAAGCGTGGTGGCTTTGCTGATCAGCGCCGGCTCGATCTCGGCATAGGCAATCGTGTTGATGGCGGTGAATTGCAGCGAGCGAAAAAAGCCGCCGGCGAGCAGAATAGCAATCATCGCCGCATAGGGCATGCCGGGCACGAAACTCGCGCATGCTGCCAGAAAGGCGGCGCTGATGAAACTGTTGTAGACGAGCACCGGACGATAGCCGAAGCGTTTGAGCACACCGGCCACGGCCGCCTTCATGAACATCGAGCCGAGCGCGCCCGTGAAGGTGATAAGGCCGGATTGGAACGGCGTGAGATCGAATCCGATCTGCAACAGGAGAGGCAGCAGAAACGGCAGCGCGCCGATGCCGAGCCGGAACATGAAACCGCCGAAGATGCTGGCGCGGAACGTCGCGAACTTGAACAGTCGCAGGTCGAGAATGGGCGCTGGCGTGCGGCTCGCATGCAGCATATAGGCAGCCGCCGACACTGCGCCGACGCCAATGAGTGTAGCGACCACGCCGGTTGGTAAAAATGCAAGCCCCATGACTGAGAGACCGAAAGCAAGCCCACCAATGCCAAGGCCGGACAAAACGAAGCCGACAAAGTCGAACGGTGGAGGGCAGTCGGCATTTATGACCGGAATGTAGCGCGTGGCCATCACCACGCCGACGAGACCGATCGGCACGTTGATGATGAAGATCCAATGCCACGATGCGTATGTTGTGATGAAGCCGCCGAGCGGCGGACCGCAAATCGGTCCGATCAGCGCCGGGATCGTCACCAACGCCATGGCATTGACCAGGAGCCGCTTGTCGATGCTGCGCACCAGGATGAGGCGGCCGACCGGCGTCATCATCGCGCCGCCAGCGCCCTGAAGAACCCGCGCCAGAACAAATTCCTCGAGCGAACGCGACAGCGCGCAGCCGATCGAGCCGAGCACGAACACCCCGATGGCTATGCGAAAGACGTTGCGGGCGCCGAATCGGTCCGCCATCCAGCCGCTCGCCGGGATGAAGATGGCGAGAGCGAGCAGATAGGAGGTCACTGCGAGCTTCAGTGCCAGCGGATTGGTGCCGAGAGCGTGGGCGATAGCCGGCAGCGACGTCGCGATCACGGTCGAGTCCATGTTTTCCATGAACAACGCGACTGCAACGATCAGCGGGACGACCCGATCATACGAACTCGGCGGCATGGTCGATTGCATGCGGCTAGCGGCGCGCCGGGCCGGCTTTGAGCCGCTGCAAGCCTTCGGCAGGTTGCTGGAACGAGGGGTCGATCTCCAACGCTTTGCGGAAGTCGGCGATAGCGCCTGCGGAATCCGCGAGCCGCTCGCGGATAAGCCCGCGGGTAGAGTAAGCGCTCGCCGAACGCGCATTGAGCGCGAGGGCGCGGTCGGCGTCGGCCAGCGCCTGGACGTTGTCACCAGCGAGGTAATGCGCCCAAGCGCGATTGTAAAAGGCGAGCGGCGCGGTCGGCGAAAGCTCGATGGCGCGCGAATAGTCGGCGACGGCGTCGGCGAGGTCTTGGCGCTCGCGCTTGGCGTTGCCGCGGTTGATGTAAGCGTCGGCCGAGCGCGGATCGAGCTTGACGGCCTGATCCAGATCGGCGATGGCGCGCTCGCTTTCGCCCTTCGCCAGCCAAGCGCTGCCACGGTTGTTGTAGGCCGTGGCCGTCGGATTGAGCTTGATGGCCTGATCGTAATCGGCAATCGCACGATCCAGATCGCCCTTGCGCCGCCAGGCAATGCCGCGATTGTAGAGCGCCGCGGCATAGCTCGGGTCGACGCGCAAGGCTTCATTATAGTCCGCGATGGCGCGATCGGGGTCGCCCTTATCGTCGAAGGCGTTGCCGCGATTGTTGTAGGCGACGGCGAATTTCGGATTGAGCTTGATCGCCTGATCGTAATCCGGGATCGCCCGCTCGAAGTCATGCTTCTGATAGAAGGCATAGCCGCGCTCGTTGTGGGCGCCGGCGTGCTGCGGATTGAGCCGGATGGCTTCGCTCAAATCGGCGATCGCGCGATCGAAGTCGCCATCGCGGCGGAATGCGATGCCGCGGTCGTAGTAGAAACGCGCATTGTTGGGGGCGAGGCGGAGCGCCTCGTTGTAGTCGGCGATAGCGGCGTTGCGGTCGCCCTTATCGTCGTGCGCGTTGCCGCGGTTGCTGTAGGCGTCCGCGTTGTTCGGATCGAAACGGATCGCGGCGTCGAAGTCGGTGATGGCGCGGTCGTAATCCCGCTTCTGGTAGTAGACCAGGCCGCGATTGTCGTAGGCCAGCGCAAATTGCGGTGAAAGCTGAATGGCGCGATCGAAATCTGCGAGCGCGCGTATCGTATCGCCCTTGGCGCGCCACGCATCGCCGCGATTGTTGTAGGCCGGCGCAAGATTGGCATCGAGGCGCAGCGCCTGATTGTAGTCGGCAATGGCGCGGTCGAGATCGCCTTTCTCGAACCAGACGATGCCGCGATTGTTCAACGCGGAAACGTTCTTCGGGTCGAGCTTGATGGCCTGATCGTAGTCGGCGATGGCATGGTCGAAGTCGCCTTCGCGGCGAAACGCTAAACCGCGATTGAAGTAGGCCGCAGCGTAGTTCGGCGAAAGACGGATCGCGTCGTTGTAGTCGGCGATGGCGTGGTCGAAGTCCATCTTCTCGTCGAAGGCATTCCCACGCGTCATGAATGCGCCGGCGTCGTTTCCGTCGAGCCTGATTGCGGTGTCGAGGTCGGCGATGGCGCCGTCCAAGTCGTGCTGCGCCAGCCGCACGCTGCCGCGGTCGGCAAAGGCCCGCGCGTAGTCGGGATTGAACCCGATCGCCGCGGCGAAATCGTTGAGCGCGCCGGCGAGGTCGCCTTTGGCGCGCATTGCCACGCCCCGATCGTGATGCAGGATAGCGAGATTGGCCGGCTGGTAGCGGCCGGAATCGATCAGCGCCGTGCAGGAGGCAATTCGCTCGTCACTGGTGGCGCGCCATTGCCCGGTGCAGCGGCGCTCGTCTGGCGTTGTCGCTTCTTGCGCGCTCGCAGACCTGGGCACGACCAGCAGCGCGGCGAGGGCGAGCGCAACCGATAGGGCCGAATAGGAGGGCAACACTTGCCGCGGCAGCGTAGTTTCGCCCGGCACGCGGTGGGCAAAACGCCTGGTCTTGTCTCGCATTGCTCCGTCTCGGTTGCGCGCAATCTACTCCGCCGTGCACTGGCCGGCCAAGCCGTCCAACACCATCTATGAATCACGGCGCGGACATGCTAGGAACCGCCGCCAACCCAAAAGCGGGCCATCAGAGGTGGATGAGCAGGCGGGCAGGGCGAGTGCTCGACCCGCGCGATTTCATCTTTATTACCGGCCTTTCGGAGTGCCCGCACCAGCAAGCCCGCGGAAAACGCGCGGGCGCAAGCGGAGTTGGCAATGCTCAAGAACAATCCGCGCGAAGGCCTGACCTTCGATGACGTGCTGCTCAAGCCGGGTCTCTCGGATGTGCTCCCCTCCGAGGTGGATATCCGATCGCGAATCACCCGCGGCATCACGCTCAACATCCCGATCGTCGCCTCGGCCATGGATACGGTGACTGAAGCGCATATGGCGATCGCCATGGCGCGCGCGGGCGGCATCGGAGTCATTCACCGCAATCTCGAGCCGGCGGTTCAGGCGGCGCAGGTTCGGCAAGTCAAGAAGTTCGAATCAGGCATGGTGGTGAATCCCGTCACCATTCATCCCGACGCCACGCTCGCCGACGCGCTCGCGCTGATGCAGGAAAATCATATCTCCGGTATTCCCGTCGTCGAAGGCGGCGGAAACGGCCGCGCCGGCAAGCTTGTCGGTATCCTCACCAATCGCGACGTGCGCTTTGCCAAGGACCCGCGGCAAAAAATCTCCGAGCTGATGACCAAGGACGGCCTCGTTACCGTGCGTGAGAGCGTCGGCCAGGACGAGGCCAAGCGCCTCCTGCATCAGCATCGCATCGAGAAGCTCCTGGTAGTCGACGGCGATTACCGCTGTGTCGGCCTCATTACGGTGAAGGATATCGAGAAGGCGGTAGCGAACCCCAATGCCTGCAAGGACGAGCAGGGCAGGCTGCGCGTCGCTGCCGCTACCAGCGTCGGCGAAGCAGGATACGCTCGTAGCGAGGCGCTGATCGAGGCGGGCGTCGATCTGGTCGTCGTCGACACTGCCCACGGTCATTCGCGGCGCGTGCTCGAAGCCGTGACCCGCATCAAGCGCATGTCGAATGCGGTGCAAGTGGTTGCAGGCAACATTGCCACGGCCGAAGGGGCGAAAGCGCTGATCGATGCCGGCGCCGACGCGATCAAGGTCGGCATCGGGCCGGGTTCGATCTGCACAACCCGGGTCATCGCCGGCGTCGGCGTCCCGCAGCTCACGGCGATCATGGACGCAGTCGAGGCGGCGCAAAACAGCGACACTCCGGTCATCGCCGACGGTGGTATCAAATATTCCGGCGATCTCGCCAAGGCGATGGCGGCGGGCGCCGATTGCGCGATGGTCGGGTCGCTCCTCGCCGGCACCGACGAAACGCCGGGCGAGGTTTTTCTCTATCAGGGCCGCTCCTACAAATCCTATCGCGGCATGGGCTCGGTCACCGCCATGGCCCGCGGCTCCGCGGATCGCTACTTCCAGCAGGAGATCAAAGACACGCTCAAGCTCGTGCCCGAAGGCGTGGAGGGTCAGGTGCCCTACAAGGGTCCGGTTGCAAACGTGCTGCACCAGCTTGCCGGTGGATTGCGTGCCGCCATGGGCTATGTCGGCGCAAAAGATCTCGCCGAGTTTCACGAGAAAGCCGAGTTCATCCGCATCTCCGGCGCCGGTTTGCGCGAGAGTCACGTGCACGATGTCACCATCACCCGCGAGAGCCCGAACTATCCGAGCCGTGAGTAGCGCCAGTTATGAAAAAGGCGCCCACCGATCCGTTCGCGGAAATCCGCAAAGCTACGGACCAGCATCGTGCGCGGCACGGCTGCGGCGCTTATCCTTACAACAACGGCCCGTTGCTCGGCGTGCTCGCGGCGGCGGTCCAGGCGCGGCGCATCCTGGAGCTTGGCACCGCGCTTGGTTATACGGCGCTTTCATTTGCGCGCGGGGCGCCGGACTCCACGGTCGATAGCATCGAGCGCGACCCGCAGCACGTGCAGCTCGCGCGGGACAACATCGCGGCCGCCGCGCTGGACCATCGCATCACCGTGCAGGAGGGCGACTTCGCCAAAGTGCTGCCCACGCTCGATCCCGGCTATGACCTCGCTTTCTTTGACGGTCACACGCCGGTACCCGGGCTGCATACCGCCGTGCGGAATTTGCTGCGCACTGGTGGCACGCTGATCACCGCCAATCTGAACCATGGCGGGACCGCCGACGCGGTACACAAGGCGCTGTTCGACGGCAAATCCTGGCGCAGCGCGCTCCTGGATGACGACGGCGAAACGGCGGTCAGCGTCAAGCTGTAAGGGGCCAGCATTGGCGGCGGCAAGAACGCCGTGATAAGGAATGCGCCAATCAACTTTGGGGTCGGGCTGATGTCACTCCAAGCCGTTCTGCTGCCGCTTTTCGTCGAGGTCATTCTCACCTTCGCGCTCATGTTCTGGATGGGCGCGCTGCGCAACGGCGATTTTCGCTCGGGCGCGGTCAAGCCGCAGGACGTTGCGTTGCGCGAGCCGATTTGGCCAGGACGCACGGCGCAGGCCGCGAATTCGTTCTCCAATCAGTTCGAACTGCCAGTGTTGTTCTACGTTCTCACGATTCTGGCATGGGTCACGCGGCACGCCGGATACGTTTTTGTCATTCTGGCCTGGATTTTCGTGATCTGCCGCGTGCTTCAGGCTTACATACACGTGACCAGCAACGATTATCGGTTGCGCAGCACCTTCTACTCGATTGGCGCGCTGGTGCTGATGATCATGTGGGCCCTCTACATCGTCGAGGTGCTCACCGGTGTGATCATCTAGTCCTCACTCTTTCCTCAGGTTCGTCACCATGCCGCTCGACCTTTGGCATCCCACCGCGCCGCATGCGAAGCTCAAGCTGCCGGAATGGTACGTCTCCAATCTCATGATGGATCGCGCGCTCGACGCGATCTGCCGGCGCGTCAAAAAATTCGACCGCAAGCACGACATTCCCTACCTCGCCGGCTACAGCGAGGACGGCAAGACCATCTACATCGACCGCCACATGCCGCAGACTTTGAAGTTCCGCGGCCGTAACATCGACATCGATCGTTTTCTCATCCTGCACGAGGAAGTGGAGAAGACCCTGATCGATCAGCTCGGGCTGCATTATCTGCACGCGCACCAGATCGCGACGCGAGCCGAACAGGCCGCCGTGCGCGCGGCCGGCGTAACGTGGCGCGACTACGACCGCTTCATGCGGAAATACGTCAAGCGCATCGGTGACGAGCGTTTGACCAAAGTGCCCAACGATCTCGACACCAAGCCGTACCGCGATGAGCACGACGACGATCTATTGCGGAGAATGCTCGTTTCGATCAACAAGGGCTACGTGCCGGCGGGATTTCGCGGCAAGCAATTGCGTGATGCCGCCCAGGACATCCGCCAATACGTTCGCCGGCACGATACGGCGGGCGCCCGCCGTGCGGCCGCCGTCAAGCGTGCAATGAAGTGACGGCGAGCTGTCAGGTGGCGCTCGCATGACTCCGGCCGCTCGTCTTTCGGCCGCTATCGAGGTGATGACCGACATCGAGACACGACGGCGGCCGGCGGCCGACGCGCTCAAGGACTGGGGCCTCGCTCATCGTTTCGCCGGTTCGTCCGACCGCGCCGCCATCGCCGGCCTGGTTTACGACGGGCTGCGCCGCAAATCGTCGTCCGCTTGGCTTATGGGCGAATCCGGCCCGCGAGCCGTTCTCATTGGCATGCTGCATCGTGAGCGCGGACTTAATGTCGAAGAGATCGCGGCGTTGTGCAGCGGAGCGCGCTTCGCGCCGGCGCCGTTGACGGAAACCGAACGGACGGCGCTCACCGGCGATACGCTCGCGAGCGCGTCGGCCGCCGTTCTGGGCGACTATCCGGATTGGCTCGAACCGCATTTCTCGCGCGTCTTTGGCGAAGAGCGCGCCGCGGAGGGCGCCGCGCTCGCAAGCCGCGCGCCGCTCGATTTGCGCGTCAATACGCTCAAGGCCGAGCGCGAGGAGGTATTGCCGAAGCTCGCGCATCTTAACGCCGAGCCGACGCGATGGTCGCCGATCGGTTTGCGTCTTCGGCTTTCGGCCGACGCGAAAAGTCCGGCAATCCATGCCGAGCCAACGTTTCTCAAGGGTGCGATCGAAATCCAGGACGAGGGCTCGCAACTCGCCGCTTTGTTCGCCGGCGCCAAGCCCGGTGAGCAAATTGTCGATCTCGCGGCCGGCGCCGGCGGAAAAACCCTGGCGTTGGCGGCGGTCACCGAAAACCGCGGCCAGATTTACGCCACCGATATCGACAAGCGGCAGCTCGCGCCGATCCACGAACGCCTCGCGCGAGCCGGCGCGCGCAACATCCAGGTGCGCACGCCGCGCGGTGAAGCCGACGTGCTCGCCGATCTCGCGGGACGCATCGATCTTGCGCTTATCGATGCACCATGCACCGGCACGGGCGCATGGCGGCGCAACCCGGATGCCAAGTGGCGCGTGCGCCCCGGTGCGCTGGCCGAGCGCGTGACGCAGCAGGAAGTACTGCTCGATCGCGCCGCCGCGCTGGTGAAAGCCGGCGGCCGCATTGCATACATCACCTGCTCGGTGCTGGCGGAGGAAAACGGCGACCAAATCCGCAGTTTCCTGTCGCGGCACCGCGATTTCGCCGTCGTGCCGCCACGGGATGTCGTCGCCGCGACGCTCGGCGAGCGCGCCATGATGTTCTGCCGCGCGGCGTTGCTGTCGAAGGAGGGGCTGTTGATGACCCCGCGGGCGACCGATACCGATGGCTTCTACGTCGCCGTCATGCGCAAGGGGTAGCGTAAAGGCGTAGCGTAACGGTGGAAGAGCTGCGGCCGCGCCCTTGACCACGGCAGATCGGAGCCGCACATACCGTCCTCAACGGCCATGCACGACACCATTCTCATCATCGATTTCGGCTCGCAGGTCACCAAGCTGATCGCACGGCGGGTGCGCGAAGAATCGGTCTATTGCGAAATCGTGCCTTACCAAAAGGCCGAGGAGGCCTTGCGCACCTTGCGGCCGAAGGGGGTGATCCTCTCGGGCGGGCCGGCCTCCGTGCTCGACAGGGACGCGCCGCTCGCGCCGATGGCGATCTACCAGGCCGGCGTGCCCGTGCTCGGTATTTGCTACGGCGAGCAGGCGATGGCGCAGCAGCTCGGCGGCAAGGTCGAGGGCGGCCACCACCGCGAGTTCGGCCGCGCCGAGGTCGAGGTAACAAAGCCGTCGGCGCTGTATGAGGGCACGTGGGAGGTCGGGCAACGTTATCCGGTCTGGATGAGCCATGGCGACCGCGTCACCGAGCCGCCGGAAGGATTTGCCGCGACCGGAACCTCGGCCAATGCGCCGATCGCGATGATCGCCGATGAAAAGCGCAAGTTCTACGCCACGCAATTCCATCTTGAAGTCATGCACACCCCGCACGGCGCGGCCATCCTGCGCAACTTTGTGCGCAACATCGCCGGCTGCTCCGGCGACTGGACCATGCGTGCGTTCAAGGACGAGGCGATCGAGAAAATCCGCCGTCAGGTCGGTAAGGGCAGGGTGATTTGCGGGCTTTCGGGTGGTGTCGATTCCGCCGTCGCGGCCGTGCTGATCCACGAGGCGATCGGCGAGCAGCTCACCTGCGTGTTCGTCGACCACGGCCTCCTTCGGCTCGGCGAAGGCGAACGCGTAGTCGCCTTATTCCGCAACCACTATAACATTCCGTTGGTGCATGTTGCCGCGGAGGAGCTTTTCCTCAAAGCGCTCGACGGCGTCGACGATCCGGAAGGGAAACGCAAGACCATCGGAAAACTGTTCATCGACGTGTTCGAGGCGGAAGCAAAAAAAGTCGGGGGCGCCGATTTCCTCGCCCAGGGCACGCTCTACCCTGACGTGATCGAAAGCGTGTCGTTTGCCGGCGGGCCGTCGGTGACGATCAAATCCCACCACAATGTCGGCGGCTTGCCGGCGCGCATGAACATGCAACTCGTCGAGCCGCTGCGCGAATTGTTCAAGGACGAGGTGCGCGCGCTCGGCCGCGAGCTAGACTTGCCCGACGCCTTTGTCGGCCGTCATCCGTTCCCGGGGCCGATTACGCGCGAGAAGCTCGACATCCTGCGCTTCGCCGACGACGTCTTCATCGAGGAAATCCGCCGCGCCGGTCTCTACGATGATATCTGGCAGGCGTTTGCAGTGTTGCTGCCGGTGCGGACCGTCGGCGTGATGGGCGATTTCCGCACCTACGACTTCGTCGTCGGATTGCGCGCCGTCGCCTCGACGGACGGCATGACTGCCGATTTCTATCCGTTCGATATGAACTTTCTCGGCGCCGTCGCCACGCGCATCGTCAACGAGGTCAAGGGCGTCAATCGCGTGGTCTACGACGTGACCTCGAAGCCGCCGGGGACGATCGAGTGGGAGTGAGGGAAAATAATTTAGATTTACCAATTTGGCTCAAAAGATTGGCTACGAGTTAAGGGGACCTCGAATAATTGCCGTAGCTGGGAATCTCGGACATCTTTGGGGTGAACAGCACAGAATCGAAACGAGAACAAAGCGGAATCATTCGTGGGTAAATTCGGGGCGCCTGACGATCGATCGGTGGCAATTATTCGAGGTCCCCTTAAGACAATGTGCTGACTCGTTGCGAGCAAATTTCTCAGACCAATGTGAATTAGTTGTTTGATCCATCTGCGCGCCGCTTTGCCAGTTCCTGGCGAGTGTCCGACAATGCTTCCCGCTGACAAGTGAAACGGCCACGTCGGACCGTCTCAAATCTTTTCCGAACCTTCTGCTTTCATCGCCCACAACACGGCGGCAATGACTCCCTTGCATCGCGGCAACAGAATTAAGGTCAGTCCAGCTATCAGGGGCAAATAGATAGCGAGCGCAAGCGCCATAGCGATTTTGAAACTGTGCTCAAATATCAGAACAATCGGTATGGTGATATGCCCGACAACAAGGATTGTCAGCCAAGGAGCGGCGTCATCGGTGCGAAAATGGCCGTAAGGTTCGCCGCATACGGAACAGCAATCGACGATCTTGAGATAGCGGTACAACAACGAACCCTTGCCGCATCGAGGGCATCGCCCGATCGCGCCTCTGTAAATCGCTATTAGCGTCGATGGAGTTTTCGGATCGGGAGCTGTCATGGCGCCACGCCTTGATGGGGAAAGGCCAGTTCTATTTTTGCCATGGACAGCTTTGGTCCTCCTCCGATTGCTTGCAAATCACTTGTCGCTTGCAAATCACTTGGCATAATTCGCCGCTATCCGCTCCTGCAGATAGTCATGCGCGGTGATCGGCGCGTAGCTTTTGCCGGGGCCTTGGATCACCGCGTCTTTGTTGGCCTGACAGAAAAACGGCATCGAATAGCGAGGCCCAAGATATTCGTCCGTCCGCGGCATGCGCACACGGTGCAGGGTCGACAAAAGCTTATCGTCGCTCCAGCGCATTAGCATATCGCCGATATTGCAGGTGATAACGCTGGGCAGCGGCTCGACGTCCGTCCAGGCCAATTCCCCTGAGTCTTTGCCGGGGCGAAGTTGCAGCCCTCCCTGGCCGGTGCGCTGATGCAACAGGGTGAGGCAGTCGAAATCGGTGTGCGCTCCGGCGCGCCAGCCGGTGAAATCCGCGGGCTTGGCATTCACCATCGGCAGATAGTGGAGAAGCCGCAGCGTGCTCTGATATTCGGCTGACAGCGGATCGTGGCAATCAGTAAAGAAGTCAGGCTTGAAACCGAGCTTCAGTGCGAAACAGGACAGGACCTTGATACCAAGCGCGCAGTTGGCACGTTCGAAAGCGAGCATCACCGCCTTGAAGCCCGGCAGCTCGTCTCCCGTCGGCCAGAGCCCCGCCATTCGCGGCAGCGTAATCTGGTAGGATTCTTTTTGGTCGGGGGTTCTTGTCGAGGGACGCACTTGGCTTTTGTATTCCCAACCGGCATTGGTGCCTTTGACGCGCGGGTAACGCGATTTGGTCTCGTGCGGCAGCGCAAAGAAGCGTTCCGTCATGGCGAACGCTTCGTCGATTTGCTCCTGCGGAATACTGTGATTGATAAGCTGGAAGAAACCGATCTCGGTCGATGCCGTCCAGAGCTGCTCGGCGATTTCGGCCTTCCGCTTATCGAAGTCGCTTATGTCGATGCGTGGGATATCGCGGGCTTTCGTTGCGCCAATGCCGCCGAAAGTCCGCTCCTTTTTGAGTTCGGCGAGACCGTAGGCCGCGTTGCTCTGGGTCGTCATGGGTTTGACCGCTTAGGTTCGCGAGGATTGAAACAAAGCATCGCGCCGATTGGCAAGCATATAAGTTAGGCAATCAGCAACGCGGCCATCGCTATTTTATGTTACGTCCGATGGAGAGGAATGCCCATTTCAAAATCCATTACCATCTACGGTATCAAGAACTGCGATACGATGAAGAAAGCGCGCGCCTGGCTGGACAAGCACGGCGTCGGCTATTCATTCCACGACTACAAGACCGCGGGAATTGAGCGCGAGCGTCTGGAGCGATGGTGCAAGAAGGTCGGCTGGGAGGTTTTGCTCAATCGCGCCGGCACGACCTTCCGCAAGCTCCCGGACAAGGATAAGGCGGGCATCAACGCCAACAAAGCCTTGGCGTTGATGCTGGCCCAACCTTCGATGATCAAACGGCCGGTTCTCGACCTCGGCGGGGGCAATCTGGTAGTTGGGTTTGCGCCGGAGATTTACAGCAAGTCCGTCGAGGTTCGTCGCTGATCTAAGCCGACGGCGACGAAGGTGTCCGTCACTTCTTGTGTTTCAGGGTCTGCATGAAGGCCTTTTCCTCGGGCTGGAGATAGACGATCTCCGTCAGGGCGCCGATCGTTCCCGTCGTGTCGAAATAGGCGAATTTCGTTTCGTTGTGGCGGCCGCCCTGGACCAGACTGAAACCGCCGGACTCCATGTCCTTCACCCCTTGCGCGTAGTTGGCGACTTCGATGCCGTAATGGTGCATGCCGCCCTTGGGGTTGTGATCGAGGAACTTCGAATAGGTGCTCACCCCGGCAATGGGAAGGATCAGTTCGACTTGCGTGTCGCCGCACCACCCGAAGGCGAGGTTAATTTTCAGCGGCGCTGGCTTGCCGAGGTAGGTCTCATCTTCAAGGCCCGGATCGTCGATGAACAGAAATTCGGGAACGCCGAGCGTCTCCTTGAAAAAGGCCATCGCTTTCTGAATATCAGGCACGACGAAGCCGATTTGAAAGACATTCTGGGCCAAAGTGCTCGTCATTCTTTCGTCCCCCGCAATGGTTAACTACGCGCTGGCGCGCTGTTCCCCGATGCCGGCGATGATACAGCCTGAACGAGATCTGGCAATCGACCAAGAGTGGTGGCGTGACCGGAACGCGACGGAACTCGAATCATTGCGGCGGCGATGTGATCTTTGCCCGGGCACCGGTTGGTTCCGGGTCGCAATTCTCGTTCGGTTTCGCGATTTGATTGCAAGTTTGCAATTTCTTTAACAACAAGTCTGGTGTCATTTTGCCGCCACCGTCCGACCACGCTTTGTCCGAAGAGGTGCGGCTTTCTGCGGCCTGAGAGCGGGGCGAGTGGTTCACGTTGTTCCCGTGCAGCGAGCGTGTTTCGGGGCGAGGGTGGAGGTCGACATGACATTGCGTGCGTTCGTTGGTGGCGTTGCGTTCGCCGCCGGCACCGCTCTTTCCGTCGGTTCGGCGACGGCGGCCGATCTGCCGGTGCCGCAGGCTCCGGCTCCCGTAGTACCCGTCGCCTATGCTCCCGCCGCGATCTATAACTGGACCGGCTTTTACATCGGCGGCCATGTCGGTGGCGGTTTCGGTAACTCCTCGTGGAGCGATCCTTTCACCGGAGCAAACAACACATTTAAAAGCGGCACCGGTTTCCTCGGCGGCGCACAGGTTGGCGGCAATCTGCAATTCAACATGCTGGTGCTAGGCGTCGAAGGCGATTTCAGCTACTCGGGGCTGAAGGGCAGCGGCACCGATTCAATCGGCGACACGATCAACACCAACACGAACTGGACATCGACCGTCACCGGCCGGGTCGGCGCGGCCTTCGATCGCCTCTTGATCTATGGCAAGGGCGGCGTGGCCTTCGCTCGGGACCAGAGCGGCTTCACCGATCTCGCCGGAAACAGCGCGAGCACCACTTTCATGCGGACGGGCTGGACCGCCGGCGCCGGGCTCGAATATGGCATCAGCAAGAACTGGTCCGCCAAGATCGAATACGATTATCTCGGTTTCGGCTCGCAGGCGCTGAATTTCACGACGCCAACCACACCGTTGTACACGTCGAATGCCAGTCTCAACGTTCAGGAGATCAAGGCGGGTTTGAACTTCCGCTTCGGCGGGCCTTGAGGCTTTGGGGTTTTGAGGGGGCGGGGAGCCATCAGCGCCTGCCGTGGCGAATGTGACGCCCCGTCCGATCATGGTCGGCGCCTGTCATTGACAAGAGCGTGCTGCTCGTCATGATCGCGGCGTGCAACCGGGGCCGCGACGCGTCTCCATACAATTACGCTGAAATCTCAACTGCGGAGTGGCGGCTTAGCCATGGGCCTCGCTGTCGAAATCATCGGCCTTGTCGTGTTTCTCGGCGCGCATGGGTTTGTCTCCATGCGCGAGCGGCGTGCCGCGTTGATCGCGACTATCGGCCGGGGTCCATATCTGGGTCTGTTCGCCCTGGTTTCCGTCATCGGTCTTGTACTGATCGGCTATGGCTTTGCGCGATACCGCGCCGAAGGCCTCATTCCGGTGTGGTATCCGCCGGCATGGACCCGTCACATCGTGGTCGCGCTGATGTGGCCGGCAAGCATCGCGCTCGTTGCCGCCTATATTCCCGGCGACATCAAGCGCGTGCTCAAACACCCGTTCCTGGTCGGGGTTAAAATCTGGGCTTTCGCGCACCTCTGTGCCAACGGCGATCTCGGCAGCATGATCCTGTTCGGCTCGGTGCTCGCCTGGGCAGTCTACGACCGCATCACGTTGAAGCATCGCAGCGATGCCGGATCGCCGCCAATTCCCTCAGGCGGACGGCGAAACGACTTCATCGCGATTGCCGTCGGCACCATCGTCTATCTTGCGCTCGGCTTCGTGTTTCATCCCATCGTCATCGGGGTGCCGGCGTTTGGAACGCCGGCGCTGGGACATTGACCGATGTCGGTGCATGACGAAATCCGCCGGCTCACTGCGCCGGACATCGGTGCCCGCAAGGGCGCCGAGCCAATTGTGTGCCTGACGTCCTATCACGCGCATACCGCGCGCATCCTCGACGGTTATTGCGACGTCATCCTGGTCGGGGATTCACTCGGCATGGTGATGCACGGGCTCGAGACTACAGTGCCCGTCACGCTCGACATGATGATCCTGCAAGGCCACGCGGTGATGCGCGGCTCGAAGCGCGCGCTGGTGATCGTCGACTTGCCGTTCGGCTCGTATGAGGCCTCGAAGGAACAGGCCTTCGCTTCCGCTGCCCGGGTGCTGAAAGAAACCGGTTGCGGCGCCATCAAGCTCGAAGGCGGCCGGCGCATGGCGGAGACGATCGCCTTTCTGGTCGAGCGTGGCGTGCCGGTGATGGGCCACGTCGGCTTGACCCCGCAGGCGATCAATACCATCGGCTCATTCCGCGCGCAGGGACGTGACGAGAGCGATTGGGCGCCGATCGAGGCGGACGCGCGCGCCGTGGCAGACGCCGGCGCTTTTGCCGTCGT
>JBEKSB010000075.1:0-17048 GCA_049517455.1 Xanthobacteraceae bacterium
CCTTCGCGCAGGAACAATGTGCCGAAGTTGGCTTGGCAAATCCGCGTCGCGTTGTCCAAGATGGCCGCGAAGACCGGCTCCAGCTGGCCCGGCGATGAACTGATGACCCGCAGCACCTCCGAGGTCGCCGTCTGCTGTTCCAGCGACTCGGTAAGATCAGTCGTGCGCTGGCGCAGTTCGGTGAGCAGCCGCGTGTTCTCGATGGCGATGACGGCCTGGTTGGCAAAGCTCGTGACCAGGGCAATTTGCTTGTCGGTAAAGGGACGGACTTCCTGGCGGTAGAGGGTGAACGAGCCGATCAGTTCGTTCTCCTTCAGCATCGGAACGGCCAGTACCGTCCGTACACCGCCGAGTTCGACTGCGGAAACCGCTCCTGGATCGCGTTCTTCGGTGTAAGTCTCATGTGCCGCAAGGTCGGCAACGTGGGACGCCGTTTTCGTCGCCACCATGCGACCGATAGTTCCTGTAGGCCGAAGCGATGAATGCTTGCGGGCTGCGGCGAGGGCGGGCGGCGTATTGTGCGCCGCCAAAAGGTGCAAAAGCTCGCCGTCCCAGCGATAGATGTTGCCGAACGTGGCGTCGCAGATGCGGACGGCATTCTCCAGCATCGTATCAAACACCGGCTGAAGATCGCCGGCCGAGCTGGAGATGACCTGGAGCACCTCGGACGTCGCCGTCTGCTGCTCCAGCGCCTCTTTAGTCTCGTTGAACAGCCGCGTGTTTTCGATCGCGATCAGGGCCTGATCGCGGAAGGATTCGGCCTGGGCGATTTCGCTGGGGCCGAAACTATTGGGTCGTTTTCCCACCAGCGTGAGCAGGCCGATGCACTCGCCCTCGCGAAGCAGCGGCAAGTACAACGCCGAGTTCACGCCGAACTTGTTATGGATGATGCGCTCGTGCTCGGGCAGCTCGATGAGCGACCAGTCCGGCAGGTGCAGCATGTTTTTGTCGAGGATCGCGCGCGAGGGAAAGTTGGCGTTGGGATCGATCGGCAAATTCGTGGGCCCGACGTCTGCGAGCGGGCCTTCCGGCGAGGCCACGGCCGCGGGCGAAATTGTAGCGCCGTCGCAAAGAAGCACGAACACCAAGTCGCAGCGGAGCAGCCGCACGGCGGTGAGGACGATGCTGTCGAATACGGGCTGGACGTCGGTCGGCGATCGACTGATGACGCGCAGGATCTCGGACGTGGCGGTTTGCCCAGCCAGCGCCTCTTGGAGCTCCCCCGTGCGCTGCTGCTCGGCCTCGAACAGCCGCACGTTCTCAATCGCGATCACTGCTTGATCGGCAAACGTTTCAGCCAGCGCTATCTCCTTGTCGGTGAACGGTTGCACGATGCTACGCTGGAGGAGCAGAACGCCTATTGGCATTCCTTCGCGCAGCAGCGGCACACCGAGCACCGAACGTACATTCCCCGACCGAGATCTGTTCGCCACCTCGGGATTTGGATCGGATAGCGCGTCGATGTGGTGAACGGTCTTGCCTTCCAGAACGACCCGGCCGACGATCGACCCTCGCCCCGGCTTGAGCGGTTCTCGCTCCATGCGCTCCTTATGTTCGTGCCGAGAACCGTAGCTTGCGACGTGATAGTAGAGATTGTCCTTCACCAGCCGGATTGCCGATTGATCTGCGCGGCACAGCCGCGCAGCCGATTCGGTCAACGTGTCGAGCACCACCTGAAGATCGAACGTCGAGCGGCTGATAACCTTGAGCACATCGGCGGTGGCGGTCTGCTGCTGCAATGATTGCCGCAACTCGTTCAGCAGCCGCGCGTTCTCGATAGCAATGACGGCCTGGCTGGCAAAATTCGTCAGCAGTTCGACCTGCTTGTCGGAAAATGGCAAAGGCTCCATGCGGTAGAGGACCAGAGCACCGATCAGGTCATCGCCGCGGAGCATTGGAACGCACAGCGCCGCCCGTGCGCCGGCGACCTTGACCAGGCCCGCATTGGCGTAAGCCTTATCGGCCGCGAGATCGCCGATGTGAACGATTTTCTTCGTTTGAAATAGCGCACCAAGCGGCGAACGCTCCAGAGGAATAATCGGCTCGCGCCGCCGCAACTTTTCGAATTCGGGCGGAGCATTGTGCATGGCCACCATGCGCATTCCATCACCCTCAACCAGTGACAGATTGCCGAACCGGGCGCCGCAGATGCGCACCGCGTTCGCCAAGAGGACGTCAAAGACCGGTTTCAGATCGCCGGCCGAACCGCTGATAACGGAAAGAACCTCCGACATCGCCGTCAGTTGATCGTGCGCGGCGTTGAGTTCGCGGGTGCAGTCCTGCAACTGGCTTTGCAGATCGCTCTCGGGCGGCTTGCGACGACCGGCGGGCTTGCGCGCCGCGCGGCGTTTTGGCGCCGTGCTGCGGCGCGCGGCTTTCGGCCGCTGCCCGCTTGCTCCACCGCGCCGTTTCATCCAGTCCTCCTCCAGCCTTCCGGATCACGCCGGATGTGGATGAAGCATACTAGCCTGCCTTGCAAGGAGCGAGGTGCCCAAGCGGGGTTGAGATTGGAATTTCAGCAGGAAGCGTGGCGCCAATAATCTCAGCGCGTGGTCAGATCGCCTTGGTCAAATCGTGGTTCTTGATCGGCAGCGAGCGGATGCGCTTGCCAGTGGCGGCGAAGATCGCATTGCATAAAGCCGGCGCGAGCGGCGGCACCGGCGGCTCGCCGACGCCGCCCCAGAAATCGCCGCTCGGCACGATCACGGTCTCGACCTTGGGCGCGTCGGCCATGCGCAACATCTCGTAATCGTCGAAGTTCGACTGCTCGACGCCGCCATTCTTGATGGTAATCTCGCCATGAAGCGCTGCGGTCAAAGCGAAAATGACCGCACCTTGCGTCTGCATTTCGACCGAGAGCGGATTGACCACATGGCCGGAGTCCAGCGCCGACACAACGCGATGCACGCGCACGCCGCCACCGTCGATCGAGACCTCGACTACCTGGGCGCAATAGCTGCCGCAGGCCTCGTTGACCGCGATGCCGCGGGATACGCCGGCGGGGAGCGGACCGAACCAATCGGCCTTCTTCGCCGCGGCGTCGAGCACGGCGAGATTTTTTGGACTGTTGCGCAACAGCCGGCGCCGATAGAGATACGGGTCCGCTGCAGCGGCGTGCGCCATTTCGTCGACGAAGCATTCCTTATAATAAGCATTCTGCGTGTAGTTGATGGCGCGCCAGACGCCGATCGGTACCGGCGATTGGCGTACCACGTAATCGGCCTGATAATTCGGCACGTCGTACGGCATTTCGTCCATCAGCCCGCTGAGAAAGGTCCGGTCGACGTAGCTCATGCCGAAACCCGGCACCAGCGTCGCCACGAATGACGGACCGACGATACGGATCGTCCACGCGAGCGGCATGCCATCAGCATCGAGGCCGGCGACGAGACGCGCCATGCCGAAGGGCCGATAGAAATCGTGCTGAACGTCCTCCTCCCGCGTCCACAACAGCTTGACCGGCTCTTTGACCTCCCTGGCGATCAGCACGGCTTGGCGGACATACTCCTGGATGGCGCCGCGACGGCCGAAGCCGCCGCCGAGCGACATCCTGTGAACTACGATTTTGTCGTTCGATACGCCGGCAGCAACGGCGGCGGTCACCAGCGCGGTCGTTGCGTCCTGACTCGGAACCCAGATCTCAACTCCATCGGGTTTGACATGGGCGGTGCAGGTCTGCGGCTCCATCGTCGCATGCGCGAGGAACGGAACCGTATAGTCCGCTTCGATGCGCTGCGTGGCGCGTTGAAGGCCTGCCGCGACGTCGCCGTCGGCCCGGCCGACCCGCGAACTTTCCGCATTCAAAGCCGAGCGCACCATGTCGGCGATGCCGGCGCTCGACACCTGGTCGTTACCGCACGCGTCCCAGACGATCGGAAGAGCCTCGATCGCGCTTTTTGCGCGCCACCAGGAGTCGGCCACTACCGCAACCGCATCGGGCAGCCATACCACGCGGCGCACACCCTTCATCGACGCGATCGCACTTTCGTCGACAGACTTCGGCGCTCCGCCGAAAACCGGGCAATGTTTGATGGCGGCGTAGAGCATGCCCGGCAGCCGCACGTCGATCGCGTAGATCGGCTGCGCGGTCACTTTGTCAAGCACATCGAGACGCCGGCGCGGCTTGCCCGCGAGCTTCCATTCGCGCGGCTCCTTTAGCTTGACGTCCGCGGGGGGCGTGACATTTGCCGCAGCCTCGGCGACGGCTCCGAACGTCACGCTGCGGCCACTCGGTCCGTGGGCGATCTCGCCCATTTGCGCGACGCACTCCGATGCCGGCACATTCCAGCGCGCAGCGGCGGCGGCGATCAGCATTTCCCGCGCCGTGGCACCCGCTTGGCGCAGATAAAGCTGCGAGGTAGCGATCGAGCGGCTGGCGCCGGTCGACATGTCGCCCCAGATGCGGCCGCGGCGCAAATTCTCTGTTGGAGAGATGAGTTCGGTGCGGACTCTTGCCCAGTCACATTCGAGCTCTTCGGCAACCAGCATGGCAAGGCCGGTCTGGGCCCCCTGCCCCATCTCGGCGCGCGCCACGCGGATGACAACCGAATTGTCCGAGCCAATCAGCAGCCAGGCGGTTACTTCCGGAGCTTCCTCGGCAGGACGCGCCGGTCCGAAAGGGACGGCAAGGGCGAGCGTGAGGCCGCCTCCGACGGCACTTATCACGGCTAGGAAGGAACGGCGGCTCAGCAGGTCGCCCGAGGTCATCTTCTTCCCTCAACCCCAACGCCAGGCCGGCGATGCGGTACCCGGTGAAAACATCGGTAGACGTCAGTACAATTTGGCCGCCCGGCGTCATCCTAACAAACACGGTGCCGCAGGCAACGCCGGAATTGAGGCAGTGCCGGCCCGAGGCGTTTAGCGCTCGCGCGCGCGCAAGCGGCGTGTGAGCGCCCAAAGAAGGAAGGTGAAGCAGCCCATGGCGACGACGACGCCGGTAACGGGCCACGCGGAGTGGCCGAGATAGCCGCCGATCACGGCGGCAACAATGGCGGCGACCGTTTGCTGCACCAGCCCCATCAGCGAAGCCGCAGTGCCGGCACGGTCGGGAAACGGCGTCAACGCGCCGGCCATCGCTTGCGGCATCGCAAGTCCGAGACCGGCAAGGTAAAGCGCCATCGCCGCCACGAGCCACACACCCGGAATTCCGGCGGCGACGACCGCCGCCAAGGCCAAGCCGCCGGCGGCGAGCACCATCACGCCCATCCCCATCGTGCGATCGAGGCCGAGGCGCACCACGAGGCGCGCGGCAATCGTCGCACCCAACATGTATCCCGCCGCGCCCAGCGCGAACGTGAAGCCGAAGGTGACAGACGAGAGGCCGTAAACGCGTTGCAGGATGACTGAGGCGCCGGATACCCAGGCAAACAATCCGGCATAAGAGAGAGTGAGGATCCCGAGGTAGACGAGAAAGCCGCGATGCCGCAGCACCGAGGCGTACCCTTGCACGATGGAGAACAACGAGATCGGCCGATCGGACCGCTGGCGCAGCGTCTCCGGCAATAGTCGCGCCGCCAGGGTCGTAGCGACCACCGCCGCGCCGCACATAAAGATGAAGCTCGCGCGCCAGCCGAATGCGGTTTGGAAGACGCCGCCGATCATCGGCGCCACGATCGGCGCGAAGGCGCTGATCGACCCCATCAGCGACAGTTCGCGCGCCGCCCGCACGCCGGAATAGAGATCGCGTACGATAGCGCGCGCCAGCACGATCGAACCCGAGCCGCCGATGCCCTGGAGGAAACGCGCCCCGATCAGCGGGTCGACCGATTGCGTCGCCGCGCAAACGAGCGTGCTCGCGACATAGAGAGCAAGCGCGGCAAGAAGCACGGGCCGGCGGCCGTGACGATCCGATAGCGGACCGTAGATCACCTGGCCGACGGCAAACCCGATCAAGTAGCTCGAAATCGTCAACTGTACGCGCGCCGTTGGCGCCGCGAGGACGTGAGCGATGTCCGGCAGGGACGGCAGATACATGTCCATCGACAGCGGGCCGAGTGCTGTCAGCATGGCCAGGAGCAAGGTAAGCGCGAACGTGCCGGGTTGGAGCATCGCAAGGTTCCAGAAGGCAACTGTCAGCCGTCAGTCGCCGTCGTAGAGGCGTTCCTCACGCTCCGCGACGGCGACTGACGGTAGAAAAGGGCAATTTGAGCAAAATACCCGGAAAAAGGAGTGCCTTTAGCGAGCGGCGGTTTCGGTTATAAAGGGCCGATCGCTATCCCAACAGAGCATTCCGGAACAGGGCATGGATGCAAAAACGCAGGACCGCGCGGTGCATGAGCCGCGCGTGGAGGATGACGTTCTGGTGCGCGGACGGGGCCGTTACGCGGCCGATGTCCCCCTCCCGAATCAGGCCTATGCCTATTTCGTGCGTTCGCCGCATGCCTTTGCCCGCATCGTGAGCCTCGACGCGACGGCCGCGCAGAGCGCGAGCGGCGTTTTGGGCGTGCTGACGGCAAAGGATATGGAAGGGGTCGGCAACCTCGGGCGCCATCCGCCGCTCAACGGGCGGGGCGGCAAGGCACTGATCTTGCCGCATCGGCCGGCGCTCGCCACCGAACGGGTGATGCATATCGGCGAGCCGGTGGCGATGGTGGTCGCCGACAGTGCCGCGGCTGCGCAAGATGCCGCCGAGCTCGTCGCCGTTGAATACGAAGCGCTGACACCGGTGATCGATGCCCGCGAGGCGCTCGCTCCCGGCGCGCCGCAAGTGTGGCCGCAGGCGCCGGGCAACCTCGCGGTCGACTGGCCGGGACCAGCTGCCGATCCGGAAGCCAACGCCCGGAAAGTCGACGAAATCTTCACCGCCGCGAAATTCGTCGCGCGCATTGCGGTGATGAACCAGCGGATGGTCGTCGCTTCGATGGAGCCGCGCGGCGCGACGGCGAGCTACGATGCGGCCGCCGACATCTACACGCTGCGCGTCTGCTCGCAGGGCACGACCGCAATGCGCGATCCGATCGCGGCGATCATGCAAATTCCGAAAGAGCGGGTGCGGGTCCTCACCGACGATGTCGGCGGCGCTTTCGGTCTGAAGACCGGCCCCTACCCGGAATACATCGCGCAGATGGTGGGCGCCAAGAAGCTTGGCCGTCCGATTCACTGGATGTCGGGACGGTCCGAGGCGTTCCTCAGCGACAACCAAGCGCGCGACATTTATTCCGAAGCCGAACTAGCGCTCGACGAGAAAGGGCGCTTTCTGGCGCTGCGCATTCGCAACACCGGCAACCTCGGCGCCTATGTCGGCGCAGTCGGCGCCAATATCCCGACCTTTAATTTCACCCGCTGCCTGCCTGCGCTGTACGACATCAAACATATCGACATGAGCGCGCGCTGCGCCTTCACCAACACACTGCCGACTGCGCCCTATCGCGGGGCCGGACGTCCGGAGGCTAACTACGTGCTCGAGCGCGTTGTCGAAGAAGCTTCGCGCGTAACCGGCATCGATCCGGCCAAGCTGCGGCGGCGCAATCTGATCCCCGCGTCCGCCATGCCGTACAAGACCGCAATCGGCACGACCTACGACAGCGGCGATTTTGCGCCGATCCTCGACCAAGCGCTGGCGCTTGCCGACTACGATGGCTTCAAGGCGCGCCGGCGCGAAGCAAAGAAGCGCGGCAAATATCGCGGCATCGGCATTTCCTGCATGCTGGAACATGCCGGCGGTTCGCCCATCGAAGGTGCGTGGCTTACATTTCCGGGCGACGGCACGCTGACGGTCAACCTCAATGTGCAGTCAACCGGGCAGGGCCATGCTTCGGTATTTCCGCGGCTGGTCGCCGAACGCCTGGGATTGCCGCGCGACAGCGTGACCCATAGGCACGGCGATTCCGCGCTCGACATCGCCGGCTACGCCTCGGTCGGATCGCGTTCGGCGATGACCGCGGGTGCTTCCATCATCAAATGTATCGGGCTCATTCTGGAAAAGGGAAAGCGCATCGCGGCGATGGCGCTCGAAGCATCGGAAGGCGACATCGCGTACGAACGCGGTCACTTTGGTGTGGTCGGCACCGACCGCCGCATCTCGCTGTTCGAGCTTGCCGCGCGCGCCGCCGACCTGAAAAAGCGTGGCGCGATCGAGGAAGACCTCGATACCAAGACCACGACGGAAACGCCGCTGTCGTTTCCCAACGGCGTCCACGTCGCCGAAATCGAGATCGATCCCGACACCGGCCAGATGGACATCGTCGCCTATACGGCAGTCGACGACTGCGGCAACACGCTCGACGCCATGATCGTCGAGGGCCAGTTGCATGGCGCCTTGGCGCAGGGGCTCGGGCAAGCGCTGATGGAGCAGGTGTTTTATGACGAGGGTAGCGGCCAACTCGTTACCGGCTCGTTCATGGATTACGCCATGCCGCGTGCCGCCGACATGCCGCCGGAGATCCGCGACGCGCTTCACAATGTGCCGGCCACCACCAATCCGCTCGGCGTCAAGGGCGTCGGCGAAGCCGGCACCACGGCCTCGATCGCCGCGGTGATGAACGCAGTGGCCGACGCCCTCCCCGGCGGCGCTGGTGCGCATCTCGACATGCCGGTGACCGCAGCGCGCTTATGGGAAGCCTGCCAGCGGGTGAGGGCTGATGCGTCGACAGGTCAAAAGCTCCAGCGCGGATGAGCGAAGCGAAGCCGGGGCAAGCCTCGCGGCTGGCAGGTCGTCGGCCAAACCTCCGGGCCGTGGCAGCTGAAAGGCCGCGTCACTATTGCTAAGTCAGCCACCAGGTTGGCGAGCGTAGGATAG
Organism: Xanthobacteraceae bacterium; assembly: GCA_049517455.1. Classification (GTDB taxonomy): domain Bacteria; phylum Pseudomonadota; class Alphaproteobacteria; order Rhizobiales; family Xanthobacteraceae; genus BOG-931. Next base: position 8,738 of record JBEKSB010000075.1, read on the forward strand.
ATCATGGCCACCAACGCTCCGCCGCCCGATGCAAAACCTCAGCTCGCCAAATCGGCGGCGGCTGCAAAAGGTGACCTGCACAGCGGTTTGACGGGCGAAGAAGCACGCCGTCGGCTCGAGAAGTTCGGCTCGAACGCGATGCCCGACACAGCGCTCCGGCCGTTGCGCATGGCGCTTGAAAAATTCTGGGCGCCCGTTCCGTGGATGCTTGAGGCTGCGATCGTGCTCGAACTGGTGCTCGGCAAATATGTCGAGGCCGCGATCATCGCCGCTCTCTTGGTATTCAATGCCGCACTCGGGCTGTTCCAGGAAAGCCGCGCGCAGGCGACCCTTGCCGCGCTGAAGTCGCGACTCGCACTGAACGCGTCCGTCCGGCGCGACGGCACATGGAAGACCGTACCCGCTACCGAACTTGTGCCAGGCGATGTTGTGAAGCTCTCCCTCGGCGCCGTGGTCGCCGCAGATGTGCATCTCACCGAGGGAGAAGTCCTGCTCGACCAATCCATGCTCACTGGGGAATCGGTCCCCATCGAAGCCAGCGCGGGCTTCCAGACCTATGCAGGAGCGCTGGTACGGCGCGGCGAGGCGGTGGCGGAGGTTACGGCGACCGGAGCGCGCACCAAGTTCGGCCGCACTGCCGAACTCGTGCGCACCGCGCATGTCGTAGGTTCCCAACAGAAGGCGGTGCTGCGCGTGGTGCGCAATCTCGCTGGGTTTAACGGCATCGTTATTGTGTTGCTGGTTGCCTATGCGTGGTTTCTCGAGATGTCGCTCGACGAGATCATTCCCCTCATCCTGACAGCGGTGCTCGCATCAATACCGGTCGCGCTGCCGGCTACCTTCACCCTCGCGGCCGCGCTCGGCGCGCGGGCTTTGGCAAAACGGGGAGTCCTTCCCACCCGCCTCTCCGCCGTGGATGAAGCCGCGTCGATGGATGTCCTGTGCGCCGACAAGACCGGCACGCTGACGCGCAATGCTCTGACCGTGACAACAGTGCATCCGATGCCCGGCTTCGACCAGGCGCACGTCCTGGCGCTGGCCGCGCTAGCGAGCTCCGATGGCGGCCAGGATCCCGTTGATGGAGCCATTCGCGCAGCGGCTGCGAATGACGTCGTCGCTGATGCGCCGCGATTGATCAAGTTTGCGGCCTTCGATCCGGCGAAGAAAATGTCCGAGGCGACCTCGACAGATTCTACAGGAAACCCGCAACGTATCGTGAAGGGTGCCTTCGCCGTGGTCATCGACCTTGCTCAGCCTTCGCCTGCCGCGACAGCGGCAGCGAACGAACTCGAAGCAAAGGGTTTCAGAGTGCTGGCAGTCGCCGTCGGGAGCGCGACGGCGATGAAGCTTGCAGGGCTCGTCGCGCTCAGCGACCCGCCCCGCCCAGACTCGGCGGCGCTCGTCACCGAATTGCACGGGTTAGGCGTGCGCACCGTGATGGTGACCGGCGATGCACCTGCAACCGCAGCCATCGTGGCGAAGGCGGTTGGGCTCGACGGCGCCATCTGTCCGCCCGGGCCTATTCCCGACTCCGTCCGTCCCGAACAATTCGCAGTTTTCGCCGGTGTGTTACCGGAGGACAAGTACAAGCTCGTCAAGGCGTTTCAGAAGGGCGGCAATATCGTCGGGATGTGCGGCGACGGGGCCAACGATGCGCCGGCACTGCGCCAGGCGCAGATGGGAATCGCGGTCTCGACGGCAACCGACGTCGCCAAATCAGCGGCCGGCATGGTGCTGACCGAGCCTGGCCTCGCCGGCGTCGTCGCCGCGGTCGGGGAAGGCCGCGTGACGTTCCAACGCATCCTGAGCTACACGCTGAACTCGATTACCAAGAAGATAGTGCAGGTGCTCTTCTTGGCGATCGGCCTGATCATGACCGGGCATGCGATCCTGACGCCCTTGCTCATGGTCCTCATCATGATCACGGGCGACTTCCTCGGCATGTCGTTGACGACCGACAATGTCCGGCCGTCGCCCATGCCGAATGCATGGCGGATCGGCAATCTGACGGTCGCCGGCGTCATTATGGGAATCGGCGAGTTAGTCTTTTGCACGTCCGTCCTGGCTTTCGGCGCCTATCGGATGGGGTTCGACATCGGCGCACTGCGGACGCTGGCCTTTGTCGTCATCGTATTCGGCAACCAAGCTACGATGTACACCAATCGTGAGCGTCGGCATCTATGGTCGTCTCGTCCCAGCTTCTGGGTCATCATTTCGTCCTTCGCCGACATTCTGGTCTCCTCGGCGTTGGCCATCGGGGGAATCGCGATGACGCCTTTGCCGGCCTGGATTGTAATCGCCACGTTTGCCGCTGCGGCTGTCTTTGCCGTCATCTTGGATTTGGTGAAGGTTCCGGCTTTTCGCCGTCTTAATATTGCTTAGATTGTGAGCGTGCTAGCGTTAAAGACCGTGATCTCGGAGAGCGCGATGTATACCCACATCCTGATACCAACGGACGGCTCGGAACTCGCCGGGAAAGCTGTCCAGCACGGCATCGCCCTAGCCAAGCGGATCGGCGCCAAAACCACGGCGCTGACGGTCCTGGCGCCTTTTCATACGCTGACAACCGACGTACAGATGATCGAGGACACGCCGGCTCAGCACAAAATACGTATGCAGACATATGCCGACCAAACTCTTGGCGCCGTCGCCCGCGCAGCCCAAGCGGCGAGCGTCGCATGCGAGACGGTCCAAATCGAGCATGAGCATCCTTACCAGGCGATCATCGATACCGCGGCGTCGAGAGGCTGCGATCTCATCGTCATGGCCTCGCACGGCCGCCACGGCATCTCCGCGATCGTCCTCGGCAGCGAAACGGTCAAGGTCCTCACGCATTGCAAGATTCCGGTGCTGGTCCATCGATAAGCCGCCGTTTCGACCTGAGAGTTTTCGCCGGGCCGCGAAATCTCGATGCGGCGAGTCGCAAATCCGGGAATTGCACGCTGATTCTCAAGCCTTGTCATCCGCGAGCCTTGCCACCCCTAGGGCCGGAGCTATAATCCAGCGCTTCCTTCGCGCAGGGGATTGTTTTGGCGCCACCGGGAGCGAAATCCGTTGCTATTATCATGGGTAGCCAGTCCGACTGGCAGACCATGAAGCATGCCGCCGAGACGCTCGACGCGCTGGGCGTCGGCTATTATGCGCGTATTGTGTCCGCTCACCGAACACCAGAGCGCCTGTACGCCTTCGCCAAAGGCGCGAAAGCCGCCGGCCTTAAAGTGATCATCGCTGGCGCCGGCGGCGCAGCGCATCTGCCCGGCATGACCGCGTCGCTCACCAGCCTGCCGGTGTTCGGCGTGCCGATCGAGTCGAAGGCGCTGTCGGGTCAAGATTCGCTGTACTCCATCGTGCAGATGCCGCCGGGCGTTCCGGTCGGCACGTTGGCGATCGGGCAAGCCGGCGCCATCAACGCCGCGCTGCTGGCCGCGAGCGTTTTGGCGTTGAGCGATCCGCCGCTTGGCGACCGCCTCGAAGCCTGGCGGCAACGCCAAACCGACGCCGTCGCCGAAGAGCCTAAGGACTCCGGCGCGTGAGCGCCTCGACGCCGGTTCTTGAGCCTGGAGCCACGATCGGCATCCTCGGCAGCGGCCAACTCGGGCGCATGCTGGCGCTAGCCGCCGCGCGCCTCGGCTTCAAGTGCCACGTCTTTGCTCCCAATCGCGACTCGCCCGCCTTCGATGTGGTGCACCAGACGACGTGCGCCGACTATATCGACACGCCAGCGCTTGAGCGCTTCGCGGCGAGCGTTGATGTCGTCACGTACGAGTTCGAGAACGTACCGGCGGAAGCGGCGGCGTTTCTCGCCGCGCGCGTTCCGGTACTGCCCGATCCAAAAGTCTTGGCAACGACCCAGGATCGCTTGGCCGAAAAAGACTTTGTCGCCGCACTCGGTATCGGCACTGCGCCTTATGCCGCGATTGCGACACCGGCCGATTTGAGCGCGGCGATCGAGCGGGTCGGCCGGCCCGCGGTGCTGAAGACGCGCCGGTTCGGTTATGACGGCAAGGGCCAGGCGGCGATCAAAAACGGCACCGCTCCCGACGCCGCCTGGCGCGAAGTCGGTGGCCAGCCTTGCATCCTCGAAGCGTTCGTACCGTTCGCGCGCGAGGTATCGGTCGTCGCCGCGCGCGCGCATGACGGGACTGTCCAATGTTTCGATGTGACCGAGAACGAGCATCGCGAACACATCTTGAAAGTCTCCCGCGTGCCGGCCGCGCTGTCAGACGCCGCCGCTCAGGAGGCGCGGCGGATCGCTGAGACGATCGCGCACAAATTCGCCTATGTCGGCGTGCTGGCGGTGGAGATGTTCGTACTGCGTGACGGCTCCCTCCTCGTCAACGAGATTGCGCCGCGTGTCCACAATTCCGGGCACTGGACGCTCGACGGCGCCTCGGTGTCGCAATTCGAGCAGCACATCCGGGCGGTGGCCGGTTGGCCACTGGGAACACCTATCCGCCATGGCCGTGTGGAAATGATCAATCTCATCGGCAGCGAGGTCGAGGATTACCGCGCCTGGCTCAAGGTTGCCGGCACCGCTGTGCATCTCTACGGCAAGGCGGCGGTGCGCCCCGGCCGCAAGATGGGTCACGTGACGCGGGTTTTTGCCGACTGAGGGGACGCCGACCCCCAGGCGGCTGGATCGGCTCGGCTGGTGGACTTTCGCGTGCGGCTCTGCTACAGAGCGCGCCAAGGTGGCGCAAGCATCGACGCTTGCGCCCTTATTCCATTCACCAAGCGCAATCGACTGAGCGCACTGAATAGGAGGATGCGTGCAGGTTCTTGTTCGCGACAATAATGTCGATCAGGCCCTCAAGGCGCTGAAGAAGAAGATGCAGCGCGAGGGCATTTTCCGCGAGATGAAGCTCCGCGGCCACTACGAAAAACCCTCGGAAAGAAAGGCTCGGGAGAAGGCGGAAGCGATCCGCCGCGCCCGCAAGCTTGCGCGCAAGAAGTTGCAGCGCGAGGGCCTGTTGCCGATGAAGCCAAAGCCCGTCACCGCCGGCGGTCCCGGCGGCCGGTCTGGACCGCCCCGCGCGCCCCGCTTCGGCTAAGTATTTCCAGAGTCGTTTTGCTGACGGCGCGGGCTTGTTAGGCCCGCGCCTTTGTTTTGGCGGGGCTATCGCGCACTATCGCCGTGATCTACCGTCAGGCGCAAAAGGGGGCGCTGCGGTGCCGCGAGCTTCGGATGACAGGACCAGCGGGCGTGAACACCGAGCAAATGCGGCGGCGCATGATGAAGCGGCGTCCGGCGTTTGCTCTGCCCCTGCTCGCCGCATTGGCGGCTGCCGGCTGCTCTGGACTCGGCAACCTGGGGTCATCGGAAAAGGATGATGCGCTTTACGCGACCTCGCAGTCCAACTTGGCTTCCCTCACCGAAGTCATCCAGAAACACCCGGACGATCCGCAGGCCTATAACGTCCGCGGCTCAGTGCTCGCCGAAGCCGGAAGCACGGAGCAAGCGTTCGCCGATTTCAACAAGGCGATCAGCCTCGATCCAAATTACGCGCAGGCCTACGCCAACCGCGGCCTGCTCTATCGGCAGGCCGGCAAACTCGATCTCGCGCTGGCTGATTACAACAAGGCGCTTTCGATCGACGCAAACTACGCGCCCGCTTATCTCGGCCGCGGCATCGTCTACCGCCAGCAAGGCCACACCGTGCAGGCGCTCGGCGACTTCAACAAGGCGATCGCGCTCAAGCCCGACAATGCGCAGACTTATTACAATCGCGGCCTGCTTTATCAGAGCCAGCGTCAGCACCAAACCGCCATCGACGATTTCACCACGACTCTCGGGCTGACGGCGCAGAAGACCGAGCCTTACGTCGCGCGCGCCCTCAGCTATCTCGCGATCGGCGACGCCAAGTCGGCGGCGAACGATCTCGACGAGGCCGTGCAAATTCAGCCGCAGAACCTGCAGGCCTGGGCAAGCCGAGGTCTCGCCTATGAGCGCCTCGGGCAAAAGGAGAAGTCGGCTGGCTCCTACGCGAAGGCGCTCAATATCAACGACAAATACGAGCCCGCGCGCGCCGGCTTTGCCCGCGTCGGCGGTAAGGTGGGCCAGTCGTACCAGACGTTTTGACAGCGCAGCCGAGCGAGGAGGCGCCAATGACCGTTACGCTCAACCACACCATCGTTCCGGCGCGCGACAAAGCCGCAGCCGCCAAGTTTTTCGCCCAAATCTTCGGACTCAAGCGTGGGCGCACCGGTTATTTCGCGCCGGTTCGGATCAACAAGACGCTGACTCTCCTGTTCGACGATGACAGCAAGTTCGAGAGCCATCACTACGCCTTCCATGTCAGCAACCGCGAATTCGACGCGATCCTGAGCCGCATCAAGAGAGCGAAGATTGTTTTCGGCAGCGCCCCCTGGAGCCTCGACGACGGCATGCTCAACGATTGGGGTGGCGGCCGCGGCGTCTATTTTCGCGATCCGAACGGGCACGTGCTCGAGCTCATGACCGTGCCGGAATAGTTGAATGGCGCAAAGCTCGATCGGCTATGGATGAGGCGGCGTGTCCAAATCGCCGGCCAGAAAGCGGCCGACGGCATGCAGCGCGCCGCGCCCATCGAGATCTTCGTGATCGCCGTCGAGAAAGCGCACAATGTGCTTGTTGGGCGCCTTCGTTAGCTCGAACATCCGCTCGCCCATCGCGTAGGGCACAATGTGGTCGTGCACACCGTGCAGGATGAGAAGGGGTGCGATGATTTTTCCGACGCTTTCTTCGGAACGGAACTGATCTTTCATCAGGAGCCGCACCGGCAGATACCAATATCGCGTCGAGGCGACCGCGGCCGCCGACGTGAACGGCGCTTCCAGTATTACGCGGCCAAGCGATTTCTCCGCCGCTAACACAACGGCGACGCCAGTGCCGAGCGACTCGCCCCACACGACGAGCTGCGGCGCCGGATATCGCGCCGCGGCAAAGGCGTAGGCGGCCTTGGCGTCGGCGATGAGGCCTGCTTCGCTGGGGCTCCCGCTCGAACCGCCATAGCCGCGATATTCGATGCCGATGATCCCGACGCCATCGCGAATAAGCGTGCGAAAGCGCTCGACGCGGTAGCGCAAAGCGCCCCCATTGCCGTGGAAATAGAGGACGACCGGCTTATCGCGGCGCGGAGCGACATGCCAGGCAACGAGGCGTTCACCGTCGGACGCCGTCAGCGTTACTTCTTCGGCTTCAGGCAGGCCGGCCTGCGCCGGCGTCGTGTGGACAGTTTCGGGGAAGTACATCATGGATCGCTGCGCGAAGTAGAGGATCGCGGCCATCCCGAGATAGAGGCAGAACAAAACGACGGCGATGCAAATGAGCGTCAGCCTTGCCCACGGGACCCAGAGCGCCCGCGACTCTTTGGCCCAGACGCACGCGATAAATGCGCGAGAAGCGGCAAGCGTGCGTTGGACGAACGCCTGCGCGGCGTCGACGCCGCCGACCCTTGTGTCGCGCCAAAATGAGAGGGAGCGCACGATCAGACCTCTCGCCTGCTTTCAGATTGCTGCGTCCGCAATGTCGCATCGGGCTGTCGTATCGACATGACGCGCCGGCAATTCGCAAGGTCACAAAAACAAACCGGCCAGCTTATGCAAGCCGGCCGGTAAAATTCATCGCTAAGCCGCGCGATCAAGGACAAACCGGGACGGTCCGCCACTGGTAGCCGTAGCCCTCGACCCAAACCTTACGATGTCCCCAATGGCACCCGGGCGCCAGCTGAGCGTATTCGGCCGGCGGCGGATAAGCGCCGGGCGGGGGCGGATAGTAAGCGCCCGGAGGGGGCGGCGGCGGATAATAGCCCGGCGGCGGGGGCGGCGGCGGGCTGTTGGCGATCGCGCTCCCGACAATCGCGCCAGCGGCGACGCCACCGATAATGCCTGCACCGATGGCGCAGCCGATACAGCCTGCGTTCGCGGGAGCCGGGGCGGCCATTGCAGCAACGCCGATACCCGCAGCACCGACAAGCGCGATGAACGATTTATGCATGTGTTCTCCTCATAGGATCGGCCGGGTCGCCGATCCGGAAGCTGATTAAGCGGAAGTCCCCGTCAACCCCCGAATTCCTAGCCGCCTCCGCACATATTGAGGCAAAACTCTTTGGCGGAAGTTTGGTGCAGTGGCCATATTCTGCTGCTGGAAGCGAACAAAAACGTGCCCCTTGGCGGGGCACGGTCTTCTCTTCAGGAATCTACGGCCTGCCCGCTTAGAGGCTGACTGAAAAATAAATTGGGTGATTTCAATCGGTTGTGATTCCGTTGGGTTGCGAAGCTCAATGGAGGTCACGATGGCTTGGACTGAAATCACCCGCCGACACTATCGGCG
>JBEKSB010000076.1:0-16952 GCA_049517455.1 Xanthobacteraceae bacterium
CGTAAATATCCAGCACATCGAGAGCCTCAATGACGTGGTCGCGCAGATCACGCACGTGCGCGTGCGCGAGACGGTGCCGGACGCCGTGTTCGATCGAGCCGATGCCGTCGAACTGGTCGACCTGACGCCCGACGATTTGATCCAGCGACTGAAGGAAGGCAAGGTCTACGTCCCCAAGCAGGCCGAGCGCGCGCTCGAGCACTTCTTCTCGCCGGCCAACTTGACCGCGCTGCGCGAGCTTGCTTTGCGACGCACGGCCGACCGGGTGGACGAGCAGTTGCTCACGGAAATGCAGGCCCGCGCCATCCAGGGCCCGTGGGCGGCCGGCGAGCGCATCCTGGTGTGCATCAGCGACGATCCGCGCTGCGCCGGCCTGGTCCGCTACGCCAAGCGGCTCGCTGACCGCCTGCATGGACCGTGGGTGGCGCTGTATGTCGAGGGCCGGCGCGGCCTGCAGCTCTCGGAGGAACAGCGCGACCGCATTGCCGACACGCTCCGGCTCGCCGAAGCGCTCGGCGGCGAAGCCCTCACGCTTCCCGCCGACGATCGGCACATCGCCGACGACGTGATCGGCTACGCGCAAGCAAACAATGTGACGCAGATCGTGATTGGCAAGACGTCGCGCACACGCTGGTTCGAGATCTTGCACGGCTCCGTGGTCCATGATCTCGTCCGCCGCTCCGGCAACATCAGCGTCCACGTCATCGCCGGCGACACCATCGCCGGCCAGCCGATCCCGAAAAAATCGGTGCGCTCCGCCGAGCGCGAAGAGACGTTCAATCCCCGCGCGTATATAGCGGCGCTGGTCGCGATCGCCGCAGCAATCGGTCTCAGTGCACTGATCAAAACGTGGGTCGGAGTCACGAATGTCGACCTCGTTTTCCTGACCGCCATCGTTGCCGTCGCGGTTCGCTTCGGCTTGTTGCCATCCCTGCTGGCGAGCGTCGCCTCCTCACTCGCTTACAATTTTTTCTTTCTGGCGCCGATCTACACATTCACGATCACCGATCCGAACAATGTCGTGGCCTTCGGCTTCTTCACCCTTGTGGCCATCATCGTTTCCAGTGTCGCCGCGCGCGGTCGCACCCAAGCGGTCACGGCGATAGAGCGCGCGCGTATCACCGAATCGCTCTATTCGTTCAGCCGCAAGCTTGCTGGAGCTGGAACGCTCGACGACGTGCTCTGGGCCACCGCCTATCAGACCGCGCTGATGCTGAAAGTGCGGGTCATGTTGCTCTTGCCTGAGCACGGCTCAATCGCGGTGAAGGCCGGCTACCCGCCTGAGGACAGCCTCGATGAAGCCGATCTAGCCGCGGCGAAATGGGCCTGGGAGAACGATCGCTCCGCCGGCCGCGGCTCCGACACGCTTCCCGGCGCGAAGCGCTTATTCCTGCCGATGCATACCGGACGCGGCGCCATCGGGGTGATGGGGATCGATAGCGACAAGCCTGGACCCCTGCTCACGCCGGATCAGCGGCGGCTATTGGATGCGCTGCGGGATCAGGGAGCGCTAGCGATCGAGCGCGTGCGTCTGGTCGAGGAAATGGACCGCGTCGAACGTGCGGCCGAAACCGAGCGCTTGCGCTCCGCCCTCCTCACCTCCATCTCCCACGACCTGAAGACACCGCTGGCCGCCGTGCTCGGGTCGGCTGAAACGCTGCGCGACGTCGGCGGTAAGCTCGGCGATGCCGAGAAGGCGGATCTCCTGGCGACAATCATCGATGAATCGGAGCGGCTCAACCGATTCATCGCCAACCTCCTCGACATGACCAAGCTCGAATCGGGCGCTGTCACGCCGAACGTCGCTCTGCACGATGTCGGCGAGATCGTCGGCAGCGCATTACGCCGCGCGAGCCGCATCCTGTCGCGCCACAACATCGAGCTCGAGCTCGCGCCGGATTTGCCGATGCTTGAACTCGACGCCGTGCTATTTGAGCAAGTCCTGTTCAATCTGCTCGACAACGCCGCGAAATATGCTCCGCCGGAAACCACGATCCGCATCCAGAGCTGGAAAAACGTGGAATCCGTCTGCTTGCGCGTTCTCGATGAAGGCAGCGGCATTCCGGCGAGCGACCTCGATCACATCTTCGACAAGTTCTACCGGGCGCAGAAGACGGACCAAGTTCGCGCCGGCACCGGGCTGGGGCTCGCGATTTCGCGCGGCTTTGTCGAAGCCATGCATGGCACCATCGTCGCAGCAAATCGCACCGACCGGAGCGGCGCCGCGTTCACCATCAGTTTGCCGATCCCGCGCGAGCGGCAAAAGCTGGACGCCGCCGCATGAGTGCCGCCCCGCTCCGCGTACTGGTGGTCGATGACGAACCGCCCATTCGTAAGCTCCTGCGCATGGGCCTGACCGCCCAGGGCTATCAGACGCTCGAGGCGCCGAACGGCAAGGCGGCGCTCGAGCTTCTCAGCCAGGCTCCGGACTTGATTATTCTCGACCTCGGCCTGCCCGATATGCAAGGACACGAGTTGCTGCGGACTATCCGCGCGCGCAACGAAAGCGTCCCCATCGTCGTCTTGTCCAGCCGTGGCGACGAGGCCGGCAAAGTCCAGGCGCTCGATCTCGGCGCCGACGACTATGTGACCAAGCCGTTCGGCATGGACGAGCTTCTCGCCAGGATACGGGCGGCGGTGCGCCACCAATTGCAGTCCCACGGCGAACGCCCGGTATTCCGGGTCGGAGACCTCTCCGTCGATCTCGTCCGCCGCATCGTCAAAGTCGGTGATCGGGAGGTAAAGCTCTCGCCCAAGGAATACGACCTGTTGCGGGTGCTGGTTCAGCATGCGGGCAAGGTACTCACGCACAGATTCTTGCTCGGCGAGCTGTGGGACGAGTTGACCGACGCCCAGTATCTTCGGGTCTATGTCCGTCAGCTCAGGCAAAAAATCGAACCAGACCCCGAACAACCTCGCTATATTCTCACCGAAACAGGCATCGGCTATCGGCTCCACGCTCCCGATTGAGCGCCCGTGATGGCGGCTTCAAAACGCCAAATGCATTTGATGTAATGTCATTGCGATGAAAATTTCCGACTTCCTCTCCGCCGCCGACGTCACGACCGACGTCGCCGCCCCGGACAAACAAAAGCTCCTGAAAGAGCTGGCGCGGAGGGCCGGATTGGCCGTCGACGTGCTGCCGGCTCTTGTCCTCTCCGAGCTGCTCAAGCGCGAAGAGCTTGGCTCGACGGGAATGGGCGGCGGCGTGGCGCTGCCACACGCACGATTTCACCAAGTCGACAAGCCACTCGGGATACTGGTTCGCCTCAGAAAGCCCATCGACTTCGATGCCGTCGACGGAAAGCCGGTCGACACTGTTGCTTTGTTGCTCTTGCCGGATGCACCGGACGGCGACCGGCTTGGGGCCCTCGCCTGCATCGCGCGCAAACTCAGGGACCCGGTGATCATGGCCGCTCTACGGCGCGCACGTGACGGCGCTGAAATTTATCGCGCGCTGACCGCCGATTGACGAAGTCGTGAGCCAGATGCCGCCACCATTGCCGACCGCTTGGCCGCAGATCATAGTGCGCGCCAACGTTAGCAGCGGGAAGGAGGCGTGGCATGGCCGATGAGCTTATCTTCTACACCAATCCGCGATCACGCGGCCGCATCGTGCGCTGGATGCTCGAAGAGGTCGGCCAGCCCTACCGCACCGAAGTGCTCGACTACGGCACCACCATGAAGGCGCCGGCCTATCTCGCAGTCAATCCCATGGGCAAGGTGCCGGCGCTTCGGCATGGCGACGCCGTAGTGACCGAGGCCGCCGCCATCTGCGCTTATCTTGCCGATGCATTTCCACAAGCGAAGCTGGCACCACCCCCCCGGCGACCGGCTGCGCGCTCCGTATTATCGCTGGCTGTTCTTCGCCGCGGGACCAATCGAAGCGTCGGTGAGCAACAAAGCGCTCGGCTTCATCGTTCCACCCGAAAGAGAGCCGTCGATCGGCTACGGCAGCTTCGAACGCGTGATGAAAACGCTCGAAGACGCAGTGTCGAGCACCAATTATCTGGTCGGCGACAGCTTCACGGCTGCCGACGTCTACCTCGGCTCGCAGATCGGCTTCGGCCTGATGTTCGGCACGCTCGAAAAGCGCCCTGCCTTCGAGCGCTATTGGCAGCGGATCAGCGCTCGTCCTGCTTATGCGCGCGCACGGGAGCTCGACGACGCACTGATGCCGAAGCAGAAGGTAGGCTGAGCATGATCCGGAAGAGTGGAAGCCGGTTTTCCGAAAGGATCATGCTGCACTAAATACCCGCCGTGCACGGCTTCAAGGCAACCGCATCAGCGGCTCGCCGACCCGAACCGTCGCGCCGTCGCGGATGCTGTCGCACAAGGTGAAACCTTCCGGCGCGAACACGATGATGGTCGAGCCGTGCTCGAACCAACCAACCTCATCGCCTTTGTGGAATGGCGCGTCACATGCCATGACGTTCGGCCCGGAATGTCCGAGGTTGAGCGGCCCGTCGAGGCAGTGGAGACGGATGCTCGCGACCAAAATCGCGGCGACCGCGACCAGCGTCACCGGTTGGCCATTCGCGGCAAGCGTAGTCCGCACCACCGCGCGCTCATTTTTACAGAATAGCCGTTCGATGCGCTTGAGCGCGATCGGATTGACGTTCCAGGTATCGCCAGAGATGTAAATCACCTGCTCGACGCGGCAATCGTGCGGTGCATGAAAGCGGTGATACATGCTCGACGTGAGTCGCAACGTGACATATTGGCCGTTGCGGTGAGCTTCAACCAGATCGCGATCGCAGAGCAGATCGTCGAGCGTATAGGGAAAGCCCTTCGCCTGATAAAGCTCAGTGCCCGCGATCGTGCCGCAGGCGCCGACGATCGCGTCGCACGGACTGACGAGGACGTCCGCCCGCCGGTCGATCGGGCGCACGCCCTCCTTGAGTTCGCGGGTGAAACAGTCGTGCATACTGCGGAATTGCGTCGTCTTCGCCTCCCGCAGATCGAGGTCGGAAAATAGCCGCCACACCCCGATCGACAGGTCGCGAATGAGCGGCTGTTCGATGCGGCTGAACCAGCCGATGAACTGCGTGGCGAGCCGGCGCGGAATGCGGTTTGTGAGGAGGAAATTGATGTCCTCCTGACCGAGCAGGCGCAGCAATTGGGACCGGACCGTCATGGCACTGTCAACTCCGGCGGGTAAACCGCGATTCGATGGCACTAGCCACCACGACACTGGCGCTCTATGGGGTCGGCGGCGCGGCGCTCGCGACCTCGCTGGTGAAGCTGCGGCAGCGGATCGGCCTCTCGCAGGCGAAGCATAAGTCGCTCGCCGGCCATGCGCGGATCGCGCGGCGGCTCGCGGCCTTCGTGCCATTCTACGACTACGACGAATCGCGGTTCTTTTGCTCCGACGATGCGCCCGCGGACGTCGGGGAGCACCGTCGTGCCGGTTTCGAGCGCCTCTCGGCGCTTTACAAAACGCGCTTCACCGAGACCATCCGGCGCACCGCGGAGGCGGCCGAAAGCATCTCCGATCTTCAGTTCACCGACGCGTACCGGGTGCCATTCCAATACAGCCGTTATGTGCGCACCCACCTGCCCTCCGCCGCCTTCATGCAATCGAGCGCCGGAGTAACCGTCACCGATCTCGACGGCAACCGCTTCTACGATGTCAGCGGCTCCTACGGCGTGAACGTCCTCGGCTACGACTTCTACAAGGGCGCCATCGAGCGCGGCGCTGCGCGGGTCCGCGAGCTTGGCCCGGTGCTCGGTTCCTATCATCCGGTGGTCGTCGAGAATGTGAAGCTCCTGAAGGAGATTTCCGGCCTCGACGAAGTGTCTTTCCATATGTCCGGCACGGAAGCCGTGATGCAGGCCGTGCGGCTCGCCCGCTATCACACACGGCGAACGCATCTGGTGCGGTTTTGCGGCGCCTATCATGGCTGGTGGGGCGATGTGCAACCGGGCATCGGCAATCCGCAGCCGGCGCGCGACACCTACACGCTTCGGGACATGTCCGAGGAATCGCTGCGCGTTCTGCGGACCCGGCGCGACGTAGCCTGCGTACTCATCAATCCCTTGCAGGCTTTGCATCCAAACGGGTCGGCGCCAAGCGATTCCGCGCTGTTGGACAGTGGACGCCGGGCGCATTTCGACAAGGAAGCCTACACCGCGTGGCTGCTGGCCCTGCGGGCCGTCTGCACCGAACGGAACATCGCCCTTATCTTCGACGAAGTGTTCGTCGGCTTCCGTCTCGCCAGAGGCGGCGCCCAGGACTATTTCGGCGCGCGCGCCGATCTCGTCACCTACGGCAAGACGCTCGGCGGCGGACTGCCAATCGGCGTCGTATGCGGACGCAGCGATCTGATGAAGCGTTTTCGTGACGACCGGCCGGCCGATATCTGCTTTGCCCGCGGCACCTTCAATTCGCACCCTTACGTCATGGCGGCGATGAATGATTTCCTGCGCCATCTGCAGACGCCGGACGGCCAGTCGGTTTATCGCAACCTCGATCAAATCTGGAACGAGCGCGCGCAAAAACTCAACGAGCGCCTGCACGCGGAAAAGCTGCCCGTCGAGGTCGCCAACCTGTCCTCGATATGGACTGTCTGCTACACGCGGCCGTCGCGATACAACTGGATGCTGCAATATTACCTGCGCGCCGAAGGACTGGCGTTGAGCTGGGTCGGAACTGGACGCTTGATTTTCAGCCTCGATTACACCGACGCCGACTTCGCGGCGGTCGCCGATTGCTTTATCGCCGCCGCAAAAGCTATGCAGCGGGACGGCTGGTGGTGGAGCAATCCGGCGCTGACCAACAAATCCATCAAGCGGACGATCCTCAAGGAGGTGATCGCCCGCCGCCTGTTTTCCGCGGGTCCTTAGTTGCATCCGCAGGCTACGCTTACGTCAGGCGCGGCAGCTCTTCGGCTTCTTCCTCGTGCCACTCCGCGACCTCGGCCCCGATACCGGGATCGATCAATTCGCCGCGCAGCAGGGCCAGCGGCGCCTTGTGGTAAAGTTTGATGTCGTGGAACGGGTCGGTGAGAATCTTGGTCGCCCAGACCAGCCCGCTCTGCACGTCCTTGAGAAAGAACAAATGCACGGTGCGGAACAGGACCCCGCCGATGCCGATCACAAGCCAGATCTCCGCCACCTGGCGAATGAAATCCATCTTGCCCGCCGCCGGCGGGAAGGTGCCGAAAAGCGTCGGATCGAAATAGAGCGCCAGCGGCGACAATGCCCAGATCGTCAACAGTACGACCTTGCGGCGCAGATTATAGCCGACCTTGATCTCTTCCTTGTATTCGTGGGTAACCTGGTTGACAGTGTCGTAGTCCCGGGGCTCGAAGAAGAAGTGTCCGCATTGGCGGGTAGTCATCGCCACCAGCCAACCGGCCAGCGCAGAAATGGCGGGTTCCTTGAACACCATCACGTACGAAAACAGAAAGCTAATGGCGCTGACAAAGTGAAGCGACTGATTGATCCGGCTGTGGTGATAGTATCGATGATCGTCCCAGCGTTGGGTCCGCAGAGCCGCAAGAAAGCTGTCCATGTGTGTCCCCGTCCTGAGGTCATCCGTTCTGGGTATGGCGATTCGATGAATCCCCGATGACAGGCGAGCAAACGCCGCCCGAGGGCCCGCCGGTGGCGAGACCGTAAGTATCAGGACGCGGCGCGCGCCGCCGGATAGGTTTCTTGCGAAAAGCTCGGGCGCACCACGCCCGCTCCGCCGTCCTTGGCGAAACGAATGAGCGAGAAATGCCCGAGCGGCGGCATGGCGCGGCGCTCGACGAGGCGAACGCCGCTGGTGTGCTCGGCCCATTTTACATAACGTTCGAAGGAAAATTCCGTCCGCCAGCCGAGCTTGCGCGCCGCTGGCGCGAACCCATGCTCCAGCGCGCGCCGCAGACCCGCCTCCGCGCCGACGCGGCTGACTAATATGATCTCGCCGCCGGGCTTCAACACGCGGGCAAACTCGTCGAGCGTCGCCTCGGGGTTCGGCACTGTGGTAACGACGTATTGCGCGACCACGACGTCGAACGAGTCGTCGGGAAATGACAGATGCTCGGCATCCATCACCCAAAGCCCTTCGACGTTGGCCAGGCCGAATTCAGCAACCCGCTCGTGGGCTTTGCGCAGCATCGGCTCGGAAATATCGACACCGCACAGGCGGCATTCCCGCGAATAATGGGGGAGCGATATACCCGTTCCGACCCCGACTTCGAGAATGCGCCCACCGACTCGTTCCGCAGCCGCAATCGCAGCCTGGCGGCCGCGCTCGAAGACTGCACCAAACACGAGATCGTAGACCGGCGCCCACCGCGCATAAGCCGTGGTGACCGTCTGTTTGTCGAGTTCCACATTCGAGAGGCTAGTCATATCCGATCCTTTTGTTGCCACTCTGATACGTAACGACATCCGCTCAGCCGGCGTCAGCCAACGGCGGTTTCGGTGATTGTCATCGCCGTTTCGAGTTCGCGATTGGCGCCATTTGCCACCTTGCGGACGTGGCCGAGGAACTGACGCGCGCTGTTTTCCCAGGAACAGTCGAGTGCGAATTTGCGGCAGGCCTCGCGGGGAAGCTGTAGAGCTTCCAGGCAGGCGCGACCGAGGTCTTCGTGTAAAACACCGATCGGGTTATCGCCGACGACGTCCTTCGGGCCGGTAACGGGAAACGCTGCGACCGGAACACCGCTCGCCAGCGCCTCAAGCTGCACGATGCCGAAAGTATCTGTACGGCTCGGAAAAACAAAAACGTCAGCAGAGGCCAAATGCGCGGCGAGCGTTCCATTCTCCAAGGGCCCGAGGAATTTCGCATCGGGAAACTCGCGTTTGAGCTTCGCCTCCTGCGGCCCGGCGCCGATGACGACCTTGCTGCCGGGAAGATCGAGCGAAAGGAACGCTTCCAGATTCTTTTCGACGGCGACCCGACCCACGGTCATGAAGATCGGACGCGGGAGGCCGAGATCGATGGCGCGGTCGGGGCGAAACAGATCGATGTCGACGCCGCGGGTCCACATGCCGAGATGAGCAAAACCGCGCTGGCCAAGCTCGCTCATAAGCGAGGGCGTCGCTACCATGGTCACCGTCGCGCCGGCGTGGAACCACCGCAGCGCCGCGTAGATCCAGCTTTCCGGAATCGGCGAGCGGGCCGAAATGTATTCCGGGAAACGCGTCGTGTAGCTGGTCGTGAATGGCCGCCCGTAGCGGCGGCAATAGGAGCGCACGGCGAAACCGATCGGACCTTCAGTGGCGAGGTGAATGGCGTCAGGCCTTACCGCTTCGATGCGCTCGGCGATGCCCCGCCGGCTTGGCAGGGCGAGGCGCAAGCCGGGATAGGTTGGCACCTGAAATGAGGGAAAACCTTCCGGCGACAGAAATTCGATCGCCACGCCGAGTTTGCTTGCGGCGCGTGCCAGCGACCCCAATGTGCGCACCACACCATTGACCTGCGGATGCCACGCGTCGGTGGCGACGAGAACCTTCATCGGGCACGCGGTTGAGACCGCCCCTTGCTGTTGCCGAATCGCGTGCGACAACAATTGCCATTTCATGTCTCATTCGTGTGACGGTGACGGCGCAGCGCTGACCAAATTATTTCAGCTCGTAACATTCCTGTTACACTTCGATGAGAGTTTGCTGCGAATCGTGTGAGGACTTGTTTCAGGAGTTCGTCGCCTCACGCTGAAACGAGACGTGACGAGCACCTTCGCGCAGAAGATCACTTCCAGGCTCGGCCGCAGCACGATCAGCGCAGCGATCAGCCTGTTGATCCTCGCCGCGGCAGCCTTCGTCCTTTATCAATTGCTGCACGACGCCGACTTCGGCAAAGTCGCAGCCACGCTCAAAGCTCAGTCGTTCCCAAAAATTGCGGCCGCCGGCGCGTTCGTGGTCGCGGGCTACATCACGCTGACCTTTTACGATCTCTTCGCGCTTCACACGATTGGCCGGCACAAGGTCCCGTACGCGGTCGCCGCGCTGGCGAGCTTTGCGAGCTCCACGATCGGCCACAGTTTGGGCGCCGCCGTCCTGACGGGCGGGCTTATCAGATTGCGGATTTACTCGGTCTGGGGCTTGACCGTCGTCGATATCGCCAAGATTGCATTCGTCACGGGCATGACTTTTTGGCTCGGCAATGCGCTTCTGCTCGGGGGCGCGACGGCGTATGCGCCCGAAGCCGCCAGCGCGGTCGATCACCTGCCGTCGTGGATCAACCGAGCAATCGGACTCGCAGGATTAGGCGCGATCGCCTGTTATTTGCTTTGGCTCACGCCGAGGCGGCGCGCCGTCGGCCGCTCTCGCTGGCGGATTGTCTTGCCCAGTCTGCGCTTCACACTCGTCCAGATCGGCATCGGCGCTTTGGACCTAAGCCTGGTGACGATGGCGATGTACATCCTGCTACCGTCGATTCCCACGGTCGGCTTCGTCACCGTGCTGGTCATCTTCCTGACAGCCACGCTCCTCGGAACAGTCAGCCATGCGCCCGGCGGCCTTGGCGTCATCGAGGCCACCATGCTCGTCGGCCTTGCGCAATTTCAGCGGGAAGAGCTTTTGGCGGCGCTCCTGACGTTCCGCGGGCTTTACTTCGTACTGCCGCTCATCTTGGCTACGCTCTCGCTCGGTCTGCGGGAACTTCGCTTGCTTGCGCGCCCCGTAGCGCGCCCCGATCACGGTGCGTAACGCCGCCCAAAACCTTGTAAGGCGAATACCCCCACGTTAAGGTTTTCGCCACGCAAATTGGGGCTGGTTGTGACGCGTAGAGTGATCGTTCCTAGGACTAGAAAACGGTCGCAATCCCCGCCGGTTGGCCGGGTTCCGCGCGCAGTAACGGCAACGGCCGTCGTCTTCATCGCGCTGGTCGCCGCGGCACCGCGTGAACTCGCCGCGGAAACGATGGAATCGGCCCTAGCGCGAGCCTATCAGAGCAATCCGCAACTCAACGCCCAGCGCGCCATCGTCCGCCAGAACGACGAGGGCGTATCGCAAGCGCTGTCCGGTTATCGGCCTAGCCTCTCGGCGACTGCTTCAGTCGCCGAGCAATATACGAATACAACGGGAGTTATTCCGCCGATTCCGCCGGGTTTACCGAACGGCGTCTCGTACACGGTCAAGGGTTATACCACCCCGACTTCGGTGGGGCTCACCGGCGGGCAGACGCTCTTCAACGGCCAGCAAACCGCCAACAAAGTCCGCAAGGCGGAAAGCCAGGTTTCCGCCGCGCGCGAGACGCTGCGGATGATGGAAGAGTCGGTGCTGCTTTCGGCGGCGTCCGCCTACATGGACATGTCCCGCGACACCGCAAACCTCGAAGTGCAACAGAACAACATTCGCGTTCTACAGCGCACGCTCAAGGACACGCAGAACCGGTTCACCGCCGGCCAAGTTACGGCCACCGACGTCGCCCAGG
Source organism: Xanthobacteraceae bacterium (assembly GCA_049517455.1). GTDB lineage: Bacteria > Pseudomonadota > Alphaproteobacteria > Rhizobiales > Xanthobacteraceae > BOG-931. The sequence continues at coordinate 11,372 of JBEKSB010000076.1, forward strand.
CGGAGGCGCAATTGGCGGCCGGCGAAGCAAGCCTGCACGGCGCGGAATCCACGCTGATGACGACGAGGGCCAACTATCGGCGCATCATCGGTGTCGACGCGGCCAACCTCGCGCCGGCTTCGCCGGTGGATCGGCTCGCGCCAAACACGTTGAATGCCGCGATCGCAGTCGGCACAGCGGAGAATCCGTCGGTAACCGCGGCGTTGTACGGCGTCGATGTCGCGCAGCTGCAAGTGAAGATCGCGGAAGGCGCGCTGTGGCCGACGCTCGCCCTTCAGGGCAGCGTCCAGCAGCAAACTTATTCAAATATCCTCACGCCCAATCTGTTTCTCGGAACGGTTATGCTCAATCTCTCGGTTCCGATCTATCAGGGCGGCGCGGAATATTCGGCCATTCGGCTCGACAAGGAAACGGTCGGACAACAGCGGCTCAACGTGGATCAAGTTCGCGATCAGATTCAGGCGAACGTCGTTCAGGCCTGGGGCCAGTTGCAAGCAGCCAAGGCGCAGGTCGAAGCCGCGGTGCGCCAGAATGATGCTTCCGAACGGGCGCTGGAAGGCGTTCGCAACGAGGCCCAGGCCGGCCAACGCACGACACTCGATGTGCTCAATGCGGAACAGGCTTTGGTGAATGCGCGCGTTAGCCTGATCGTCGCCCAGCACGATCGCGTCGTCGCTTCATACAGTCTCTTGTCGGCCGTCGGCCGGCTGTCGGCCCAAGAGCTTCGGTTGCCGGTCTCGATCTACGATCCGATGGTGCATTACCAGCAGATCCGCGACGCTTGGTTTGGCTTACGCACGCCCGACGGCCGCTAGAGCGCCGCGCATCATCCGCGTTGTGTGGCCGTGCGAATTTCCCCGAGCTTCGGCCTGTTCAACGTGAGCCATAGGCGCGCCACAGCTTCCTCCGGGCTGCCGCCCATTGCCGCGCGTTTGCCATCCACGCTTTCCGCCGTCCAGACTGTTTTCACAACAGACAAGCGCGAGAAGCTCTGGCCGCAAGCCTCGATGAGGTCGGAAAGGTTGGGACAATAGTAGCCGTCTTTGATGTCCTGCAGGCGGTCTTCCAGATCGGAGTGAATAAGCGTCACGCCATGTCGGCGCGAGGCATCGCTCCATACGCCACCCTGTTCCGGCGGATAGAATTTATGTCCGGCCCGGTAGGGCGGCATTGGAAAGCCGCCGGCTTTCAGTTCCTTTGCCAGCTCGCGGTTCATCGCACGGCTCAGTCCTCGATCACGTAAGCACCCGGCGCGTCGGCCAGCGGTGAATAGCCCGACTGAGGCGCGCCCATTGCCGGCAATGTGGTCGGTGCGCCCGAGCGGTCCTTGAGCCAGCCGGCCCATTCCGGCCACCACGACCCGTCCTTGCGCGTCGCCTCCTCGTAAAACCTCTCCGGATCGAGGTAATGATTGGTCTTCTTGGTGCCGATGCGTAAACTTCGTCCGGGATGACCGGGCTCCGACACGATACCGGCATTATGGCCGCCGCTTGTAAGCAGATAAGTCACTTCGGTTTCCACTTGCAGGTTGATCTTGTAGGTCGACCGCCACGGCGCGATATGGTCGCGTTCCGTGCCGACGACGAAGATCGGGGCGCGAATATCAGTGAGGCTGACCGGCTTGCCGGCGGCGGGGAAACGACCCTCCGCCAGATCGTTATCGAGAAAGAGCTTGCGCAGATACTCCGAATGCATGCGGTAGGGCATGCGCGTCGCGTCGGCGTTCCATGCCATGAGATCGGTCATTGGCTCGCGCTCGCCAAGCAGGTAATCGTGAACCATGCGCGACCAGATCAGGTCGTTCGGCCGCAACATCTGGAACGCGCCCGCCATCTGTCGGCTGTCGAGGAATCCCTGCTCCCACATCATGTCTTCGAGGAAGGCAATCTGGCTCTCATCGATCAACAGCATGATTTCGCCGGCCTCGGTGAAGTCGGTTTGGGCGGCGAAGAGCGTCAGCGTCGCAAGCCGGTCATCGCCGTCGCGGGCCATCGCAGCGGCCGCGATCGACATGAGGGTTCCGCCGAGACAATAGCCGACCGCGTGCACTTTCTGGTTCGGCACGACGGCATTGACGGCATCGAGCGCGCTCATCACGCCGAGGGTTCGATAATCTTCGATTCCCAAATCTCGATCGTCCGGACCGGGATTCTTCCAGGAGATCATGAACACCGTGAAGCCCTGCTCGGTGAGGTATTTGACGAGCGAGTTCTGCGGCGAAAGATCGAGAATGTAATATTTCATGATCCAGGCGGGAACGATGAGGATCGGTTCCGGCCGCGCCGTGGCAGTCGCAGGCGCGTATTGGATCAATTCGATGAGGCGGTTTCGATAGACCACTTTGCCGGGGGTTATCGCCACATCCCGGCCTACGGCGAAATTCTCCGTGCCAATCGGCTTTTTGCCGCTCACGGCGCGTTCGGCATCTTCAATCAAATTCTGCCAGCCTTTTGCCAGATTGCGGCCGCCGCTGCCGATCGTGCGCAAGAGTATTTCGGGATTGGTCAGCGGAAAATTCGACGGCGCGACCATGTCGAGAATCTGGCGCGACGCGAACTCGACCATGTCCTCGTGGCGCTTCGAAACGCCGCGCAGGCCGGTGGTGGCATTGTGCCACCATTGCTGTTGCAGCAGAAAGCCCTGGTAGATGCAGTTGAACGGCCATTTGCGCCAGGCTTCATCGGTAAACCGATGATCCTGCGGCAGCGGTTCGATACAATCTTCCGTATTGCCGCCGCTGACGACGTTTCGTTGTACGTAATTTGCGAACCGGGTGGCCTTGCGGATCGCCTTGCTCATCAGCTGGACGCGCTTGCCCGGCGCGTAGGCAAGATGGGTCGCCCAATCCAGATAGGCTTCGGCGACCGCCGCCGGCGAGACGCCGGCCGTGAAGCGCGCCGTAGCCGCATGCAGCGCGCGGTCGGTGATGTCGGCAAGCGCCGTCACGCTATAGGAATCGCGGTCTTCCCGCTGGCCGGCGCCAATCCCGATGCTGGCGCTTTGGCCTATGCGTGGCGGCAAAACCGGCGCGACCGGCTTCGCCGCCGGCCCTGCACCGGCTGGCGACACTTCCGCCAAAGCGACGATCTGTCGTGAGCCCTGTTGCGTGGCGGCCATGGCATTCCTCAACGCGGTGGATTGATCCAATCGATGGAAATGTTTTCTCCTTTTACCATGACGGCACCATGATCCATGTCAAATGTGCTTACCCAAGTCTAAAGAGCCCGGCCGGACCCCATTGAATCCCTTGGGATAACTCATGCCAAAGGCTGCCCCAGGTAAGCAATGATGACGTCCGGCGACTCCGCAACTTCACGCGGCGAACCCCTCGGCAGCCTTCAAACCATGGTTGAGAACCACGACTCGATCGGCAAGGTCTGAGACCATCTGCATATCGTGCTCGACCCAAACAATAAGGTCGGGATCATCCTCGACGCCGAAGGCACACGGGCCAACCGCATAGCGGAGATTGCCATCGCGCAGACCATGGTGGAACGCGTCGGCCGCCGCTTCGATCTGCAGCCCCAGAGGCTCGCCGGCGATACAGTTTATGGCGCGGTCAGGCTGTTCAAGTGGCTGCTGGATCGCAAGATCACACCGCCCGTTCCGGTGTGGGACAGGTCGTCGCGCCCCAACGGCACCTTCAGCGAGCTGGCTTTGTCTTCGATCGGGAGCGCAATATCTACGTTTACCCAGGTGGCGCGGAGCTGACCAGCACCGGTAACGTCGATCAGGGTCAAATCATCTACTATAGGGCCAACAAGAACGACTGCTCGATCTGCTCGTTGAAGCCGAAGTGCACGACGGCGGTCGTGCGCAAGGTTAACCGGCATTGTGTCAACGCGCGACGAACGGCAACAACTGCCCGGACCCGCCGGCGGTGGCAATATCGTGCGACGGCCTGATAGCGACATCACCGCGTTCCAGGCCACGATGAGCAGTGCAAATGGCCAGGTCGTCACCGCCGCGACGCTGGCAAGCGTCGACTGGGCGACCGATGGCAGGCGTTGAGACCGGCCCGTCTACGTGCCGGCGAGTGATCCTTTTTCGAGACGTTCGATGAGCCGACCGATTAGGGCTGTTAGATGATCAGCGTTGGCTTGTTGTTCGCTGCGACGGCGGTCGTTAGCTACGCTGGATCGCGACCGGAGGAGCGAGGCAGCCTTTGTCAAACGCGCCGGTGTTCCCAAAGCCGCCAATGGGTCGGCCTAAGCGGCATGGAACGATTGGCGCTCACATCGCGCCAGCCTGAGCCGTCACGTCGGCAGGGGAACACCAACGCATGATATTCCCCTTCATCGTATACACTTACCTCCAGGTCGGCGTCCGCCGGCGCTGTGGCAATCCGTTTCCAGTCCGACACCTTCTCCATTTTTAAACAGTCATACAAAATACGCAAAGAGGTATTGATCTAGCTCAAGGTCAACGGGAGGGCTGCGGCAACTTTCGGAGGCTTTTTTGGAGAGTTTTGTCATGAGGCAAAACATTGAACACTTCCGCGGAAATGCTCAAAAGCGCCCGCACCACTGAGCGCTAAACGCGCCGAAAATACGAATTCTTCCCACTACTGATAATAATACATACGTCAATTGATACCGATCATTGATCTAGCTCAATTACTCCGGCTGAAAGGCGTATAATTTCATCAAAAATAACAGGCATTACCCATGACAGGAATTATTGAGAGCTTACGCGAGGAACATCGAAACATCGAAGAGTTGCTTCTCGTTCTGGAGCAGGAATTAAGCGTTCTCGATCGAGAAGAGCGGCCCGATTATGAAATCATAAAGGCGATCATCAGTTATTTTCAGGACTATCCCGATTGCTGCCATCATCCGAAGGAGGACATGATTTTTGAGAAACTGAAGGTGCGTGACTCAGTCGCTGCCGAAAGCGTCGGCGACCTCGAAACTGAGCATCAAAACGAAGGCGAACGTTTGCGACGGGTCGCTGAAATGATCAGAAGAGTCCTGACCAATCATGAGGTACCACGGCAGACGTTCGACGATATTATGCGCGACTTCATCGAGCAAGAGCGGAAACACATGGCTATGGAAGAACGAGTTCTGTTTTCCGCTTCCGTCAGCGCCTTGCAGCCGGAAGATTGGTCAGAAATCGACGCGAAGTGGGCCGAAGCGAAGGATTCGATGTTCAACGTGGCTGTTGAAGAAAGATGCCAGTCTCTCCGAGAGCGTATTTTGCAGTGGCAGCGGGAAAACGAGGAGAATTGGATCACGCCGCACGCAGACCCTCAGACGAAAAGCCAACATTAGAACAGACTACTAACTTAAATGGATTAAAACGTTCGATCGCGAGGGGCCTTGGCATTCGAAGCGTACAAAGGGGCAATGTTCAGCCGTCGGTGGGAGGTGTTTACCCCGAATGAATGAGCGCGAGGTCCGCCGGCAATGGCGGAGGGCTCGCTCCATTGCCACCGTCTACACCCTCACGATTTGGCGGATACTTGTTTAATAGGTCATCAATGGTGCGGTGCTTGAAAGCTCGATATTTTGCTACGAGCAGATATAATTTCCAAAGCGACAGGCATCGATTTACTCTGGTTCCACCCGGCTAACCCGGC
>JBEKSB010000077.1:0-16948 GCA_049517455.1 Xanthobacteraceae bacterium
TTCCATCAATTTGGACGCATGGAACCGTGCCCGCGGCGCAGTTGCTCGTAACCACGTTCTTGCCTTTTGCGTTTCCTGCTGCTGCAGCGCACTATTACCCCGTCAAATTGTAGACACTGCTTTGTGAACAAATGAGCCGGGCGGCTGCGGTGTTTGTCTGGCGCCGTCGCGACGGCGCTGCGATGATGGCCGGGCTTGAAGATTTCGCGCCGTGTGTAAACTGAGGGAGGCTCACCATGGCTTCTTCGCATCTTCTCGTCGGCGCAAGCGCGCACCCCGTTAATCCGGCTGTCCGCCGCATCGCGCCGGCAGATTTATTGCAGGCTCTCGCTCGCGGTCTCGACGATTTCTCTGCAATGCCGAGTCACGCCGTGTTTCTCTGCGTGATTTATCCGTTGCTCGGCGCCTTGCTGATATCCCTCTCGCTGGGATACTCGATGTTGCCACTTGCGTTTCCGCTTGCCGCCGGTTTCGCGCTTATCGGGCCGTTCGCAGCGATCGGGCTCTATGAGCTGAGCCGACGCCGGGAGGCCGGGCTCGACGCGTCCTCCAGGCATGCCTTCGATGTCGTGCACTCGCCTTCGCTCGGCGCCATCCTTGCGCTGGGCCTGCTGCTTATGGCGATCTTTTTGATTTGGCTCGCGGTCGCGGAAGCGATCTACGTCGCCAATTTCGGTTACGCAGCGCCGGCCTCGATCGGTCAATTCGTTGACGGCGTATTCACGACATCTGCTGGATGGCATCTGATCGTTGTCGGCACCGGTATCGGCTTTTTGTTCGCCGTGCTTGCCCTCACGATCGGCGCCGTCTCTTTTCCATTGTTGCTCGATCGCGACGTTGGCGCGGCGGTCGCGCTGTTCACTTCGATCCGCGTTGTCATTGCCAATCCCCTGACGATGGCGTTGTGGGGATTCATCGTCGCCGTATTGTTGATCGTCGGTTCGCTGCCGTTTTTCTTGGGCCTAGCAGTGGTCATGCCGGTGCTCGGCCATGCGACCTGGCATCTCTACCGCAGGGCCGTCGAACCGGATCCGGCTCCCCATCCGGATTACCAGCCGCGAGAGCGAGGCCGCCGCTACGCTGCGGATTTCCCAGCCGCTCTCTTCCCGACGCGTAGGTAAGCGAGGCCTTCTGCCCGTCATCGCCGGCGGCACCCGCTGGGATAATGCAGGCAGACGCTGGAACAAAATCGGCGGCGCGTATTGCGCTGCGTTGACATGCACAGTTTGTCAGCGCGCGCCAAACCCCTATCATAGCGCGGCGCAACACCGGCCCCGGACGTACCAAACAACGCGAACAAATGACGGGGTCCGCGCGGCTTGGCGTGGCGGTGCAATCGCGGCGACGAGGGGGGGGAAGCGATTCGATGTTGGACGACCTGTTACAACGCAAGCCGTACAACGCCGTCGCGGATTTCGTTGACGCCCCGGTGGCGCGCGGTCTCGGCGAGAAAGCTGCCTTCATCGATGCGGACCGCTCGCTCACTTACGGCGAATTGCAGGCGCGCAGTTGCCGCTTTGCGGCTGCCCTGAAGAGTTTGGGGCTACGGCCGGAAGAGCGGATCGCGCTCCTCCTTTATGACACGGTCGACTTTCCGGTGGCGTTCTGGGGCGGCCTGCGTGCCGGAATCGTGATGCTTCCGCTCAACACGCTGCTCACGGCGCAGCAATACGCCTATATCCTGAGCGACAGCCGCGCCTCGGCTATCGTCGTTGTCGCGCCGCTTGCCAAAGTACTTTACTCCATACTCGATCATTTACCGCGGCTGCGCACGATCATCCTGGTCAATGGCGGCGCCGACGAACAAGCCGCATTTGCGAGCCGGGACGTGCACGATTTCGCCGATCTCGTCGCGCGCGGACAGCCAACGCTGTTCAGGGCGCCGACGCTGTCCGACGAAGTCGCATTCTGGATGTATACGTCCGGCTCGACCGGCGAGCCCAAGGGCGTCAAGCATGTACATACGACGCTAATGGCGGCGGCGCGCCTGATGGGCCGGTGCGTGATCGGCATTGGTGAAGGCGATGTGGTGTTCTCGGCGGCGAAGCTGTTCTTCTCCTATGGCATGGGAAACGCCATGGCATTCCCGATGTCGGTTGGGGCGACCACGGTGCTGCTGCCGCACCGGCCGACGCCAGACTCCGTGTTCGAGATCATGCGCCGTCACCGGCCGACGATCTTTTACGGCGTGCCCACACTCTATGCCTCTATGCTCGCCCACAAAGACATGGCACGCGGCGCCGGCTCTGACCGCCTGCGGCTCGCCGTCTCCGCTGGAGAGGCGCTGCCAAGCGACCTCGGCGAGCGCTGGCGTGAAACCACGGGCGTCGATCTCCTCGATGGCATCGGCTCGACCGAAATGTTCCAGACCTTTCTCAGCAATCAGCCAGGCGATGTGCGATTGGGCACCACCGGCAAGGCAGTACCCGGATACGAACTCAAAATCGTCGACGAACAAGGGGGCGAAGTCGCCGACGGTGACATTGGCGAACTCATCGTGAGGGGCCCGACCGCCGGCGAAGGTTACTGGAACCAGCGCACCAAAAGCCGGCGCACCTTTGCCGGCGAATGGACCTATACGGGCGATAAATTTTTCCGCGACGCGGACGGCTATTATCATTACTGCGGGCGCACCGACGACATGTTCAAGGTGAGCGGCATGTGGGTGTCACCGTTCGAAGTCGAGGCCGCGCTCGCCTCGCACGAGGCGGTGCTCGAAGCCGCCGTCATCGGCAAAAAGGATGCCGACGGGCTGATCAAGCCGAAGGCATTTATCGTGTTGCGCGACGGTTATGCCGTGGATGAGCAATTGATCGAAACGCTGCGGGTGCACGTGAAGCAGTGCGCCGGACCTTGGAAATACCCGCGCTGGATCGATATTCGACCCGATTTGCCGCGCACGGCGACGGGAAAGATTCAGCGATTCAAGCTAAGGGAACCGGAGTCCCGCTAAGCGGCTAGGAATCAAACAATCGCTTCACCAGCCGCCGCGCCAAGACGCCGGCGACACGGCGGCGGTAGTGGCCGGGCGTGAAGGTCGTTTTCATCGCCATGATCTGATCGCGGACCAAAGCCTCGAGCCCAGCGAACACCCGCGCGTCGAGCGCGCCGCCGCAAAGGTCGGCGGTGCCGGCGAGCCGCACCGGCCGCGGATTGGTGCCGGTGAAGGCGACACGCAGATCGGCGAGCTTGTCGCCTTCGCGCCGCAATGCCACGGCAACGCCGGTCACCGGATATTCGATCGAACGGCGGATGCGAATCTTGTCGTAAGCGGAGCAAAGCCCGGGCGTGTTCCGCACCCGCACCGCACTGACGACCTCACCAGGCCGCAGCGACAAGAAATATTTGCCGTCGCCGCGTGTCTCTGTCACCGGCTCGTCCTGACGCGCGTAGCCGATATAAAGGTCGGCGAGCGGCATGCTGCGCCGGCCTGACGGGCCGGCGATGTCGATCTCGGCATCGAGCGTGAGCAGCGCCGGCGCGAGATCGCCGCTGAACGTGGCGAAGCACACGCCGCGGCTTTTCGGCGCGACGTGGCATATCTCGCCGGTGGTTTTCAGACAATGATGATTGGCCTCGCGCCACCATTCGCTCTGATTGTAAAAGATGCAGCGCGTGTCGAGCGCGATATTGCCGCCGACCGTTCCCATGTTGCGATGGGTCGGCCCGGCGATTTGGCCGGCCGCTTGCGCTACTGCCGGATAGTGCTGCAACACGCCCGAATGTGCGGCTAGCTCGGAGAGCGTGACCGCGGCGCCGATTTCGAGAGCGCCCATGTCCGCTTTGAGGTCGCGCAGCTCGGTGACGCCGTTGATATCGATCAGCACCGGCGGGGCGACGATGCCGCGCCTGATGTTCACCATGAGGTCGGTGCCGCCGCCAAGCAGACGGCTACCGGGATGTGCCGCTCGCGCCGCGATCAGTTCATCGAGCGTCCGCGGGCGGACGAGGTCGAAGGACGGCAGCGTATCCACTACGCACCGCCGCCATTGGACTTGCGACGCCGCGCCCTCTTTTCAATCGCGGCAAACACGCGATCGGGCGTCACCGGCAGATCGTTGAAGCGGAGCCCCACGGCGTCGGCGATGGCATTGGTAAGCGCCGGCAAGAACGCCGCCAGCGAGCCTTCACCGGCTTCCTTGGCGCCGAACGGCCCGTGAGGGTCGTTGCTTTCGACGATGCCGACTTCGATCGGCGGGGAATCCTGGATCGTCGGCACGCGGTAATCGAGCATGTTGGCGGTCAGCAAGAGACCGTCGTGATAGGCGGTCTCCTCGCTCATCGCCTGGCCCATGCCCATCCATACCGAGCCCTGAACCTGACCTTCGACCGAGAGCCGGTTGAGCGCCTTGCCGCAATCGTGCGCGACCCAAACCTTATCCACGGTCACGACGCCGGTCTCCTCGTCGACGTTGACTTCGACCACTTGGGCCGAATAGCTGTAGCCCATCGTGCCGCCAATGGCGGCGCCGCGATATTTTTTGCCGCCGTGAGATTCGGGAATGGTCGAATAATTGCCGGTCACGGTGATCGTGCCGGTGTCTTTCAGCGCTTCGGTGACGACCTCGTTGAAGGTCAGGCCCTTGTCCTGCGCGCCGGCGCGATAAAGCTCGCCGAGGCATTCGATCGCGTCGGGCTTTGCTTCAAGCTTGCGGGCCGCCGCGGCGACCAGGACAGCCTTGAGATTATTTGCGGCGTCGATCGCGGCATTGCCGACCAGGAAAGTGACGCGCGAGGAATAGGAGCCGTTGTCCTTCGGCACCACGTCGCTGTCGCCGGTGACGATGCGGATGCGGGAAAGATCGAGGCCTAGCACCTCGGCGACACTTTGCACGAGAACCGTCGACGAGCCCTGGCCGATATCGGCGGCGCCGGTCAGGAGCACGATCGAGCCGTCGAAATCGAGCTTGAGCTTGACCGTCGCATGCGGCTCGCCAGTCCAATTCACCGGCTTCGAAGCGCCGCTGATGTAATGCGAGCATGCCATGCCAAGACCTTTTCCGCGCGGCAGCTTTCCCTTGCGCGTCTTCCAGCCGCTCTGCCGTTCAACCCAATCGAGGCATTCAGGCAAACCGTAGCTGTTCACCATAAGATCGTTGTCGGTGAAAGTCGGAGCGCTTGGTAGGAGATTGATACGGCGCACGGCAAACGGATCGATGCCGAGCGTTCGGGCCATATCATCAAGCAGGCTTTCGAAAGCGAAGCGGACGTCGACGGTGCCGTGGCCGCGAAAGGCGCCGCACGGCGGCGTATTGGTCATCACGCGTTTGCCGACATACTTCACGTTGTGCAGGTCGTAGATCGCGTAGAGCATCGACCCGGCATAGAGAATAGTGACGACACCGTAGCCCGAATGGGCGCCGCCGCGCTGGATGCATTCGCATTCGACGGCGGTGATGCGGCCGTCCTTGTTCATACCGAGCTTGAGCCGGATATCTGTTTCCGGCCGGCCGCGATGGGTGATGAACGTCTCTTCCCGGTTGACTATTGTGCGGACACATCCGCCGGCTTTGCGCGCCAGAAGCGCGGTGATCAGTTCGACGTTAAGCGTCTCGGTGCGGCAACCGAACCCGCCACCGACATATGGCTTGATCACGCGGATGCGCGACATGTCCATGCCGAGGATTTGCGACAACATGAGGTGCACGTAATAGGGCACCTGCGTCGAGGCGTGCACAGTGATGCGGTCGCGCTCCGCGTCGTAATCGGCGATTGCGGCGTGCATTTCCATCTGGTTCTGGCAAACCTCGGGGCAGTTGTAGGTACCCTCGCGCACGAGCTCTGACGAGGCAAAGGCGGCCTCAACATCGCCTAGCTCGAAATGAACATCGCGCTCGATGTTTTTCGGGCGGCGCTCGTGAAGTTCGACGGCGTCGGGCGCCATCGCGGCGTGCGCGGTGTGGTAGGCGGGAAGTTCGCGAACTTTCAGCTTGATACGCTTCAGCGCTTCCTTCGCGGTCGCGTCGTCGATCGCCGCGACGGCGGCAATCGGTTCGCCGCAATAACGCACCCGATCGCGCGCCAGCGGATGCTCGGTACGCGCAATCGGAAGTACGCCGAAGCCTTTGTCGCAGTCAGCGCCGGTGACGATTGCCTTCACGCCCGGCAGCTTGGCCGCTTCGGAGACATCCACATCCAGTATTTCGGCGTGCGAATAAGGACTGCGCAAGATGCGTCCGGCGAGCATCTCCGACGCGATCAAATCAGCCGTGTATTTAGCTCGTCCCGAAACCTTTTCCGGCCCATCTACCAACGGCACGTACTCGCCGATTGTATGTGCCGGCACGATCTCATTCATGGTGAGGCACCCGCGGCGTGCAAATCGGCCGCATGCATCACCGCCTCGATGATCTTCACGTAACCGGTGCAGCGGCAGATGTTGCTACCGAGCGCCTCGCGGATCTCGTTCGCGCTTGGTCGCGGATTGCGCCGCAAAAGCCCGGCAGACGCCATGATGAATCCCGGCGTGCAGTAGCCGCATTGAGAGCCGAGCTTCTCGTGAAATCCGCGCTGCACGGCTGACAAGCGGCCGTCGCTCACAAGCGATTCAATCGTGTCGACACGCTTGCCGTCTACTGTCGCCGCAAGTGTCAGACAGGACAGGCGCGATTGATCATCAATGAGCACAGTGCAAGCACCACACTCGCCGCCGTCACAACCCGTCTTCGTTCCGGTCAGACCGACAAATTCCCGCAAATAGTCCAACAACAAAACGTTTTCAGATATCGCATCGCTGCGTGCACGGCCATTGAGCGTGAGCTGAAGAATGCGCGCCATGGGCTTATCGACGGCTTGTTCTATTTATGCGCACTCTAATAACAGTATCCGCCATCCTGTTCAAATCGGATGCACGTAACGAAATCACTAGACCTGAAAACGCGCGATGACTTCCTCGGGAACAGGCGTCGCCTTAATCCGAGATGGATCGGCGGCGTCGCGCGTCGCCCACACACGCGTCTCGCGGCCGTCGACTGCGAGCGCGCCGCGCACGATCAGCTGGTGCTCGACGTCGAAGCTTGAGCGGCGGAACTCCTTCACCCGCGACGTCAGCTCGACGATGTCTCCGAACCGTGCCGGAGCCAGAAAGCGCGCACTGGCGTCGACCAGTGGAATGCCGGTGATGCCGAAGACGCCGGCAAGCTCGGCCGGCTTAACGCCGAGGGCCGTCTCGAAGAGCACCCAGGTGCCCCAGTCGAAGAATTCGAAAAAACGGCTGTTGAACACAATGCCCGCCGGGTCACAGTGTCCCCATTCGATCGTAAATTGCCGCCGGCTGAGAAAGTTCGGCATGGTGCCTCAATCGCTGCATCGAAGAGCGGCGTTGGCAACCAAGTGAAAAAATCGCGCGAATGACGTGTCTGCCCAATATTTCAGCATCACTTTTTTGCCATTTTCGTGACTGTCGCCTAAAAAATAGGCGATGATGCGTGCGAAATCGGATTCAAAATGGGCGAGATGCGCAAGCCAATTTTAGCTGCATGCCGGAATTCCATAAGGAGACCAGTCGCTTAGCATCCGTGATGATTTGGCACGCTCCTTGCGATTTGCCAAGCCGCGACGGCGCCGGGCCGATCGCGCGCGTCTAACAGAGGACATCGCGATGCTCAACTCCATTGGCGCGGTCGCTCAGCGACCGCGGGGCCGCCGCTGGCTTTCTGCCGCGGCGGGTCTTGCCCTTGGCCTTACGGCGGCGTTGCCCGCCCAGGCCCAGGAAACGATTAAAGTCGGTATTCTCCATTCGTTATCCGGCACCATGGCCATCAGCGAAACGACGCTGAAGGACGTGGTGCTGATGTTGATCGACGAGCAGAACAAGAAGGGCGGCGTGCTCGGCAAGAAGCTCGAGGCCGTCGTGGTCGATCCGGCCTCGAACTGGCCGTTGTTCGCGGAAAAGGCCCGCGAGCTGATCAGCAAGGACAAAGTCGCCGTTGTGTTCGGCTGCTGGACCTCGGTGTCGCGCAAGTCGGTGCTGCCGGTGTTCAAGGAGCTCAACAGCCTCCTGTTCTATCCGGTGCAGTACGAGGGTGAGGAGAGCGAGCGCAACGTGATTTACACAGGCGCCGCGCCAAACCAGCAGGCCATCCCCGCGGTCGACTATTTGATGAGCGCGGAAGGCGGCTCGGTGAAGCGCTGGGTGCTCGAAGGCACCGACTACGTGTATCCGCGCACCACCAACAAGATCCTCGAAGCCTATCTCAAGTTGAAGGGGGTTAAGGACGAGGATATCACGATCAACTACACACCGTTCGGCTTCTCCGATTGGCAGACCGAGGTCTCCAAGATCAAGGCATTCGGCTCGGCTGGCAAGAAGACCGCGGTGGTGTCCACGATCAACGGCGACGCCAACGTTCCCTTCTACAAGGAGCTCGGCAACCAAGGCATCAAGGCGACTGACATCCCGGTGGTAGCGTTCTCGGTCGGCGAAGAAGAACTCGCCGGTCTCGACACCAAGCCGCTCGTCGGCCATCTCGCCGCCTGGAACTACTTCGAGTCGATCAAGACGCCGGAGAACGAGGCCTTCATCAAGGAATGGCATGAGTTCACCAAAAACCCGAAGCGCACCACCAATGATCCGATGGAAGCGCATTACATCGGCTTCAACATGTGGGTGAAGGCAGTCGAGAAGGTCAAAACGACTGACGCCGACAAAGTGATCGAGGCGCTGCCCGGCACCGAGGCGCCGAACCTCACCGGCGGCGTCTCAACATTGCTGCCCAACCATCACATCACCAAGCCGGTCTACATCGGCGAAATTCGCCCCGACGGCCAGTTCGACGTGGTGTGGAAGACCAAGGGGCTAGTCCCCGGTGCCGCTTGGTCGGCTTACCTGCCCGGATCGAAAGATCTCGAGGCCGATTGGGTGAAGCTCAAGTGCGGCAACTACAACACCGTAACGAAGAAGTGCGGCGGCGCCTCGTAACGACGACGCTCTGAAAGTAAACTTGCGGGAAGGCAGCGTATCGCCTTCCCGCCTCAAGGCCGGGCCCCTTGCGATGCGTTTCAGCCGAGCTTGCCTCGTCGCTCTTCTTTTGGCCTTCAGCTTCGTGCTGGGCTGCGCGACCGCGCATGCCGCGATCCTCGACGAGGCGCTCGTCCATTTTACCGCCGACGATTTCAGCGAGACCATAGCGGGCATCAACGAAGTCGCCGCCAGCGGCAATCCGCGCGCCGAAGCCATCATTCGCGCCCTGCAGGATGGCCAGTTGATGTACAGCGCCGAGCGCAAGGCGGTCTACATCAAAAACGATTCCGGCAAGCTGACCGATGCCGCTACCGGACAGCCGATCACCGGCGAGGCGCCGGCCGATGTCAACACCGTCCGCCTTAACAATCGACTGCGGGGAGCAATCGACGCCGCTGTCGGCGGGCTTACGCTGCTGGCCAGTGATTCTGGCGTGCGATACGACGCCGCTCAGGCCGTGTTCAAGTCGCGTCAGGCTGCCGTGTTACCGACGCTCGAAACTGCTCTCGCCAAAGAACAGGACCCGCGCGTCAAGCGCGCGCTCGTAGAGGCGCGCGCCGCAATTATCCTGTCCACCGACAAGGCCAGCGATGAGGAAAAGCTCGCTGCGGTAGACGTTATCCGACAGCGCGGCGACCAGGACGCTCTGGGGCTGCTCTCCAGCATGCCGGCCGACACCTCGGCGCCCGTGGTGAAAAGCGCATCCGCTGCAATCGCCGCCATCAAAAGCCGTCTTGTTGTGTGGGATGCGGTGCAGAACGCTTGGTACGGAATCTCTCTCGGCTCGGTCCTGCTGCTCGCCGCGATCGGCCTCGCCATCACTTTCGGCGTGATGGGCGTCATCAACATGGCGCATGGCGAGATGGTCATGCTCGGGGCCTACGTGACCTTTGTGGTGCAGGAGGTGATCCGCACGAGAAGCCCGGCATTGTTCGATTATTCGCTGGCCATCGCTATACCGCTTTCTTTCCTGGTCGCCGGTTTCATTGGCATCTTGATTGAACGCAGCATTATCCGCTTCCTCTACGGGAGGCCGCTGGAAACGTTACTCGCGACCTGGGGTCTTTCATTGATCCTGCAACAAGCCGTGCGCACGACGTTCGGTCCGAACAATCGTGAGGTCGGCAATCCGTCCTGGATGAGCGGCGCGTTCGACCTCGGCGGTATCACCATCACCTATAACCGCCTATGGATTATTTGTTTCGCGCTTGCCGTGTTCATCGCGCTGCTCGCGCTGCTTCGCTACACGCGCTTTGGCCTTGAAATGCGCGCCGTCACGCAAAATCGTCCGATGGCCGCGTCGATGGGTATCCGCACCAGCCGGGTCGATGCGCTCACCTTTGGGCTGGGCTCCGGCATCGCCGGCATGGCCGGCGTGGCGCTGTCACAGATCGACAACGTCAGTCCCAATCTCGGTCAGGGCTACATCATCGACAGCTTCATGGTCGTGGTGTTCGGCGGTGTCGGTAATCTTTGGGGTACGCTGGTCGGCTCCTTCGTGCTCGGCATCGCCAACAAGTTCCTCGAACCCTACGCCGGTGCCGTACTCGCCAAAATCGCGATTCTCGTGCTCATCATTCTCTTTATCCAGAAGCGGCCGCGGGGCATGTTCGCCCTCAAGGGCCGAGCGGTAGAAGCCTAACGATGGGCGCCCACATCCTCATCCGCTCGCTCGATCGCGGCGCGATGCTCTTCTTGATTGTCGTTGCCGCCATCGCGATTGCCGTGCCTGTGCTCAATCTGGCGCTGCCGGAATCGTCTGCCTTCCATATACCGACCTACCTGGTCGCGTTGTTCGGCAAATACGCCTGCTATGCGCTGTTGGCCCTGTCGATCGACTTAATCTGGGGTTTCTGCGGCATCCTCTCGCTCGGCCATGGCGCGTTCTTTGCGCTCGGCGGCTATGCCATGGGCATGTATCTCATGCGCCAGATCGGCACCCGCGGCGTCTACGCCGATCCGATCCTGCCGGATTTCATGGTGTTCCTGAACTGGAAGGAATTGCCCCTCTACTGGTACGGCTTCCAGCATTTCGCTTACGCCGCGCTTATGGTGATGCTGGTGCCAGGCGGGCTCGCTTTCGTCTTCGGTTGGTTCGCATTTCGGAGCCGCGTCACCGGCGTCTATCTGTCGATCATTACCCAGGCGTTGACTTTCGCGCTCATGCTCGGCTTCTTCCGCAACAATTTCGGCTTCGGCGGCAACAACGGGCTGACCGACTTCAAGGACATTCTCGGCTTCAACGTGCAAGCGGAGACAACGCGCACGGCCTTGTTTTCGATCACCTGTGTGGCCCTCATGCTCGCCTTTGTCCTTTGCCGGGCGCTGATAACCTCGAAATTCGGCAAGGTGCTGATCGCCATCCGCGATGCGGAAACGCGCACTCGGTTTCTCGGCTACCGCGTGGAATCCTACAAGCTCTTCGTATTCACGCTATCGGCCTGCATGGCGGGCGTCGCGGGCGCCCTTTACGTGCCGCAGGTCGGCATCATCAATCCGAGCGAATTCGCGCCCGGCAATTCCATCGAGGCCGTGATCTGGGTCGCGGTCGGCGGCCGCGGCACGCTCTCAGGCGCGGTGATCGGGGCGGTCCTTGTGAACTACGCCAAGACGTTCTTCACCTCGGGATTCCTCGCGCCCTATTGGCTGTTCATGCTGGGCAGCCTGTTCATCGGCGTGACGCTGCTATTGCCGCGCGGCATTGTTGGCACGCTACGGCATTGGACGGCGCTGCGGCGCGATCGAGCGTCTGCCGCCGCCGAGGACGGAGTGAGGGAGCCGCTGCCAGCGGAATGACGACAGGCCATGGAAGCGCTGACAACCTCACTCCTCTACCTCAACGGCGTCTCCGTCTCGTTCGACGGCTTCAAGGCGCTTAACAATCTTTCCTTCGCGATCGAACCGGGCGAAATGCGCGCCATCATCGGCCCGAACGGGGCGGGCAAGACCACGATGATGGACGTGGTCACGGGCAAGACCCGGCCGGATCTCGGCGACGTTATGTTCGACGGTTCGTACGATCTCACGCGGCTTGACGAGGCCGAGATCGCAGAGCTCGGCATCGGCCGCAAGTTCCAGAAGCCGACAGTATTCGAGAGCCACACCGTCAACGACAACCTTGAGCTTGCGCTCAAGTCCGACCGCCGAGCGCGTGCCACGCTGTGGTGGCGGGAAAGCGCGGACGAACGCCGCCGCATCGACGGGTTGCTGGAGATCATTCGCCTGACCGCCGTGCGCGATCGCCTGGCCGGCAGCCTATCGCACGGCCAAAGGCAATGGCTCGAAATCGGCATGCTGCTGGCGCAGGAACCAAAGCTGCTATTGGTCGATGAGCCGGTCGCCGGCATGACCGACGTGGAAACGCAACAGACGGCGGAGCTGCTCAAAGAGATCAACCGCGACCGCACCGTCGTCGTCGTCGAACACGATATGGCCTTCGTGCGCGAGCTTGGCGTCAAGGTCACCTGCCTGCATGAAGGTTCGGTGCTTGCCGAAGGCACGATCGATCAGGTCTCGACAAACGAGCGGGTAGTCGAGGTTTATCTGGGACGGTAGCGAATATGCTCGATGTCAACGCCATCGATCTCCATTACGGCGCCGCACAGGCGCTGCGCGCGGTTTCGCTCAAGGCCGAGCCGGGCAAGGTGACTTGCGTGCTGGGCAGGAACGGGGTCGGCAAAACGAGCCTGCTCGACGCGCTCGCCGGCCAGCATACGATCAGCCGCGGCACAATTACCTGGGAAGGTGAAGACATCACCGCGCTGCGGCCGCCCGACCGCGCGCGGCGCGGTATCTCTTACGTGCCGCAGGGCCGCGAAATCTTTCCGCTGCTGACCGTCGAGGAAAATTTACGGACTGGCTTCGCGCCGCTCAAGCGTGAGGACCGCAGCGTCCCGGACGACGTGTTCACGCTATTCCCGGTGCTCAAGGACATGCTGCGCCGCCGCGGCGGCGACCTTTCAGGCGGCCAGCAGCAGCAACTCGCCATCGGGCGGGCGCTGGTGATGCGGCCGCGGCTTCTTCTCCTCGACGAACCGACCGAGGGCATTCAGCCTTCGATCATTAAGGATATCGGCCGCGCCATTTCCTATCTGCGCTCTCTGGGCAAGATTGCCATCGTGCTGGTCGAACAATATCTCGACTTTGCGCGCGAACTCGGCGACCATTTCGCCGTGATGGAGCGCGGGGCCATCGTCTATGCCTGCGATCGCGCCGGCCTCGACGAGGAGGCGCTGAAGCGGGCTATGGCGATTTGATTTCAATGATTGTCGCTGCATGAGGGGGAGGAAACTTGTTTGCGAGCGCGACGGCCCACAGTGAAATCTTCGCCGGCAATCGCGCGGTTGGCCGCATTGCGCTTTCGGTAGCGGCGGCCGGCGGCGGCACCCGTCGCCAGAGAGTCCACGAGGCCGGCGCGTTGCGCGTGCGCTTTCCGAACGTTACGAACAAAGGCACACTCGACGCCGTCATCATCAATACGGCTGGCGGCATGGCTGGCGGTGACCGCTTCGACATCGACGTCGCGGTGAAAGCCGGCGCCCGGCTGACCGTAACCACCGCCGCCGCGGAAAAAATCTATCGGTCGCTGGGACCTGATACCGAGATCGACGTCAGGCTCGACGTCGGCCCCGGCGCCGTGTTGGCTTGGCTGCCGCAGGAAACCATTCTCTTCGATCAAGTCCGGCTGCGGCGCGCCATCGAGGTTGACCTCGCGTCGGACGCGAGTGTCCTGCTGGCCGAAGGCGTCGTGTTTGGCCGCTCGGCCATGAGCGAGACGGTGCTGCAAGGACGCTTTTTCGACCGCTGGCGCGTTCGCGTTGACGGAGCGCTGGTATTTGCCGAAAGCCTCCGCCTCGACGGCGCAATCGCACAACGGCTGGCGCAGTGCGCCGTTGCGGGCGAAAGCGTAGCCGTCGCCAGCGTGCTTAAGGTTCCGGCGAATGAGAAGGCAATTGCGGCGGTTCGCGCAATGGAGAAAGATTTCGCTGGAGAAGTCGGCATATCGACGTGGAATGGGCTCACGGTGGCGCGGCTGGTCGCCAGCGACGGCGCCGCCCTGCATTGCGATCTCGTTAGCGTGCTGACCGCATTGAGTGGTATGCCGCTGCCGCGATTATGGTTGAACTAAAAGGTAGCCCATGAATCTCACTCCGCGCGAGAAGGACAAGCTCTTGATCGCCATGGCGGCGATGGTGGCGCGGCGGCGGCTCGAACGCGGCGTCAAACTCAATCATCCGGAAGCCATTGCGCTGATCTCTGATTTCATTCTCGAAGGCGCGCGCGACGGCCGCACCGTCGCCGAACTGATGGAGAAGGGCGCGCACGTTATTTCATGCGTGCAGGTGATGGACGGCATCGCCGAAATGATCCCGGAGATTCAAGTTGAGGCGACGTTTCCGGACGGCACAAAGCTCGTCACCGTGCACGAGCCGATCAGGTGAGACGCAAATGATTCCCGGCGAACTCTTCGTCAAAGATGGCGAAATCGAGCTCAACAAAGGCCGCAAGGGCGTGACGCTCTCGGTTTCGAACAGCGGCGACCGGCCGATCCAGGTCGGCTCGCATTATCATTTCTTCGAGACCAATCCGGCATTGAAATTCGACCGCAAGAAAGCCCGCGGCATGCGCCTCGATATCCCTGCTGGCACTGCCGTCCGCTTCGAGCCTGGCCAGACCCGCGATGTGAAGCTCGTGGCGCTCGCCGGCACACGCACCGTGTACGGTTTCCGGCAGGAAATAATGGGGAAGCTATGAAAAAAGGGGGTGCAAAAATCATGACGAGCGAGCATGCGCAAGCCCGCCCGTCACGTTCTCAGCGCTGCTACCGCGGCTGGGACCAGGACCAAATCAGCTTATCGGTGCGACGCTGGTAGCGGCTTCAGCACCAAGCCAACCTGACCTTGGCGACCTCTCTCATCTGGCAGAACCAAACGCGAGTGATCTGAAAGTGAAGATACCGCAGCGACGGCGCGATGCAAGCAAAAGCGCGCACGCGTACGCTGCTGCAACGCAATGGGGATAACATTGGGGATTTGTTGGAGGACATCATGCCCGTACATTTGAGCCGCTCGGTCTACGCCGACATGTTCGGCCCAACCACCGGCGACCGGGTGCGGCTCGCCGACACCGATCTCATCATCGAGGTGGAAAAGGATTTTTGCACCTACGGCGAAGAGGTGAAATTCGGCGGCGGCAAGGTGATCCGCGACGGCATGGGACAGAGCCAAATCACCAACAAACAAGGCGCCGTCGACACCGTCATCACCAATGCTCTCATTCTCGACCATTGGGGAATTGTGAAGGCCGACGTCGGCATAAAGAACGGCAACATCTACGCCATCGGCAAAGCCGGCAATCCGGACATCCAGCCCGGCGTCACCATCATCATCGGACCCGGAACCGAAGTGATCGCCGGCGAAGGCAAGATCCTCACCGCCGGCGGCTTCGACGCCCACATCCACTTTATCTGCCCGCAGCAGGTCGACGAGGCGCTGATGTCCGGCGTCACCTCGATGCTCGGCGGCGGCACCGGCCCGGCGCACGGCACGTTCGCCACCACGTGCACGCCCGGTCCATGGCACATTGGCCGCATGATCCAGGCGGCGGATGATTTTCCCGTGAATCTCGGCTTTGCCGGCAAGGGCAACGCCTCGCGGCCCGCGGCGCTCGAGGAAATGATCAAGGCCGGCGCCTGCGCGCTCAAGCTGCATGAGGACTGGGGCACGACGCCGGCGGCGATCGACTGCTGCCTCGCGGTCGCCGACGACTACGACGTGCAGGTGATGATCCACACCGACACGCTCAACGAATCCGGTTTCGTCGAGGACACGATCAAGGCGTTCAAGGGCCGCACCATTCATGCCTTCCACACCGAAGGCGCCGGCGGCGGGCACGCGCCCGACATCATCAAGGTGGCGGGATTGAAGAACGTGCTGCCCTCCTCGACCAATCCGACACGGCCGTACACCAGGAATACCATCGACGAACATCTCGACATGCTGATGGTCTGCCACCACCTCGATCCGTCGATTGCGGAAGACCTCGCCTTCGCCGAGAGCCGCATCCGCAAGGAGACGATCGCGGCGGAGGATATTTTGCACGACATCGGCGCGCTCTCGATGATGTCGTCGGATTCGCAGGCCATGGGCCGCATCGGCGAGGTGATCATCCGCACTTGGCAGACCGCGGACAAGATGAAGAAGCAGCGCGGCCGGCTGCCGCAGGAGAAGGGCGACAACGATAACGTGCGGGTGAAGCGCTACGTCGCCAAATACACCATCAATCCCGCCATCACGCACGGCGTATCGAAACTCATCGGTTCGGTCGAGAAGGGAAAGCTTGCCGATCTCGTGCTGTGGTCGCCCGCGTTTTTCGGCGTCAAGCCCGACTGCATCATCAAGGGCGGCTCGATCGTCGCCGCGCCGATGGGCGATCCCAACGCCTCGATCCCGACGCCGCAGCCGGTGCATTACCGGCCGATGTTCGGCGCCTTTGGCCGCGCCCGCACGGCGTCCTCCGTTGTTTTTGCGTCGAAGGCCGCGGTGAAGGCGGGCCTCGGAAAAAAACTCGGCATCCAGAAGGAGCTGGTCGCGGTCGAGAACACGCGTGGAAGAATCTCCAAGAAGAGCATGATCCACAACGATGCCACGCCTGACATCGAGGTCGATCCCGAGACCTACGAAGTGCGGGCCGATGGCGAACTCCTCACCTGCGCGCCGGCGGAAACGCTGCCGATGGCGCAGCGGTATTTTTTGTTTTGACGTACGTTCCGTCACCCTGAGGTGCGCGCCAAGGGCGCGCCTCGAAGGGCGCCGGCCCGGGCACCTCGGCCGTATCCTTCGAGGCTCGCTGCGCTCGCACCTTAGGATGACGGTGAACGAGCTTCCGCTACCGCATCCGGCGCACTCACCGTCTTCCCCGCTCATTTGCACCAATCCGCGATCAAATACTTTTTGCAGAGGGGGCGACGGCAGCGCAATCATCCAA
>JBEKSB010000078.1:0-18080 GCA_049517455.1 Xanthobacteraceae bacterium
GACGAACTCGGCTATCTGCCGTTCGCTCAATCCGGAGGACAGCTCCTATTTCACCTCGTCAGTCGCCTCTACGAGCGCACTTCAATCATCGTCACCACCAACCTCGCATTCGGTGAATGGCCGAGCGTCTTCAGTGATCCCAAGATGACGACCGCGCTGCTCGATCGCCTGACCCACCACTGCGACATCATCGAGACCGGCAATGACAGCTGGCGCTTCAAGAGCCGGGCTGACGATCACACGCCAACCCGCCAAAACACGTCGCCAGAAGGGGTCAAAATTGGACGCCGATCGGGGGTCAAATTTGAACGCCGATTGACACATGGCGGCGCTGGTAGAACCTACGACATGGCTCAGCGCAGACGTGTCGAAGCTGCTGCACTCGCTGGCGTGCGGGGGCGAAACGGTGGCGCAATTGTGTCAATTGTTTGCCTAACAGAGAATCGTGTGCTAGCCTAAACTGGGGATGAGGAGTTCCGAGCATGGAACAAAAACTAGTCCGCGATGACCGCCTTGATGTTGCCCATCGCATGTATGAGGCCCTCTGCGCGCAATATCCGGATCAGTTCATAACGTTGTTTGACCAGGACGGCACATGCGTCGCAGCTCACAGCGCTCGGGCACACGCGCCCGCTATAGAAGCTCCGATCTGCGCTGCGCCGACCTAACGGGCAATGTCTGTATCCATTTCATCAGGCGCCGGTTGGGGGCGGCCTAAGACTATTGGTGTGGCCAAAATGGCGCGGTCACTCACAATTTCCGCTGTCGGTGAAACCGAGCCTTGCCACAAAAAAAACCCCAAGCAGTCTATGCATGCTTGGGGTTCCTGAGTTGTTGCCTCAACTTAGGCTCTTGGCCGGGCGGCGGGGTGTCGGGGGATGGTGCCGCCCGGTCACAGTCGCAATGCGGTTCACGCGTTAGTGTTAAGCTGTGACGCGTGGTCGCTTGCCGCGTATCGCCCGCACGACGGACGCGGGGCGACCATTGCAGCCGGCCCCGCACCTTGATCGCCTGGGTAATGCCCGGATGCGAGCGGCGTAGGAGCCGGGAAAGCTCCCGCTTGCGCTCCTCGATCGGCGTCCGGCGCAAATCGTGCCCGTCAAGCTCTATAAGATCGAATGCGCAGAGCACCGCAACATCGTTGTGACGCCAACCGCGGATAAGCTCGAACACGGCAAGCCCGCACGGATCGCAGACGATCGCTCATGCGGCGCGTTCAACTCGCATATCGATTTCGCTGCGGAGCGTCCCGAAGTCGATCGGCTTGGTCAGAAGCGCCTCAGCGCCGTCCTCCAGCGCCTTGCGCTTCGTCTCCGCATCGCCCGGGACGTCCGGCCGCATGGCCTTTGCTTTGGGCAGGAGTTCAAGGCCGCTCATCCCCGGCATGTTGATGTCCGATAAGATGAGAATGAGCGAACGGTCCCCTGCATCGGTGATGCGCTGAAGCGCCATACTGGCCGACTGGGCAAACTCCATTGTGAAGCGGCCAGTGCGCAGATCGCGCCGAAACTGCTGTCGGAACAGAACCTCCACGTCGGGCTCATCATCGACCACGAGAATGAGAGTGTTCACGCGCGTTCTCCTGACTTGATAAGGGACGCACCGGCGCGCGGCAGGACGATCCGAAATTCGGTGAACACACCGGGCTGCGTATCGACCTCTATAGACCCGCCATGTTGCTTGACAATGATGTCGTGACTGATGGACAGCCCTAGGCCGGTCCCTTCACCGGCAGGCTTTGTTGTGAAGAAGGGGTTGAACATCTTCTCCTTCACCTCGGGGGGTATGCCGGTGCCGTTGTCGCGGATGCTAATTTCGACGCTGTCACCAAGATTCTTGGTCGCGGCAGCGAGCGTAGGCTCATAATCGCCCCCATTAGCTTCGACCTTGCGCATCGTGGCCGCATAGAAGCCGTTTGAGATCAGGTTGAGCAGCACCCGCGTAATCTCCTGCGGGAACAGGTCGACCTCGCCGGCGGCCGGATCAAAGGACCGCTGCATGGTGATATTGAAGCCCTGTTTCTCAGCCCGCGCCCCGTGATAAGCAAGATTGAGGCTTTCCTCGACGAGGGCGTTGATATCGACCAGCCGGTGCTCTCCAGAGCCTTGTCGGGAATGCAAAAGCATGTTCTTGACGATCGCGTCGGCGCGCTTGCCGTGCTGCACGACCTTGTCGAGATTGGCTTGCAGTGTATCGGCGATCTCGCTGATCTCAGCGCGCAGCTTGCTGTCGAGGTGCGCCCCTCCGAGCGCCTCCCGCAATTCGTCAATGAGTTCGACCGAAACCGCTGAGAAATTGTTGACGAAATTCAGCGGGTTTTTGATCTCGTGCGCGATGCCGGCGGTCAGTTGGCCGAGCGAGGCGAGTTTCTCGGTCTGAACGAGGCGGTCCTGCGCGGTCCGCAAATCCTCCAGCGATTTCGCCAGTTCGCGGGTGCGGGCCTCAATACTCTCGAACAGGCGCACGTTCTCGATTGCGATCGCGGCCTGGTCGGCGAAGGTCGATACCAGCTCGATTTGCTTATCGGTGAATGGCCGCACCTCGTGACGTGTCAAGGCCAGAACGCCGATCGGAACGCCCTCGCGTAACATCGGAAGGCTAAGAATGGTGCGAAATCCACCCAGCTTCTGCGCCTCGGCAAAAGTGTATTCCGGGTCCGCCCGCACGTCGGGAATATGCACGACCTTGCCCTCAAGCAAGGCCCGTCCGGTTGCCGTCCCACGCTCCGGAATGACTGGTAGGGTTCTGACGTACTCCGTGAAGTCGTCGGAGAAGCCATAAGTTGCTACACGTTGGTACACGCCGTCCCGCTCGCGGGCGATAGTACCCTGATCAGCCTCGCACAGCTGGGCGGCAGCTTCGACTAGGGTATCCAATACCGTTTTGAGATCGAACGCCGAGCGGCTAATGACCTTGAGCACGTCCGCGGTGGCGGTCTGCTGCTGAAGCGATTCGGTGAGATCGGCGGTGCGCTGGCGCAGCTCGCTCAGCAGCCGAGTGTTCTCGATAGCGATGACAGCTTGGCTGGCGAAGCTCGTGACCAAGGCAATCTGCTTGTCGGTGAACGGACGGACCTCCTGACGGTAGATGACAATACACCCGATCACTTCGTCGTCTTTGAGCAACGGCACGCCGATCAAGGTTCGAGCGCCCGCCAGCTCGATAGTGGCAACGCGCAATTTGTCCTCGTGCGCTGGTGCGATTGTGAGGTCGGCAACTTGGTACATTTGTTTCGTTCGAACGAGTTGACCGAGTCCCAACCTTTGATCCTGGCGAAACGCACGCTCTCGGCGGAGATAGTCGACGTATGCTGGCGGGGCGCCGTGGGTCGCGCCGATAGAAAAGGTATCGCCCTCACGCAGCCACAGGTTCCCGAACTTGGCGTCGCAGATGCGTACGGCTTTCTCCAGCATGGTTTCAAACACCGGCTGAAGATCGCCGGGGGAACTGCTGATAACCTTGAGCACCTCCGATGTCGCCGTTTGCTGCTCCAGCGATTCCCTTAGCTCGCGTGTACGCTGCTGCTCGGCCTCGAACAGCCGCACGTTCTCGATGGCGATCACCGCCTGGTCGGCGAAGGTCTGGACTAGCTCGATCTGCTTATCCGTAAACGGCCGCACGTCCCACCGTGCAAGCATAAAGACGCCGATGGTTTTGCCGTTTCTCGACAGCGGCACGCCGAGATTGGTGCGGTAATTGCCGCTGGACTGATATCCGATCCCCGTGAATTCCGAATCCGCCAGCACATCCGGTACATGAGCGGTCTTACCTTCCAGGACGACGCGTCCGGAAATCGTTCCACGGCTAGGGGTGATAGGATGCTGCCGGGCAAATTCTACAAATTCGTCAGACATCCCGTGGCTTGCGGCTAACTTGAGCGCACCGTTCTCAGGGCGCCAGATGGCTGCTGCGTTGGCCTCGCCGAGGTGCATCGCAGACTCGACCAACGTATCGAGCACCGCCTGCAGATCGAAAGTCGAGCGGCTGATGACCTTGAGAACGTCGGTGGTGGCAGTCTGCCGTTGAAGCGATTCGCGCAGCTCGCTCAGCAGCCGCGTGTTCTCGATGGCGATGACAGCTTGGGCGGCGAAGTTCAGCACCAGCGCGATCTGCTTGTCGGTAAAGGGACGAACTTCCTGGCGGAAGATGCCAAGCGCACCGATCACTGCACCGTCCTTGAGCATCGGAACGATGAGCAGAGTGCGCGCTCCCGCAACATCGACCAAAGCGGTAACGGGAGGATCGCGCTGCTTGTAGGCCGGCTGCTCGGTAAGATCGACGATGTGAACGAACTCCCCAGTGGCCACGGCGCGCGACAGCGGCGCCAGCGGCGCCGGGTGAATGATCGGCTCGCGCTGCGAAAGCTCGGCATAGATAGGCGGCACGTTATGCGTCGCGGCAAAGCGGAAACCATCACCTTCACATAGCAACAGGTTGCCGAATTGGGCCTCGCAAAGGCGAGCGGCGTTTTCCAGCATGGCATTGAAAACGGGCTTCAGATCGCCGGGCGAACTGGAGATGACTTTGAGTACTTCCGACGTCGCCGTCTGCTGCGCCAGCGATTCCCGCAATTCGTTCAGCAGCCGCGTGTTCTCGATGGCGATGACGGCTTGGGCAGCGAAATTCTGCAACAGCGCGATCTGCTTTTCGGAAAAAGGTCGCACTTCCTGGCGGTAGACATTGATCATGCCGAGCAACGTTTCATCTCTGCACAACGCAACGGACAATGACGCGCGCACCCCGCTTGTATCGACCAGTTGGCGAAAGGTTTGATTGCTGCGGTACGCGTCTTCCTCACGCCGGTCGGTCACATGGACAACGCGCTCGCCTCGAACGATCCGATCTGCAGCACTCCCTGCGATCGGCGGGACAGGATTATGCTGCCGCAGCCACTCGACAAACCCCGGATCGCCACGCACCGCGACGGCATGCAGTTGTTCGCCGTCGAATCTCCACACGTTGCCGTGAGTCGCCTCGCAAAGCCTTGTCGCGTTCGCCAACATGGTATCGAATACCGGGGCAAGTTCGCCTGGCGAGCGTGAGATGACGCTCAGCACCTCCGACGTCGCGGTCTGTTGCTCCAACGACTCGGTAAGCTCCCGCGTGCGCTGCTGCTCTGCCTGGAACAGCCTCGTGTTCTCGATGGCAATAACCGCCTGGGCGGCGAAGTTCGACAGCAGAGCGATCTGCATGTCGGTGAAAGGTTGGACTTGGGTCCGCCGAATCAGGATCACGCCTATGATCGTGTCTCCCTTCAGCATCGGCACCGCGAGGATAGTCCGATGCATCCCCTCTTCGCCGCGGTGATCCTTGCCCCAGCGATACTCCGGGTCCGCGAGGGTATCGTGAATGTGCACGACGCGACGCTCCAAAACGGCTCGCCCCGTCGCCGAGCTTCGATCCTGATGGATTGGGTTTCGTTTCACGACTCTTTCGAGAAATTCGTCCGAATGGCCGTAGCTGGCCGCAACGCGATAAAGATCTCCATCCTGCCTCATGATGAGACCCCTATCGGCGCCGCACAGGCGGACCGCCTTCTCCAGGAGGCTCTCCAGCACTGGCTGTAGGTCGAACGTCGAGCGGCTAATGACTTTGAGGATCTCCGAAGTCGTCGCCTGCTGCTCCAGCGCCTCGTCGCGCTCGCGGGTAAGCTGCGCGATCTCCGCTTCATGGCCGGCGGCGGACGAAGGGCGACTACGCGTGACCTTTGGCGCTTTGCCGCGCTTAGGCGTTACCGTCTTGCGGCGTAGCGTCTTGACTAACTTGCCGCCTGCTGTGGAGCGCCGTTTCACTGCCTCCCCCTAGGCTCAGGACATGGCATCGTCGCGGGTCAAGCTAGCACACCCGAAGGGGCCGGGTGTGGGTTGAGACATCGGTCGTTGAGCGGCCGGCTAATGTCGCAGTTGGGATTCTCGCGGCGGTTAGGCCGTCTCCGCGAATTGTCCGGCTAGCTGCCAACTTGGTGACCCGGACCATTGCCATGCTTCTGAGCTTCGGCTGCCTCGCGCTCCTCACGCTGCCGCGCCATTGCGGTGTAGTGCGCCGCCACTCGCTCCTGCTCCGCCCGCAGGGCGCTCGCACGCCTCTCGGCCTCCTGATGCCAGTTGGCTTCCGGATGGGGACGGATCATCTGCGACGCCGTGTGGACCTCCAGCGGCACCGTGGGCGGTGGCCAAGCAAGCTTGGCGCTGCTCAGCGTCACGCACCGACACGAGGTCGGCAATGCTGGCTTCAATGACTGCGACGGCGGTGGACATAATGATTACCGTCCGTGCGGCGGGCTACCGGGCGGGCCGCCTCGACGCTGCGTGCTGATGCCGCTCTCACCGACGTAGGCAGACCACGGTTCGGCTGGTTGCTTCAGATAGTTGCTCGGTATCGGTGCGTCCTTGTGTGGCAATGGCGGCTGGTTCGAGCGCTGGCCGGTTGCTGCTGCTGCCGGTGCTGCCGGTAGCGGCGGTGCCGTCGGATGCGGCGATATTGCTCCGATGGTCGGTGCGGAGACGAACGCCCCGCCGCCGACGACGCCACCGGGCACATTGCGCGGCATACCCGCGGCAACAAACGGCATGACGATCTTGACGTCCATCATGGTGGAACGGCGGATACGCCACACCACGCCGGCGGCGGCATTGGCCCAGTCGTCGTGGCCGCCGGGCTCGTGGTCGACCTTGGCGCCGCGGGTGACCAGGGTGAGCAGCTGCTCGATCAGTTTGGGGATGTCGGGTAATTCAATTTCGCCGGCATTGATCACCGGCTCAAGCGCGCCGTAGAGCTCAGACTTTGACCACGGGCAAAGCTGGTAGGCAATGCCGAGCGACTCGAAGTCCTGCTTGTAGGTCAGGCCGGCATAGGCATCGCCCATGACGCTGGAGAGGTGATACTCTCGCAACAGGCCGGCAAATTTCACCACGGCCATGCGCGCGTTGAACGGCGGCTCCCCGGCCTGCTGCTCGACGCGATCAACCACGACGCGGTCATCCTCCAAGTGGGCGATGCAAAGTACGGCATCGTCGCGCGAGCCGCCCGACATGTCGACGAAGGCGAAGTACAGCAGGCCCTGCTTATAGGGCAGTACGATGCGGCCGGCGGCGACAACGCTCATCACCTTGCCCTGATCGAAGAAAGCACCGTTTGGCGCGCCCGGCAGGTTCAGATGCAGGCGGCGGAATTTGTGCGTCGGCAGCCGGCGTCTTTGTTGCTCGATGTAGTCGCGGCCCTCGGGCCAGCTGTTCAGCGAAGGATTGGCGCGCAGCTCCGGCTCGAGCTCGGCAAATTTCGGATCAGTGCAGAGCATGCCGCTGTACCACGAGAACAGCATGCGCGGATCAGTGCCGGCCTTGCCGGTTGCCTTGAAGTCAAACAATGGAATGCCGGCCGTCGAGAAAATGGTGTCGTAGCTCGTCACCCACGTCAACGCATCGGCGCGCGTCGGATCAGGCGCCAAGCTCTCAAACAGATCGTAGCTTTTGTAGCCGTGGATTTCGTCGAAGCCGCAAAAGCCGTAGGTCTTGCCGTGGGCACCGACGACGTCGCGCGCCGGCAGGATCTTCAGTGCACCGCGGCCGTCGTGGCGGCGGATTTCCTTGGTGAGCACGGCGAGCTCGGCGGCGAGCGCCGGATTGGTAGCGATCAGCTTCTTGGCGATCTCGAGATCGTCCCCGGCCTGCTCCTCGTCGTTGGCCAGGATGAAGCCGTCGTTGCCGCTGACGCTATCGCGGATCAACAAACAGTAGAGCGCAGCGAGAACGAGATCGGTGCTCTTCCAATTCTTCTTGGCGCGGCCGGACAGCACGAAATTGTACGTTGGTACGCCATCACCGCGGCGACTGTCGAGCGCCTGTGCGAAGAAAGCGCGGCGGTACGGTTCGATTGTATCGAGCAGCGGCCGGCCGTCCAGCCATTTCAGGCGGGCGAAGAAGGCGAGCGACGTGATGGGTGGCTTGGCGCGACGCTTCATGGCGCTTCCCGCGCGCGGTGCCTGACGATCGCCAATTCGGTGTAGGTGCAGAGGCGCTCGCTCATGTCGTAGTCGCCATCGTCGAGACACATTGCGGCACGGTCTCGTTGCTCGTTGATGGCGGTGTCGTTGTAGGGGATGCCGGCAACGGCGCAACGGCTTTCAGCCTCATACAATTCGGCGATGCGCTGCCACAGCAGCATGCGTTGCCATGGGCCGCGCATCCAGCTGAACACCTCTTGCACGGCCGGCGCATCCATCACGCCACCTCGACGATGGATTCGGCGGCTTCAATTTCAGCCGCGGCGTCGGCTTCCGCCTGCAGCTGCGCGCGCAGCGATCGCGGCGTGACGTCGACGGCGCGGCGGCCTCTGATTCCGATCGATTCCAGTAGCCGGCGCAAATTTCCCGTTGCGGCTTGGTAATCGCTTAGCTCGTTGCCACTAGCCGCTCCGGCATTCGCAAATTTGGTTTCGAATTGCTCGAGCACGACCGTCAGGGTGGCGACGCGGCGAACGATGCTCAATTCCGCCGTGGACACGTTATCGGCGCCGCCAAGGTCGCTGATGTGGCTGGCGATGATGTCCCGGCACCGCCGGACCCAAACGGTGCGGCTGTCGACGAGACCGTGCAGGAGCTCGTTCCCGTTAGTGATACGGCTTCTGCCATGTGACTTGCGATCATATTTTGCCCGACTGCGAACAGATTTCGCCGGCACTACTTCAGCCGCGGGTTCCATCGTCATCGTTGGCCGCTCGCTTCTCGGTTGCGGCGGCTACCGGGGCTGCGAAACCGCGGATTCCTCGCCGCTTATTGAACCACCGTTGAACATATACGCCGAAACAGCCTGAAACGCCAATATCCACAGCTGTTCTCTGCTGTGCTTTGCATCCGTGCCGAGGCTGTAGGCGTGGCATTTGCACTGCCGGCGGTGTGATCGGCGACGGCAGTGATTCCGGGCACGTGATACTGGCGGTTGTGTGGACTGATAATTCGATTCAGGCGGCAACAACGCCAACCCGATCGCTGCGGACAGGTGGGAATTCGGGGTTTGTTGGGTGGCGCGCAGTAGTCTGGCGGGATCCTGATTCATAGAATCTATCGGCCCGTCCGTGTTGGCTTCAAAGATCAGCAAAGCGACTTGATGGACGTTTCCACCCCGAGAAAACACCGGCGGGCTTTTTGAGAATTGCTTGACGAGCACGCTGGCATGAAACGCGCACATGTGCTGCTGCCAATTGACGTGCCGGCTTGGGGCTTTAATTTTCAGGGGCCACTCCAGTATGTTCCGGACGGAATTCTCTTCGATTCCCGGCCATACCCTTCCCTCCAGGCTGTCCAATTCCTTCAACATGTTCTCCGCTGCCCCTTTCTGGGCGGCGTACATGGCTCTGGTGTTATCAAGCACTTCCCTTTCAATCTGTATCAGCTTGATGTGTGTCTCAATTTCAGCCCGCGGATTACCGGCACCGGGTTTAAGCGGCCCCAGCGCCACGACGATGTCGTCGACAATGTCGTGGCGCGAACGATGTTTTGCGATGCCCCTCACCATCATCGCAGCACCGCGACGTTAGACTTGGCGGCGATTCCAAATTTCGGCGCGTGCGCGCGGATTTCGTCGGTAATGTAGCTCGGCGCAAGATGCCCATAATACCTCTCGACCATTTTGGTATCGACGTGGCCGAGATTGCGCGCGGCGACTTGCAATGGCATGCCGGCCATGATCGAAAGACTTGCCCATGTGTGCCGCAAGCCATGGATCCCGATCGGCGGCGAGACGTGTGCGCGCTTGCAGGCGGCGATCATGCGCTGCTGCTGGTGCGACTTGGCCCAGGCGCCGCCGTCAGATCGCGGCAGCATGATCTCGCTGGGCGCCCTTCCGGCGCACAGCTGGCGGAAGAATTGCGCGCCCTCGGCTGTTAGAACGACGTGTCGCGGCTTGCCTGATTTAGACTGCCAGATCGCGACCGTACCCGCGTCCGGATTGAAGTCGCCAACCTTGAGTCGCGCTAGCTCTTGATATCTCGCGCCCGTCTGCAGCGCGGCCGTCACGAGCGGCCGGAATTCCAGATCGGCCGCATTGATCAGCCTTTCCGCTTCGGCGACAGTGAGGTAACGGATGCGCGCGGATTCGGTGTTCTTGAACGCCGCAAGTCTCCGCCATGCGCTGTCAGACGGAACCGATTTTGATTCCGTTTTCCAGACGTAATTCAATGCGGCCTTGAGCGTTGTGGTGACGCGCCCGGCGCTCGAACGGCGCCGGCGCTTGGCCTCGGCATCATTGTCGTCGATCGGACGGTGGCGTTGCTTTTCGCCGGCTGCGGTGCGGACCCGCGGTGGCTGCGCGGCGAGGTGCTGCCGCCAGGCCGTCAGCTGTTTTGTCGTCAACTCGGCAACCTCGATATCGCCTAGGCCGGGAACGATGAACGCTCGAGCGTGATCTTTCTGGTTGGTGACGTCCTGGCCTTCGCCCTCGAGATGCCTCAAATGCAATTCGAGTGCGGTCGCCACCGTCAGCGGCCCGGCGATGCCGGCCGCGGAATTTGCGCGCGCGGCATGAAGATTCTGAACTGCTGCCTGCGCCTGCGCAAAGTCGAGAACGTTTACACCGTCGGCATCCGCATAATCGTCGGCGGTCCCGATCGTTTTTGCGCGGTAAGTGTTGCCGGTGTAGAACCGAGCAACCCACACGCCGGCACCTGCCGGCTTGCCGCGCCTGCCGCGCGATTTGCGATAGCCGAGATGCAGCCCTTCTTGAATCGCGCGATAATACGGCCGTCCGCGCGCCGGCAATTTCGATCGGCTTTCGCGATTTCCGATCTTCGAATCCTTGACTACACGGCCCATGTTTCCCTCCCGAAATTCTCGGTGTTCAATACGTGTTCAATATACGGGTGAGAACAGCCGAAAACAACTAAGGGCAGGTTATGGCCGTTTCCCGATGCTTTCGCGGGTTTCTTGGCACAGCAGAGCACAGCCAAGAACAGACTTTCAACCAACGTAAGGAGGAAACGCCGATGGCCGGACAAAAAATCGCATTGGTGACCGGAGCAGGCAGCGGCGTCGGCAAGGCGGCCGCGCTGGCGCTGTCGCGGGACGGCTTTACGGTCGTGCTCGCCGGACGCCGTGCGGATCGGCTGCACGAGGCGGCGAAAGAGGCCGAAGAGGCCACGCTCGTCGTGCCGGCCGATGTCAAAGAACCGGCTTCGATTCTGTCGCTGTTCGCCAAGACCAAGGAGACCTTCGGCCGGCTCGACCTCCTCTTCAACAATGCGGGCGTCAGCATGCGCGGCATGCCAATCGAGGACATACCGCTCGAGCGGTGGCAGGCGGTGGTGGCGACCAATCTTACCGGCCTTTTCCTGTGCACCCAGGAAGCGATCAAAATCATGAAATCGCAAAATCCGCGCGGCGGCCGCATCATCAACAACGGCTCAATTTCCGCACACACGCCGCGCCCCGGCACGGCGCCGTATACCGCGACCAAACACGCCGTCACCGGGCTGACCAAGCAGACCGCGCTCGATTGCCGGAGCTATGACATCTGCTGCGGACAGATCGATATCGGCAACGCCGCGACTCCGCTCACCGAAAAAATGGCCGAGGGCATGCTGCAGGCGGACGGCCGTACCATGCCGGAAGCGCGCATGAACGTCGACGATGTCGGCCGCGCCGTGGCCTACATGGCGAGCCTGCCGCTCGAGGCCAACGTGCTGTTCATGACGGTAATGGCAAACCAGATGCCGTATGTTGGTAGAGGATAACTCATGCTCGACGGCTGGCATGAATTTTACGGTTTGCTCGGCACGGCAGCCGCCGCGCTGGTGGCGCTGCTCTTCGTCGCCGCGACGATCGGCGCCGGCTATCTCAGCGCCGAGCGGGCGAGCCCGACGCGCACCTTCACCAGTCCGATCGTTTTTCACTACACCTACGTCCTGTTCTTGAGCCTCGTGTCGCTCATTCCCGTGAACACTGATCATTCGCTCGCAATCATTGTCGGAGTGAGCGCGGCCGTGGGCCTCGCCTATTCAAGCCTGATCCTGACCCACGTCATGCGCAGTGCCGTCACCGACATCGACGACCGCCTCGGCTACGGCGCCAATCCGGTGGCTGGCTACGCGGCGGCGCTCGCGGCGGCGGTCTTCATCTTCCAGCATTCCAGCATCGGCCCGCCGCTGTTGGCCGGCGCGCTGATTCTTCTGCTGCTGGTCAACATCCGCAATGCCTGGGATTTGACCGTGTGGTTCGCGCGGCGGCGCACGGACGGAGATTCGCCAGCCAATTCCAATCGTCCGTGAGTGCCAGCGTCATCCTGCCCCGCGATAGCGGGGAAGGGGGACCGCGCATTTGCGCGGTGGAAGAGGCGTCGGCAGAGAGGTGAGCGTCAGGGCTTGAAATTTGCCGAACGCCCCACGCCCCCTCCACCATGCTTCGCCATAGCCGACGCCTCGCGTCGGCGTTCCTTACGCAAAGTACGGCGACCAAAGGCCGCCGATGCCCCCTCCCCCGCTTCGTTTCACTACGCGGGGGCGGACAAGCGAAATCGTTCTCGCGACGCCTGACGCGCCCAAGCTTTGCCAACCACCACCAAAAAGATTCGCCTCCGGCTAAAAAAGCGGGAAGCGAAGCGCCGAAAGCCGCATGCCATCCATTGGCCGCGCACCGCAGACAAGTCTAATGCACCAATAAAAAGGTACTTCGCCACATAGTGAAATTGAGATCGAGCACGATTCTACTTTGCGAGACATCCGTTTGTTTTGCTCGTTCGGCTCGCATCAAAACGTCACGTTCAGGTGACCGATCTTGCGCGCCTTGCCGCGGCTGTCCGGATCGTACTCGACCCAACGGCCGCCGGGGCGCGATGCGGGCCAGCCGTTGCAGTGCCCGATCTCATGCTGATGGATTAGCGCGATCAAGCGAGTGTCGTTCTCGTCCTGCGGCAGCGCGATATGGCAAGACGCCCTTGCTCACCCACGCGCAGCTCGTCGCGGGGCCATGGCAGAGTTGGATGATTTGCAACACCGAGGGTCGCTGCTCGATCACCTGACCGCGGTAAGGGTGGTCGTACTGTGCCGGCGGTTCAAGGAGCGGCGTCATGGTGGGCGTGTTTTCTGCCTTGGCGTGGGCGGAGCTGATACCCCTGCGTTGCGGATCGAGCCAGTCGGTTTCGGCACTTGCGTCGCCCCCTGCTCGTCACCACCGGGCTTGACCCGGTGGTCCATGTTGAAACGCAGCGCACGATATGCCGCCAAAAAATGAGCGAGCGTTTGGTCAGCGTGGATTGCCGGATCAAGTCCGGCAATGACGAATGGAAGAACGGCGAGCCAAGTGTGAAAGCGAAGGACGCGCCGCTCACTCCAAACGCGTCACCACGACCAGCCGCTTGATCTGATGGCTCTCGTAGGCCTGGAGGAACGCGTTGTAGTTCCGAAAAGACACACAGCCGTTCGAATCGCCCCTGGGGCCGAGCATGAAGCTGTGGGCGAGGAGACCGGTGCGGCCGAAGGTCTTGCCTTCGTCGAGCGGGATCAGCCGCAGCGCCTGCACGCCGTGGAACGGCGATTCCCGCGGTTTCAGATCGTAGACGGTGGGAGGGGTGACGCCGCGCATTCTTTCGTCGGGGTGGCGCGGATCGTCGAGCCTAGAGCCGTAACCCGAATGCGCTTCCAGTTTGGTGCCGTCCGGCAGATAAACCGTGTGCGCCGAGATGTCGTAAACGGCGGTCGAGCGATCGTAGCGGCCAGATGTGACGCTCTGCTCGCCGAGATCGCCGTCGTCGGGACTGGCATAGGCCAGCGTCGTCGTGGCAGGCCTGCCGAACAGCCTCTCGAAAATCGTCGGCTTGTCGGCCGGCGCGTTTGAACCGGCCCGGCTCGTCTGTGTGACGTCGCGCAGCGACGCCGTCCGCGTTGGCGGCGATCGAAGCTGTTGTGCCGGCGATGCTGCACTCCGCGCGGCTTGATCGCCGATCGATCCCGTGGAGGAGACATCCTGCTGCAGAGCCGCGCTCTTTGAAAACGTTCCGGGCGCAAAGCCCAACGAATGAGGATCGAACAGGAGAGCGAAGCTGTTCGAACCAGCCGGCCGCCTCGCGTAGCTTTTCAAAGCAGCCGACAGCTTCGCGTAAGCGTTCGCGGCAAGCGATGGCGTCGGCCGCAGGAAAGGGACTCGGTCGGCAACGGTGCCGCCGAGATTGGCCCAGAGACTCCAGGCGCATGCCAACGCGACGCAGCCGAGAAGGGCGCCGCCGAATAGCCTTTGCCGGCGCGCATTCCCCGATAAACGTCGACGATCGTATTCCCCAGAATGATCACGCCACGCGGTACTGAACGCCATTTCCCCTCGAACCTGAAATGAAGATTTCTTGTTGACGCAGCGATCGGCCGCGCGTGGCACGTCGAAGCGGACAAGCGCGCCAGCGCCCCCCCTACCCGGCGAAAGATTGCGCCAAGGGCCCCGCCGACCTGCGCAATCATTAAGGCGAGTTTTAGTTAAATACCGATTAACCGCTGGTCCCCCGGTGCGCCGGCATCGGTGAAACGATGCGCATTAGATCGAAGCGCGGAGGCGAAATTAGAGCGGTGCGAAGGCGGATTTTGGTAATTCCGGCGACAAATATTCAAAGGCGGCATCTGCCCGCGCGGAGGTGCGCCACAGCGGCGGCGTCAATCGAGCGCCGTGACCTCCACTTTGGTGCGCGCGCGCACCGTGGCGAGCGATTTCACGTCGCCGAGCGCTTTCGCCCAAATGTTGCACGGGCTGGCAAGCCGCGTTTCCTCGCCCTGCGAGATCGGCGTGCGGCCAAAGCCGATGGCGATCGCGTGACCTTCCGGCCAATAGGCGATCTCGCCGGGCGTGACGACCGCGCGTGCATCCTTTTCGCGCGCCACGGTCACCGGGATGTCGAAATAGACCTCCTCGCCCCAGGTCAGCGCCGATCCTGCGATCGGCAGCGCAGCTGCGATCGCTTTCGCGGTGGGCGTGTCGAGCAGCTCGGCGTCGAGCGTGACCGAGCCAAAATGAAAACGGACGCGCATGATTGCCAGCGATCAAGAGTCAGGCATCAGACGTCGAGCGGCTGATGCCGCTCAATGCAGCCGGAACTCGCCGTCCACGGCGCGGATCTCGGCCGGCTTGATCAAGCGCGCGTGCGCTACCGTCACCGAATGCAGCGGACCTTCGAGCTTCTCCAGCCAAAAATTAAGGAATTTGTTCAGCTGGGGAAACATCGGGCAGAGGTCGTAATCCTGCCAGACGTAGGTCTGAAGCAGCCAGGGATGATCCGGCCGGCGATAGAGGATATTGGCGGTGGTCAGTCCGTAGCCTTCGAGCTGCCGGCGAAAGTCTTGCGAAACCCGAGAGTCTTGCGAACCCCAAGTCTTCGTCGACGAAGTCTCTTTCAAACCCATATTACCCTCCGTCCCATCAGGGGGATTGTTCCGAGACTAGCTCCTCCATTACAAGCCTCAAGTTTGAATAAGTTGTTTATTTTCAGGGCACTAGCAGCATCCTTGGACCTTTGCTAACAGCTAATATGCCGCCTCGTCGGCCGACAATATTTTCGGCTCCGCGGCGGAACTCCGGGGGCATTAACGATCTCCCAGCGGATTGTTGGCAATCCGCTCCGGTGAGTGCTAAAAAATTCTCAGGCGGCTCTTGCGGGCAGAAATCACGCCCTTATCTTCGCTACCAGGCGGTCAGCTGAGGAACTTCGCGCCGATCGCTCTCGCCATAACTTAATTCGGTTCAATATCTTAGGAGGACACCATGAAGTTTCGCCCGCTTCACGATCGCGTCGTCGTCAAGCGCATCGATGCTGAAGCGAAATCATCCGGCGGCATCATCATTCCGGACACTGCCAAGGAAAAGCCCTCGCAGGGCGAGGTCACGGCTGTCGGCCCAGGCGGCCGCGACGAGGCCGGCAAGCTGATCCCGATCGACATCAAGGTCGGCGACCGGGTCCTGTTCGGCAAGTGGTCGGGAACCGAAGTGAAGATCGACGGCCAGGAGCTCCTGATCATGAAGGAGTCCGACATCATGGGCGTCATCGACGAGCCGGTGGCCAAGAAGAAGGCCGCGTAACCCACGCCAACTCATTCGTCATCCTGACGTGCGCGCCGCAGGTGCGCCGCGAAGGGCGACGGCCATAAAACAGGAGATTTAGATGGCTGCTAAGGAAGTAAGATTCTCAGTCGATGCGCGCGACAAGATGTTGCGCGGCGTCGACATTCTGGCCAACGCGGTGAAAGTGACGCTCGGCCCCAAAGGCCGCAACGTCGTGCTCGACAAGTCGTTCGGCGCTCCCCGCATTACCAAGGACGGCGTCACCGTCGCCAAGGAAATCGAGCTTGAGGACAAGTTCGAGAATATGGGCGCGCAGATGGTCCGCGAGGTTGCCTCGAAGACCTCCGACATCGCCGGTGACGGCACCACGACCGCGACGGTTCTCGCCGCCGCCATCGTGCGCGAAGGTTCCAAGGCGGTTGCCGCCGGCATGAACCCGATGGACCTCAAGCGCGGCATCGATCTTGCGGTCGAGACCGTGGTCGAAGAGCTCAAAAAGAACTCCAAGAAGGTCACCTCGAACGCTGAGATCGCCCAGGTCGGCACCATCTCCGCCAACGGCGACAAGGAAATCGGCGATTACCTTGCCAAGGCGATGGAAAAAGTCGGCAACGAGGGCGTGATCACGGTCGAAGAGGCCAAGAGCCTCGAGACCGAGCTCGACGTCGTCGAGGGCATGCAATTCGACCGCGGTTATATCTCGCCCTACTTCATCACCAACGCCGACAAGATGCGCGTTGAGATGGAGGACCCCTACATCCTCATCAACGAGAAGAAGCTGTCGGCGCTCAACGAGCTGCTGCCGCTGCTCGAAGCCGTCGTGCAGACCGGCAAGCCGCTTTTGATCGTGGCCGAGGACGTTGAGGGCGAGGCGCTTGCCACGCTCGTCGTCAACAAGCTGCGTGGCGGCCTGAAGGTTGCGGCCGTCAAGGCTCCGGGCTTCGGCGATCGCCGCAAGGCCATGCTGCAGGACATCGCCGTCCTGACCGGCGGCCAGGCGATCAGCGAAGACCTCGGCATCAAGCTCGAGAACGTTACGCTGGCCATGCTTGGCAAAGCCAAGAAGGTGATGATCGACAAGGAAAACACCACGATCGTCAACGGCGGCGGCAAGAAGAAGGACATCGAGGACCGCATCACCCAGATCAAGGCGCAGATCGAGGAGACCACCTCCGACTACGACCGCGAGAAGCTGCAAGAGCGGCTTGCCAAGCTCGCGGGCGGAGTCGCGGTGATCCGCGTCGGCGGCGCCACCGAGGTCGAGGTGAAGGAGCGCAAGGATCGCGTCGACGACGCGATGCACGCGACCCGAGCCGCGGTCGAAGAGGGCATCCTTCCCGGCGGCGGCGTCGCACTATTGCGCGCCACCGAGGCGCTCAAGAAAGTGCGCACCTCCAACGAGGACCAGAAGCACGGCGTCGAGATCGTTCGTAAGGCACTGCAGGCTCCGGCCCGCCAGATCGCCACCAATGCCGGCGAAGACGGCTCGGTGATTGTCGGCAAGATCCTGGAAAACCACGCCTACGCCTTCGGCTTCGACGCCCAGAACGGCGAATACGTCGACATGGTGAAGAAGGGCATTATCGATCCGACCAAGGTCGTGCGCCAGGCGTTGCAGGGCGCTTCCTCGGTCGCCGGTTTGCTCATCACCACCGAGGCGATGGTCGCCGAGCTGCCGAAGAAGAAGGACAACATGCCTTCGATGCCGTCAGGTGGCGGCGGAATGGACTTCTAACAAATCCATCAAAGCCAATCCGAACGAGGGCGCGGTGCAAACCGCGCCCTTTTTTCTTTTGCGTGCGCTCGCTACGCGCGAGGCGAATCTTTACCGGAAAACGTCGCCGGGGACGGTCGAGTGCTCGCTCGCCGCGCGGTACGGAGCGGGCGCGGCTGCGTTCTGGGTGAGAACCTGATCGATCACGAACAGCGGCCGGCGCTTAGAGGCTGACTGAAAAA
This sequence comes from Xanthobacteraceae bacterium, assembly GCA_049517455.1. Lineage (GTDB taxonomy): Bacteria > Pseudomonadota > Alphaproteobacteria > Rhizobiales > Xanthobacteraceae > BOG-931. Next base: position 17,981 of record JBEKSB010000078.1, read on the forward strand.
TAAATTGGGTGATTTCAATCGGTTGTGATTCCGTTGGGTTGCGAAGCTCAATGGAGGTCACGATGGCTTGGACTGAAATCACCCGCCGACACTATCGGCG